>JBBQHT010000080.1:0-18169 GCA_038324235.1 Acidimicrobiales bacterium
GTCACCGAAGTCACCGCCGAATAGCGCCAGCCTGACCACCGCCCCACGCCACGATGACCACGGCTACGCCACGGTGACCACCAACTCGTCCTCACCGACGAAGGCCAAGCCGTGGTCATCCAGCGTGGCGCTCAACAACCGACAGCCGCATTTCGATCGACCCATTGTCGCATCGCGAGAGTGTCCCAGATCACGCGGGCATAACCACGCCCCGCGAGCGGGCCGAACGATGCTCCCGGCCACCGAGCTCCGCGCCGCACTTCGGCAGATGCTGGCGGTGGGAACTACTCGAATCCTTGGGTTGGTGATCCTGTCGTAGAGCAGACTGGGTGCGTGCCCAACCTGCCAGGGAAGGACGAGCGCGATGAGGTCAGGATCGGGCCGGTGTCGGTCCCGGTCGTTGATGAGGAAGATCCCGCTGAAGACCAGGGCCGGGCGGCGTGGTCCGCCGCGCGGGTGCGGGCACAGTCGCTGCACAACACCGACGAGTTGGTCGCCGGTCTGTCCGATGACAATTGGCATGTTCGACACGAGGTGGTCGACCGACTGGTCGCCAGAGCCGGTGACGATCCGCGAACACTCCCGAAGTTGCTCGACCGACTGGCTCTCGATCCCGAGTGGCAAGTGCGGGATGCAATCGCGATGGCGTTGCTTCACTACCCGGCCGATGCGACTGCAGTAGCGCTGCGTGCTGCCGTCGGCGATTCACACCAAGATGTGCGCTGGTCGGCGAGCTACGTCCTGCATCAACTGGGCCTTGGACCGTGGCCCGGCGACTGCCCGTAGCTCGCCCTCCAGACATCCGATCATCCTGGGGTTGATCCCGGTTCGGTGACGCGGACGTCCCAGATCAGCGCTCGGGAGCATCCCCGATCAACGGAGTGCGATCGGGCACATCGCCGGCAGTGCGCGCGCCGATCACGGCTCTGTCGAGCGTCGCTGTTGCGGTGCGGAGCTCCAGTCGCGGTTGTTCGACTGACCGAGTGTCGCTACGGCGCAAGAAGTTCCAGCGCGTCGACGATGCACGTAGCGAAGCGTGCGATTCCGCCATTGTGCAGGTGCAGGAACAGAGTTGGGTCGATGAGCTCGACCTCGAGGAGCAGGGGCTGGCCATCGGCGTCATGCACGACGTCGATTCGGCAGTAGAGAAGGTCGTCTCGCCACGTTTCGGGGAAAGCATTGATGGTGTCGGTGGCGAGTCGGAGCTGGGCCGCGGTCGGACTCGTGGGCGTCAGCGTCCGGCGTTCCCACAGCCGATCGACGATGCCGGCCCCCTGCTCGAGCATCGGGCCTTTCTGCACCGCGTGGCTGAACTGGCCCCCCAAGTACACGAGGGCGCATTCACCTTCGACGTCGACTGCTGGCATGTAGGGCTGCACCATCACTGTTCGACCTTCCGCTTGCAGCCGTCGCACATGGCGCCGGGCCTGTTCGATGTCGTGCGCTCCGTAGCGGGCGGTGTCGAGCGCGCCCCCGGAGATCGCCGGCTTGACCACGAAGTCCGTCGCCGTCTCGGACCAGTCGTCCGCGGGCTCGACCCATGTCGTGGGCACGATCGGCAGTCCCGCCGATGCCAGGTCGGCGAGATGGCGCTTGTCGATGTTCCAGCTCAACGCCGCGACCGGGTTGAGCATCGCCGTGGTCGCGCCGGCGCCGCCCGCCCAGGCGAGGTAGTCGGCTGGGTGAACGATGTTGTCCCAGGTGCCGCGGATCACCAACAAGTCGAATGAGCCCCAGTCGACCGCCGGGTCATTCCACGCCGCGAACTCGAAGGTGCATCCCCGGTCGGTCAACGCGTCGCGGACGAGCGGGAAGTCGTCGTCGAGATCCGGGGCGGCCAGGCAGCCGACGGCGGCAACTCGAGGGTTCACGGGCATCACGTCAGCATCGCACCCATGAACCGATGCATCTGGCCGGGTTCGGCGCGCACCTGCCCCAGAACCAGCGGGTATATCCGCGGTCGGGTCGCGTCCCAGATCGCCGGTTCGCTCCCGACCTACCGGCTCCGCTGAGCGGCGCCGTCGCCTGGGTCATCGCCGACAGCGCGGGCAGTGCTTCGGTGCGCCCGGGCCCTTCATGAGCGGGAGGATCAATGTCAGCCAAGGAGTCGTGTGGGTGCCGAAGCAGGATTGATCGGCCGGACGGTTACGGCAGTTACATGGAGAGTCGAGACACGATGCTGGTCGCGCACTCACGAGGAGACGCAGCCGTCGTGTCGACGTGGAGGTCATAGACCACACCTTCATGAACCGATTGCGCCTGCGCGAGGGCCATACCTGCGACCCGATCCCCGCGCGCGGCTTCGCGTGCGACCGCGACAGGGCCGTCGCAATGAACGGCGACCCAGACCACGTTCAGGCCCGCCAACGCCGTCGCGAGCCGGTCCTGGGAAGCGGATCCTCCGAGGAACGAATCTTCCACGATCACGCCCACGCCTGCGTGGGCGATGGCCGCCAAGGCCAACTGCCAGGCACGTTCGAGTTCGGCGAACGCCGCACCAACCGCGATTGATCCATCGGGAGCGAACGCCAGGCTGGCGTCGGGGCCGCTGACGAGGCGAGCCGGTGCCGCATCGATCAGATCGTCGATGCCGAGCCGAAGCCAAGGCGTCGGCAGGAGTTCCTGCACGCAACGAGCGATCGACGACTTCCCCGAGCTCGAACCCCCATTCAGCACGATCACGGCAGTTCCGTCGTCGGTCACCTTGTCACCGTAGCCACCACCTCCCCAAGCACCTGCGCCGTGCGCGGAGTTGGGTCACCGCGGGTTCACAGCCCCCAGACCATTCCCGATCGCGCGGGCAGAACCTCGGCGCGCATCGGGCAGTTCACCGGGAGTGCGTGCGCCCGATCGGTGGGTCAGCGTGAGGGGTAGGTCGTTAGAGAGTCAGCGCGAACCAGGCGTCGCGACCGAACTCGCCGTCGTTGTGGTGGGTCAGCACGAAGCCGCAGCCGAGGTAGAAGGCGACCACGGCATCCCAGTGGGCGGAGGTCTCGAGCACCACCTGGTCAACGTCCCAGACCCGTGCCGCTTCGACTAACGCGGTGACGAGGGCTCGGCCCACGCCCATCCGCCGGCAGTCCGGGGCGACGGACATCCGCTTGATCTCGGCCGTTCGATTGCCGACCGGGAACAAGGTTCCGGTGCCCACGAGTCGATCCCCGCGCTGCGCGACCACGGTGCGGCCGTCCGGGTAGGACGAACGTAGGTCGTGCACATCGGGGTTCAGTGACTCGTCGACCTCGCCCCAGTGCTCGGCCAGGCCCTCGAGGATCAGCGCCGTGACGACAGGTTGGTCCTTCGGCGAGAACGCCCGTATCGCGATGCCATCCACAGTGCGCATCATCACACGGCCCGGAGGCCGCTGCCCTTCTCACCGAGCCTCACAGCACCCGCGATCCACTCCCCATCACGGCCGACACGGGTAACCCCGAACGCTCACTCCGACCGTCCCCGAATCCCGGACCGCCCACGTCCCTGATCGCCGGCTGGCGGTCGGTCCACGGCGCAAGCGCTGGTTCGCTGGACTCCCCTTGTTGAGGAGGATCAGCCATGACCGAACAGACTTCAAATCACAGCCCTGTCGACGCCAGCGTCGCCGACCAGGAAGCGGCCGTGGCCGCTGCTGCGTTCCTGGCCCGCTACGGGGGCCGCACCCCCGACGCCTACCGCCACGACCTGCGCGGCGTCTTCCGGTGGGCAGCCGACGACGGGCTCGAGGTGTTGGCAGCGACACGGCCCGATATCGAGCGCTACCGCGCCGCGCTCGAAGCCCGGGGCTTGGCGGCCTCCACGATCGACCGGCGCCTGTCCACCGTGTGCGGCCTCTACCGGTTCGCGCACATCGACGGCCGCATCGCCGCCAACCCCGCCCAGGACGTACGACGCCCGCCCGTACACCCCAAAGAAGGACGCGGCCTCGACCGCCACGAGCTCGCCCGGTTCCTCTTCGCCGACGGCACGCGCCTCGACCGCCGCACCGCGCACCCCTGGGTCCGTCGTCCTCGCCTTCGTCACCGGGGGCTAACTCGTGTCGTCCTCTTCCACGCCCAGTTCGTCATACGTCACAATGAACGACTCAAGCAACGCCGCCTCGGTCGGGAACTCCAGCGACTGCCACAGCGCCTGGGACGAGAACCCGAGCCTCCGAGTGTCACCCAACGCCGGATCGAAGGCGCGGCTGCTCGCCGGAACGTGACCACGTGGAGGACTGGTGCTCAGACGGCCTCTACGCCTGCACGACGTAGCTTGTCGAGGGCGACCTCGCGGGACCTGTCGCTGCTGCACGCGGTTGCGTCACCAATGACTTGGACCGACAGCCCACGCTTCTGCGCCCCCTTGGCCGTCGCGCTGACGCACGCCTTGGTGTAGAGCCCAGCCAGTCGTACCCAGCCGACATGCTCTCCTCGAGCAGGGCCGCAAGATCCGGATTGCAGAAGGCGTTCGCCTTCCACTTCGGGATGTACCTGGCGCCCGGGGCATCCACCCGGTCGTCCCAGACCACCCCGGCGCTGCCCTTGACCGCGGCTCGGCGACGGAGCAGGTTGCCGATCACATCGCTCGCCCGGAACTCGTTGCCGATCATCACGATCAGGTGCGAATCGGCTTGCGCTTCCGCTACTGCACGCCGAGCCGCCACGATGACGGGCTCGACTTGACCCTGATCAACCGGCAGCCGCCCAGTCGGGGCGAGGAAGTCAATCTGGAAGTCGATGAGCAGTAGGCCTTTGCGTTTCGCATCCGTTGCGCCTGGCACCCAAGCAGTATGGCCCCGCGCCAGCCTTGCCACCTCTCGAGCCACGTCGGGGCTGCGGCCGTGGCAGATGAGCGGTCGGTGCGTCCTTGCAGACTCGCGGCCTCGGGGGTCTGTCGCGGGTCGGCGAGTTCGCCGGTAGCGGCAATCAACAGGTCGGGGATCGACGGTGCGCGGTGCTGGCCGCGATCGGCGAGCAGCCGCTGCACTTCGAGGGAGCGTTCCTCGATGCGAGGGGCGAGGTACTCAACTGGCATCGACGCCAGCGGTGGCTCGTCGAGCAAGGCCCGGTGATCGGCCGCGGCTCGGGCGGAGAAGCCGACGAGTCCCGGCGTCGCCGGCCGGGTGACGGGCGGGATGGCCGGCCGTCGTCAGCAGGGTCAGCGACGCTGCTGCAACACGGTGGTGCCCACCGCCACGAACGCTGCGACGGCTCGATCGTCGTCTACCCCCAGCGGTTCGGCACCGAAGGTCCACGCGGAGCGCCGTACGTTGACCAACATGCCGACGAGCAGCACCGCCAGGGCCTCGTGATCCTCGGTCGGCAGGCGCAGGTCGGCGGCCCACCGCGCGACGAACGCCGCCGCCGCCCCATAGCCACGATCGGAGATCTCGGCCCGGACGCGATCGCGCCACTCGGGTAGGCGATCCCCTTCTCGTTCGAGCACGTGGGTCAGCTCGCGCTCGCGGTCCAGCTCTGCGAGCAGCCACCACCCGAGCAGCTCGAGCTCGATGCGCAGATCACCCAGCGGCATCAGCGCCAGGTCCTCCGCGGTCGCGCGCACCGAGGCCAAGTGGAGCTGGAGGCCGGCTTCGAGCACGGCCAGCTTCGAGGGAAAGTGCGTGTACAGCGCGCCTGAACGCGGCGCGCGGCCGGCCGCCTGCTCGATGTCACCCACGGTTGTAGCTGCGAACCCTCCGCTCGCGAAGAGGGTCATCGCGGCGTCGATCAGACGGCGTCGGGTGGAGAGATCGTCGCTCATCACTACGAGTGTAGTGATATCATCATCGAATGGTTGTACGGGCAGAAGCAGAAACCCTGGTGGCGTGCACGAGCCGGGAGATGCTCGAGCTGGTGCTCGACCTCGACCGCTACCGCCAGGCCGACACCAAGATCGGGCGGATCATCCGACCAGTCGTGCTCGACGAGCACGGTCACGGATCCACCCGGTATTGGGGCCACCTGCGGGGCCTGCCCCCCGCGCCCGACACCACCCTCGTGACGCTCACGCCTTGGCGTGAGCTCACCTTCACCGGCGCCCCCCGTCAGCCGGGCCGCCTCGTCGTGGGCTTCCAGGGGACCTTCCACTGCGCGCCCAATGACGCCGGCTGTCGCGTCACCCACCGCTACCAGCTGACCTTCCGGCGGCCATGGCGCTGGTTCTACGGAGCCGGCCTGCAGGACTGGCTCCAGCGCGAGGTCAGCGACGAGATGGCTCGGTTGGCGGCGCTCCTCGACCCCGGCCGGGCCGTGACACCGACCCCGTAGCCGACTCGCAGAGGGTCGCGCTACCCCATGGTCTTGGCGCCGTCGATCGTCTCGCGGATGATGTCCGCGTGGCCGGCATGCTGCGCGGTCTCCGCGATGATGTGCACGATCGTGCGCCGCACGCTGCGGTGGGCACCAGGGGGAAACCACGGCGCGGGCGGCAGCGGGAAGGAGCGGTCGAGGTCGGGCAGGTCGAGCACGAGCTGGTCCGTCGCAGCGGCGGCCTCCTCGTAGGTGGCCAGCACGCCCGCCAGGGTTTCGACCTGGAGGAGCCGGAAGGCGGCTTTGTACGCCTCGACGGCATCCGGCGATGGGTTCGCCCAGTCGATCCCAGGATCGCCCGCCCCGCCACCGTCGACCATGAACATGGCCCACATCCGCTCGGTCCCCGTGACGTGCTTGATGATGCCGCCGACGCTCAGCTCGCTGGCCGTCGGCTGCAGCCGCGCCTGCTCATCGGTCAGTCCCTGGGCCGTGCGCCGCAGCAACTGGCGGTGCATCGTGAGCGCCTCGAGCAGGTCGTGGCGCTCCGGTGATGGTGTCGTGGGGTTCGTCATGGGGGCAGCATGAGGTCACTTCCGGTCAGTTCCTGTCCGCAATGGTCGCAATACTGGTCCCATGGCCGACTCCACTGCCCGGACCCTCCGGCTGCTCTCGCTGCTGCAACGGCGCCGCTACTGGCCCGGGGCGGATCTCGCCGCCCGGCTTGAGGTGTCGGACCGCACGCTGCGCCGCGACATCGAGCGGCTCCGCGAGCTCGGCTACACCGTGGAATCCGATCGCGGTGTCGGCGGCGGCTACCGGCTCGGCGGCGCGACCGGCGATGCGGTCCTGCTCCTCGATGACGACGAAACCACCGCGCTGGCGGCGGCGCTCCACACGGCGGCCTCGGGCACGACCGAGTTCGCCGAGGCGTCGCTCGGTGCGCTCACCAAGGTCCTCTCGATGCTCGGACCCGTGCAGCGCCAACGCGCCGAAACCGTCGGCGCGACCACCACGTTCGGGTCGGCCACCGCGAGCGCGGCGCCGCAGCTCGCGATCCTCGACGCCGTCGCCGGCGCCTGCCGCGATCAGGTGCGCCTCTCGTTCGGGTACCTGGCGGCGGACGGCACGGCCACGACCCGCTACGTCGAACCGTGCCAACTCGTGGCCGTCGACACGCGCTGGTACCTGGTGGCCTTCGACTGCGACCGGGCGGACTGGCGCACCTTCCGCATCGATCGAATGCGCGAGCCAGTCCCGGCTCGCAACACGTTCGAGCCGCGCACGCCCCCGGCGAGCAACCTCTACGACTACGTCCGGTTCAACATGAGCGAGCTCGCCGCGCTGCACCAGATCGTCGTCGAGGTCGAGGTGCCCGGCGATCAGCTCCGCGACGCGTACGGCGCATGGGTCGACGTCGACGATCTCACCCCGAGCCGGTGTCGGGTGACCATGCGCACGGACTCGTTCCGCTGGCCGACCCACATCATCGCCAACACGCAGGCGCCGTTCACCGTCATCACGCCGCCGGCCTTCGCGGACCACCTGCGCGCCGTCGCCACCCAACTCCACGAGTCCACCGCCGCGCCCTGACCATCGTGCCGAGGTCCGTGCCCTCGCGCGAGACGCCGCCGCGCGAAGCTGCGGGCATGACCGACCCAGCCGAGGAGACCCGCGTCGATCCCCAGCTGGCGGCCTTGGCGGCGGCGCTAACCGCGCAGATCGACGGGTCCCCGCATCGTCCGTACGTCCTCGGCCTGGTGGGACCGGTCGCGGTCGGCAAGTCGACCACCGCCGAGATGCTCGCGGCGCGGATCAGCCGCGGTCGGGTGGCGGTGGTCGCCACGGACGCCTTCCTGCTGCCCAACGCCCAGCTCGACGCGCTTGGCGGGGCGATGGTGAAGGGCTATCCCCAGAGCTACGACTGGCCGGCGCTCGAGCACTTCGTGTCCGAGGCGGCTGCGGGCACGCCGACGCTCGTGACCCCGGTGTACTCGCACGAGGCGTTCGATATCGTGCCCGACGCCCAGCACAGCTTCGACCGCCCCGACGTCCTGATCGTCGAGGGGCTCAACGTGTTGCAGACCCCGCCCACCGCCCCCGTCGATCTGCGTTCGCACATCGATCACTCGATCTACCTGCACGCCCCCGCCGACGTGATCGAGCAGTGGTTCGTGGATCGGTTCCTCGCCACCCGACGGCGCTCCACGCCGGACAGCATCTACGCCGCGTTCGCCGGCATGGACGACACCGAGGTGGCCTCGGTGGCGCGCTGGACATGGGACGAGATCAACGCGCCGAACGTGCTTCAGCACATCGAGCCGACCCGATCACGAGCCGACGTCGTGGTGCACCTGGCCGCAGACCACTCGATCGAGCACATCGAGCACCAGGGCCAGCACCAGAAGCCGCACCGCGACTGATCCTCAGGCCATCTCGAGGATCGCGTCGGCGACGGCCTCGGGTTGATCGACCGAGACGAACGTGGTCGCCCCCGCCACCTCGATCAGCTCGGCCTTCGCGAACGCGGCCTGCAGGCGTTTGGCCATCGCGCCGGAGAACAGGCGGTCCCGGGTGCCCCAGACGAGCCGCACGGGCTTGTCGAACGCGCCGAGCCACGAAGCCGCATCCACCAGTTCGTCCCGACGGACGCCCCGGGCGAACCGGGTGATGTCCCGCCGGATGGCCGCGTCCTCGAGCGCCGGTTGCACCCACCCACGCGTGAGCGCCGCGTCACGCGGCTTCGACAGCAGAAGCCCGAAGGCCAGCGGCAGGTGGCGCAGGATCCGGGGCCGTGTGCTCTGCAGCACGGCCCACACCGCGGGCCGGTACCGCGCGGCGACGAAAAGCGGCACGAAGAAGGCCGGCGGGAAGTGCTCGAACGCGTCGCAGTTCGTCAGCACGAGTCGGCCGATCCGGTGGTGGTCGCCGCGCAGCGCCAGCTGGCAGATCGCGCCACCGGTGTCGTTGCCGACGAGCGTCACGTCGTGCAGGTCGAGCTCATCCAGCAGGGCCAGCACCGACGCGGCCACGGCGATCGGCGAGAGCTCGGCATCCGGAGCCGCGGGGGTGCGGTGGGCGCCGAGGGGCCAGTCCGCCACGATGCTGCGGACACCGTCAACGGCGAGGCGTTCCGCGACCCCGTCCCACAGGTGCCCGTTGACGAGGAAGCCGTGGACGAAGACCACGGTCCGCGCTCCCGGTTCGGCGGGCCCGAACACCCGGTAGTCGACACGACCGATGGGCAGATCGACGATCGGCATGGATCCTCCTGGTACCGTTCCATGTTCCAGACAAGCTGTTTGGAAGTTCCATACAGTCTGCACGTAAGTTGGGAGCGCGTCAACCGTGGTGCGGCCGAGTCGAACCCAGGAGGAGCGGACCGCCACGACCCGCGCCGCGCTCGTGGCCACCAGCCGCCACCTGTTCGGCACTGAAGGGTTCGCCGAGGTCGGCACCGAGCGCCTGGCCCGCGAGGCCGGCGTGTCACGCGGCGCGCTGTATCACCAGTTCGCCGACAAGACCGAGCTGTTCGCGGCCGTGCTCGATCAGGCCGAAGCCGAGATCGCCGACCTGATGGCCGCGGCGGTGGTCGGCTGCGATCCGGCGGACACGGTGGGCCTGCTGCTCGCCGGCGCCGACGCGTGGCTCGATGCGTGCGCGCAGCCGGGCCTCCAACGGATCGTGCTCATCGACGGCCCGTCGGTGCTGGGCTGGGAGCGGTGGCGCGAGATCTGCCTGCGCCACAGCGTCGGCCTGGTGTCGGCGCTGCTCACCGACGGCATCGCCCGAGGCACGATCCCCGACCAGCCCGTGGACCCGCTGACCCACGTGCTCGTGGGCGCGGTGGACGAAGCGGCGCTCTACGTCGCGCGAGCCGACGACCCCGCGCAGGCCCGCTCAGACATGGCCGTCGTGCTCCGCCGGGTGGCGACGGCCATCACGATGCGCTGAGGTCGCCCGGATCGCCCGGTCGCCCGGTCGCCGGCTTGCTGAGATCCATCAACGGGGATTGATTGATCTAACCGACCGCGGTACGGTCGGATCGTGGGGTCAACAGTTGCGTACACGTCCGCCACCGCGATCGATCCGCCCGGGATCGTGCGCCTCGCGGCGCATCCGGTTCGCTGGAGGTTGCTCCGGGAGCTGGCGTTCACCGACCGGACGGTGCGAGAGCTGACGCAGCTGGTGGACGAACCGCAGAACCTCGTGTCGTACCACCTGCGCCAGCTGCGCGACGGGGAGCTTGTCACGGCGCGTCGCAGCTCCGCCGACGGCCGCGAGAGCTACTACCAGCTCGACCTCGAGGGATGCCGGCGGCAGTTGCAGTCGGCCGGTGGCGCCTTGCACCCGGCGCTCTCGGCCGCGCCGGCACGGCCCGGACGCCACAAGGTCCGACGCGTGGGCCACCGACCCGACGTGCTCTTCTTGTGCACGGGCAACAGCGCCCGCTCCCAGATCGCCGAGGCGCTGCTCGTGGATCTGTCCGAAGGGTCAGTGCGCGCCGCGAGCGCGGGGAGCGACCCCAAGGCGCTGCACCCGAGCGCGGTCCGTGTCCTGGCCCGACGCGGCATCGACATCAGCGCCAACCGCACCAAGCACCTGGACGAGCTCCGCTCCCGACCCTTCGATGTGGTCATCACGCTGTGCGACCGCGTCCGCGAGGTGTGCCCCGAGTTCCCGTCCTCCCCGATGCTCGTGCACTGGAGCATGGCCGACCCGACCGCTGCCGGCACCAGCAACCGCTCCTCCTACCCGGCGTTCGAACGCACCACGACCGAGCTCGAACGGCGGATCACCTACCTGCTCCCTCAACTTGCCGACCCACCCATGCGGAGGCCTACCCATGCCCGACACTGAGACCGCCAACGTCCGCTACATCGTCCACGACGTCGCCGAGGCGTTGGCGTTCTACACCACGGTCCTCGACTTCGAGGAGCACTTCAACGCCGCGCCCGCCTTCGCCGACGTCACGCGCGGCCCCCTGCGGCTTCTCCTGTCCGGGCCCACCAGCTCGGCGGGGCGACCGATGCCCGACGGCACGACGCCCGAGCCCGGCGGGTGGAACCGGATCCACCTCATCACCGAGGACATCGAGGCCGACGTCGCCCGCCTGCGAGCCGCCGGGGCGAGCTTCCGCAACGACATCCTCGCCGGCCCCGGGGGCCAGCAGATCCTGGTGCTCGACCCGTCTGGCAACGTCGTCGAGCTCTTCCAACCCGCCCGCGGGTGAACGGCCTTGGCTCAGGGAGCACCTCGGCCGTGGCCGGTCCCTCCTCGCGACGCGTGATTGGCTGGCCGGCCAAGCGCCGGTGGTCGCGGCATTGCTCGGCTTGGTCGTGATCGACAGCGCCTACTACATGCCCCGGGATCGTCGGCCCGAGATGTACGGCATCGGGGCGCCGATGCCCGACGGCTGGTTCGCCCAACTCGCCCACCCGTTCCGGCGCCAGCCGGGCAGAACGATCCCGCGTTGATGGGGCCGTGCGGCCGCAGCGCACTCATCGGGTCCCCGCCATCGGGATGACACGACCGGCGCGGCAGGCGCGGCGTTCGCGGCTTACAGTCGCGGGGCGACGCGGAGGGTGGCATGGCACCGTTGCGACACCGACACGATCCCACGGGCCCTGCGACAACGGGGCGCCAACGCGCACCCGGCCGTACCTCGGCGCGGCCCGCCCACCGGAGTGGTTCCCGCAACCTCTACGACGCCGTGAGCGACCTCCAGCAGACCGCGGGCAACCGGGCGACGGTGAGCCTGATCACCGCCCAGCGCGAGAAGGCCGCGTCCCCGACGCCCGCGCCGACCACGGCACCCAGCCCCGCCTACGACCACGCGTACCGCGGCTATTGGACCCTGGTGCAGGACCTCCTGAAGATCAACCAGAAGGTCGTGTCGGGCATCCGCACGGACTGGATCGACGATCTCAGCCAGGGACTCGCGGAGCTCGGTGAGCCCGGGTCGGCCAAGCCCGAGGCAATTGCCGCGCTCGAACAGCGCCTCGTCCTCACCCGAGCGAACATCGACGTCGAGGTGACCGCAGCCAAGGCCGAGTGGAAGTCCCTGTGGAGCGAGTACCAGACCGAGCACGACCGGCTCGGGACGGAAACGGGCAAGGAAGAAATCGAAGCGCTGCGGCTTCTCGACCTGCGGGCCACGCAGGATCAGGACAGGGTCTTCAAGGCGTATCCGCGCCTCACGTTCGACGACATCGCCGGCCTGCAGACGATGCTCGCAGGCAAGACCCACATCCGGTGGGCGACGCACGCCGACGAGAAGGAGTACGAGCGCAAGCACGCCGCGGAGAAGAAGGCGAAGGAGGCCGGGCTCCCCCACTTCACCAGCTTTCGCATCCGCACCCTCGCCGGTGGATCGATCAGCGTCGGACCGGTCGGCGGCGAGGTCACGACGGTCGAGCTCGTCGAGGTCGGACCGAAGGGCCGGACGGCCACGCTCACCTTCGTGGCCGCCGGCCTGGCACTCGGCTTCGAGGCGGGGGCCCAAGGGCCGCAGTCCTGGACCGACTTCACAGCCCCCGAACCCATGCGCCTCGAGGACTTCCAGTGCCCCGGCCGGGTCACGAGCGTCGGCGGCCACGTCATCTACGGAGCCACGTACTCGTGGCTCACGTTCATCCCGATCGTCGGCGAGACGGTCAAGATCGCGAGCTCGGGCCATGGCTGGGGCCTCGGCGGAGGCCTCGAGACCATCGCGGGCGCCTGGCTCCTCCGCAGCGTGAACGAATGAACCTCATGAAGGCTGTCAGACCAGCCCAAGATGATGGGCGGATGAACTGCCTGATGACGATCCACGAAGGGGACGAGCCATGCCGAGCGCCGACGAGATCCGAGACGCCCAGCGGGCGACGTGGGCCCGGCTGTCGGCGGGGTGGGAGAAATGGGACCAGATCATCACGGATCAGTTGAACCCGGTCGGGGCCGCGATGATCGAACGACTCCAGATCGCGGTGGATCAGCAGCATCTGGACATCGCGACCGGTACGGGCGAGCCAGGCCTGAGCATCGCCCGACGCGCGCCGAAGGGTCGCGTGGTGCTGACCGACCTCGCCCCGCAGATGTTGGCTGTCGCCGAGCGACGAGCCGCGGCGGTCGGGATCACCAACATCGAGACGAAGGTCTGTAGCGCCGATGATCTGCCCTTCAGCGACGCCGAGTTCGACAGCGTGTCCGTGCGCTTCGGGTACATGTTCTTCCCGGACCCAGCCAAAGCGACGGCGGAGTTCGTGCGCGTGCTCCGGCCGGGCGGTCGCATCTGCTCGTCGGTGTGGGTCTCGCCTGAAGCGAATCCGTGGACTTCGATCCTCATGCGGGCCATCACGACCGAGGTCCCGGTGGCGGCCCCCGACCCCGACGGGCCGACCATGTTCCGGTACGCGGCGCCGGGTCAGGTCAGCGCCCTGTACGAGGCTGCCGGACTGCGCGACGTTGCCGAGTGGGATGTCGACATCGAGCTGGTGACCTCATCGCCCGAGGAGTACTGGGACATGATGAGCGAGCACGTCTCGCTCGCCGCCGCGGCCCTGCAACAAGCCGACGAACCCTCGCGGGACCGGATCCGGGCGACCGTCATCGCGAACGTGAGCGCGTACGAGAAGGACGGCAAGGTCCGGGTTCCAGGCGTCGCCCGCGCCATCGTCGGCACGAAGTAGGACCGCGCGGCGCCGCGTTCAAGAGTGATCGTTCCTCCGCCGGGGGTCACGGACCGACTGAGCTCAGGTGATGCGGTGGCGGATCCACCAGGTGGAACCCCCGAGCAACAGGCCCGAGACCACCACGTAGATCGCCGCCTCGGTGAGCTGGAACCGCCAGTAGCGGTCTTGGGGTTGGTAGACCGCGACGACGTGGAAGCCGAACTTCTCGGCGCACGCGTCGATCGAACTGCGCGCGGCGCTGTCCACCTTCGCTCGCTCCGATCCGACGGCCGACGGCGGACGAAGTTCGGCCTCGGGACAATCGGCCTGGAGGCCCTGCGGCTCGATGCCCACACCGTCGCCGATGAAGCGGCCGTCGACGTCGAGCGTCTGCAAGGTCAACTTCCAGCCTTCGGGGATCAGGGGTTCCGTGCGGGTGGGCTGGTCGGTCGTCGGGAACGCGAAGGTGGCGTGGATCGGCTCCATGAAGTTCGGCCGGGCGCCCAGGCCGATCCCGACGCGCAGGGCCAGGAAGAGCACGAGGGTGAGACCGATGGCGGGGATGACCTTGCGGGTCAGCGTCCCGGCGGCGATGCCGATGGCGAGCGCCGCGAGGGCATAGGCGATCGGGACGATCCCCATGAGGTCGAACAGACCGGGGTCGAACCACTGGGGGTCGGCATCCATGATCGGGCTGATCCACCAGCTCACGAGCCACGAGACGAAGCCGCCGGCAAGGACCACGGCGAGGGCGAGGAAGGCAGTCTTCGCCAGCAGCCACCTGGTGCGCGAGATCGACTGGGTCCACACCAGCCGGTGCGTCCCCTGTTCGAGTTCGCGCGCGACGAGCGGTGCTCCCCAGAAGACCCCCACCAGCGAGGGGAGCAGCAGGAACAGCGGGGCGAGGAACCGGTAGCTGGTGTGCTGCGCAAGGAACTGGGCGGACGTCTCGGCACACGCCATGTGCGTCGGCACCCCGCACTGGTCGAGGCCCAGTCGGACGAAGTCGGCGCGGGTCCCGAGCCCGGTGACGACGAGAAAGGCCCCGAGCACCACGAGCGCCCCGAGACCGGCCAGCAGGGACACGCGATGTTGGCGCCACGCCAACCAGATCACGACGCCGCGCCCACGACATCGAGCGAACGGACGCGCTGGTCCCGTGCCTGGGAGAGGTAGGCGAGGACGAGGTCCTCGAGGGCGACGTCCTCGATCGCCCAACGGGGATCGTGGATCGGTCCGTCGACCCGCACGATCATCGACGACTGACGGGCGGCCCGAACCTCGTCGATCACCTCTGCGACCCCGGCGATCGCGCCCGTCGGCCGCGGACCCACGAGGACCCGGTGCGCGGCGAGCAAGGAGTCGATGTCGTCGGACAGCTGCAGGTGCCCGGCCGCGACCAGCACGAGGTGATCGCACACCCGCTCGAGGTCGGCGATGAGATGCGAGGACAGGACGATGGTGAGGTCGCCCTCGGCCGCCGTCTGCATCAGGGTCTGCATGAACTCGCGACGCGCCAGCGGATCGAGCGACGCGAGCGGCTCGTCGAGCAGCAGCAGCTCAGGCCGCTTGCCGAGCGCGACGGCCAGCGCCACCTGAGCCCGCTGGCCGCCTGACAGCGTCCCGACCTTCTGGTCCACATCGATCGAGAGCTGGAGCAGGCGATCGGTCACCATCTCGTGATCCCACCTCGGGTTGAGCTTGCGTCCCAGCCGGAGCGTCTCGAGCACCGTGAGACCGCGGTACAGCGGCATGTCCTGGGCCACGAGCCCGACGCGTGGGAGCAACGCCAGATCGCGGGCCGGGTCACCTCCCAGCACGGTCACGGTTCCCATCGTGGGGCGCAGCAGGCCGGCCGCGAGGTGCAGCAGGGTCGTCTTGCAGGCACCGTTCGGGCCCACGAGCGCCACGACCCGGCCGGCGGGGACCTCGAGCGAGCAGCCGTGCAGCGCCCAACGCTTGCCGTACCGCTTCGCCACCTCGTCGGTCGCGAACGCCGTCATGCGATGTCCTCCACCGCTCGGTCGTGCAGCCGATCCTCGACCATCGCCACGATCCCTTCGGCGTCGAGGCCCGCGTCGAACGCGGCCTGCAACCACCGATCGAGCCCTCGGCGCAGCGTGGCCTGTTGGGCCGGCGACGGCCCGGGCAGGGCGACGGTCACGAAGGTGCCTTGACCCTGGCGACCTTCGACGAGTCCCTGGTGCTCGAGCAGTTGGTACGCCTTGAGCACCGTGTTGGGGTTGATGGCGACCATGCCCACGACCTCTTTGACCGTGGGTAGCTGATCGCCCGGCTGCAGCACGCCGAGCAACATCGCCTGGCGCACCTGGTTGGCGATCTGCAGGTACGCCGAGACGCCGGACTTCGAGCTCAAGCGGAACACCAGTGCCATCGAACGACCATCCAGTCTAGTTATCTAGTTGACTAGATAATACACAAAGATGGCGATCTGTCTACGGGCTCGTCAGGCTCCGGTGAGGGTGATGGCGAGGAGCACCGACGTGACGAGCGGCGCAAGGGTGCGCACGTGGTTCATCGTGACCCACTCGTCGAGGTAGGTCGCCCAATACGCGATGCCTTCGGGGCTGGTGGGGTCGACCGCGTCGAGCAGGTCGTTGCGCGGCACGTGATAGCCGATCGTGAGCGCGACGACACCGACGAGGTAGACCACGGATGCAACCAGGCGGACCTTGGCGAAGGTGGAATCGAGGTCGCGCAATGCGTCGACGCCCACCAGGAGGCAGGCGACCCCGGTGCCGAACACGACCAACATGAAGACCGGGGTCGGGGCTTGTCGATTGATCGCCTGCATCGCGGCGGCCCCCTGCGATGGGGGCAGTCGCTTGAGCCCTCCGGTGGTGAAGGTCGAGAAGGTCAAGAACGCACCGGCGGCGGTGGCGGCGCCCACGGCGGTGATGATGGTGAGCGCCCGGGTGTACGCGCTCATGACACGTCGTCCAGGTTCGCGATGGCGGCGCTGCGGGTGAATCTTTCGTTGTCCATGACCACCACCATGACGGGTTCGGTTTGGACCTTCCATGGTCTGGAGGCTTCGATCCATGTTTCATCGTCTACCGTCGGCCCATGGACGACCTGACCGCGTTGCTCGACGGTCCCCGAGCGCGCGCCGCGTTCGTGCTCCGCTGTGTCATGAACCCACCCTGGTCGGTGCGGATCGTCGACGAGGCCCCGCTCACCCTGCTGGCGCTCGCCCGCGGGTCGGCGTCGGTGACGATCGACGGCGGCCCGAGCGTGCGACTGGGCGCCGGCGACGTCGCCATCGTGCGGGGCCCCGACCACTACACCGTCGGTGACGACCCGGCCAGCCTTCCCGACGTGGTGATCCACCCCGGCCAGCAGTGCGTCTCACGCCACGGCGAGCCCATGGCCGCCCCGATGTCCCTCGGCGTGCGCACGTGGGGCAACGACCCGGCGGGCTCCACGGTGATGCTCGTCGGCACGTACGAGGCCGCGGGCAGCGTGAGCGAGCCCTTGTTGCGCTCGCTCCCGGCGATCATCTCCTTGCGGCGCGATCAGTGGGAGTGTCCGCTCATCCCGGTGTTGAGCGACGAAGTCGTCAGAGACGAACCCGGGCAGTCCGCCGTGCTCGACCGCCTCCTCGATCTGCTGGTCATCGCCACACTGCGCACCTGGTTCGCGAGGCCCGAGGCCGACACGCCCGCGTGGTACCGGGCCCAGCGGGACCCGATCGTCGGCCGAGCCCTCAGCCTGCTCAACAACAACCCCAGCCATCCCTGGACCGTCGCGGAGATCGCCGCCGCGATCGGCCTGTCGCGCGCCGCGTTCGCCCGGCGCTTCCACGACCACGTCGGCGAACCGCCGATGACCTACCTGACCAAGCGGCGCCTTAGTCTGGCCGCCGACCTCCTCCTCGACCCCGACACCACCCTGGGCGCCGTCGCCCACCAGGTCGGCTACGGCGGGCCGTTCGCGCTCAGCGCCGCGTTCAAACGTGAGCACGGCGTCAGTCCCCGCGACTATCGAGCGCGTTCGGCGCCGGCCTGGACACCAGTTCCTCCACTCGCCATGTCGACTGCCTTCGAAGAGGTCGCCCCCCACGGCAACGGTCGCTGACCCAGGCCGCCGCCGTCGCCCGATCACCCGATGCCGAGACGGAGGCCCAACAACCGGTGGTCCTCCGCAGGGAGGACGGAGGCAGCGAGCGCCCACACGGCGTCGAAGGCTTCGGGCGGTGCCTCGGCGCGGATGCCCCCGAGCATCTCGGCGCGGTCATCGATGTTGATGGCCGGGATCATCAACGCCAGCGCG
>JBBQHT010000081.1:0-17780 GCA_038324235.1 Acidimicrobiales bacterium
AGTACCAGGCGACCCCGAGGTTCGGATAGAGCCCGATGCGCACGTAGCCACCGAGCGACTCGTCAGCGGCGAAGAAGTCGAGGTAGTGCGACTCGTTCCACAGCGGGTCATCGTCGGGAACGTGGCGGCGCTCATCGGCCGCCGTCGGCTCGGGAAGGTCCATCGGCGCAGCCTTGCACGACCGGCGGGACCATGACGGCCCAACCGCCCAGGCGGACCCGGCCCGCCGGCCAGCCGGCAGCCGGCAGCCGGCAGCCGAGCTCAGCTGCGGCGCGGGGGCGACCGCACCCCGATCCGCATCACCACGACGACGTAGGCGACCAGCACCACGACACTCGTGAGCATCGATGCGAGCGCCCAGGCGCGGGCCCGCCGCGATGCGGCCAACGCGCCCCGTCGATCGCCGCACTGCCACAACGTGTCGACCCGGGCGGCGTGCACGACGGCCACGATCCCGAACGGCGGACAGCAGAGCAGCACCGTGGCGACCGCCCAGCCGAGGTACGAGCTCGGCTTGGTGGCGGGCCCTCTCGACCCACGATCCGGACCGGGACGCTGGCTGGCGGCCCAGAGGTGCGGCGCCGGCGGGGCGGGCGGAGCGGGCACACTCGGGACCGTGGTTGCCACGGCGGCCACCCCGCCTTCGGCGCTCGCGGCCGGCGCCGGACCGTCGCTGGGCGTCACGGTCGACGCTGCGGTCGCGGTCGTTGCCTCCAGCCGGAACACGAGCCCGCACGCCGGACAGGTTTGGCTCCCTCGGGCAGGAGATCCGCACAGTGGGCACTCGGTTCGCATCGGGACTCCTCGTCGGTGTTGGCAGCCCACGTCGCGGCTCGCAACGAGGTCGAACCGGCGAGGCACCGCCCGTCATCACCATGATGATGACCGAGACTACCGGAAAGTACATGAAAAGTCACCCCGGAACCCAGCCCCTTCAGGCATCCGACGGTCGACAACCCGGACTGCCGCTAGTCGCCCGGGCGAATCGACGCGGAACGGCCAACCGATGCGGATGGACGAACCGATGCGGAACGGCAATCGACGCGGAACGGCAAGCTGACGCGGAACGGCGAGCTGACGCCCAAGGGCAAACCGATGCCCAAAGGCAAGGCCGACGCCCAAGGGCATGCCGACGGGCGGGGCGACCGACCCCTCAGATGAGGGTCGCCGACAACCGTGGTGGCTGCGCGAGGGTTTGCAGCACCACGCAGTACCGCTCGGTGAGCCGCAGCAGGGTGACGAGCTGCTCTTCGGTGGCGTCGGTCTGCAGGTCGAACGACAAGCGGATGCCGCTGAAGCCCACCGGCGCCGTCTTGTCGACGCCGAGCGTGCCGCGGAAGTCGAGATCTCCTTCGGCGTGGACCGTGCCGGCGACCTCCAACCCGAGCGATGTCGCCACCGACTGCATGGTCACCCCGGCACAGGCGGCGAGCGCCTGGAGCAACATGTCGCCCGAGCAGGCATGCGAGCCGTCTCCCCCGGTGCCGGGGTGCAGGCCCGCGGCCACCAGGGCCTGCCCGGTCTGCACCGAACACGACACATCTGCGCCGAGCTCACCGGAAGCGTGCAGGGTGATCCACGCCTCGCCCGGCTCACGGCGGTAGCGCTCCTTGATGGGAGCTTGCCGGGCCTTCAGGTCATCACGGTCCATCGCGATACCTCCCTCGTCGAGTCGACTGTAGGCAGCGATGGCCCGCGCCGCGGAAGATCCCCGAGCCCGCCGGCGATCAGGTCGGGGGCGGGGGCGGAGGCGGGGTCACGGCCTGGCCCGGAGGGGGCGGCGGCGCCATCCCCGGAGGCGGGCCGGCGGGCTGACCCGGAGGAGGCGGAGGCGTCATCCCCGGCTGCCCCGGAGGAGGCGGAGGAGGCGCCATGCCCGGCTGACCCGGGGGCGGCGGCGGGGCCATGCCCGGCTGACCCGCGGGCTGACCGGGCGGCGGCGGAGGCGTCATCCCCGGCTGGCCTGGCGGCGGCCCGGCGGGCTGGCCCGGCGGAGGCGGAGGCGCCATGGCCGGCTGACCGGGAGGCGGCGGCGGCATCATCCCGGGCTGACCCGGGGGCGGAGCTGCGGGCTGACCCGGCGGCGGCGGGGCCACGGCACCGGGAGGGGCCGGCGGGCCGGGCGGGCCAGGCGGGCCAGGGGGCGGCGGGGGCGGGATGGGCTGTCCGGTCTTGAGGTTCAACACCAGGCCCGGGCTGGCGGCGAGGTGGGTGTGCAGCTCGTTCCACACCCGCTGCAGGTCCTCCTGCGAGGTCGGCGAAGCCGAGCCGGTCTGCTCCCGGAACAGCAACAGGCCGTAGTCATACAGCAACGACTCGGCGCGGTAACGCGCCTGCGTGTCGTCGACGCTGCCGCTGATCGAGCTGGCGAGGTTGTTGGCACCTCGGGACACGTCGTCGAGAAAGCCCATCGGTGCTCCTGCTGTCTGGAGGGCGGGAAACGGGCAGCCCGACTCGGCCGCCGCGGCGTGATCCTAACCCTGCCGTCGCGCCACCTCGTGCCTGGCTGCGGGACTAGGCGAGAGGCTCGTAGTAGGTGGCTTCGGGGTCGAAGGGGACGTCTTCGCCATTGATGGCCGAGAGCAGCTCGTACATCGGCGCGGGGAGATCTCGCGGGACCGACCAGTCCAGCTGGTCGGCCACACCCGCGACCTCGGCGAACGGGCGCAGGAACGAGAAGTACACGTAGGCCCCACACCGGATCATCTCGTCACGCGACATCGCAGCGACGTTGCGGTAGTGCTGCGCGTTGATCTTGCGGATCGTCGTCACGAGACCGTCGAGCTCGTCGAGCGCCACCGGCCGCAACGAGCGGTCCGGCGTGTCGGTCGTGTAGAGGCCGAACCCCACGAGGTGATCCAGGTAGTCCTCGGGCGTGGTGTTGGACGAACCGAAGTCGGTGACGCGAACATCGACCCCGTCGAGCACGAGGGCCGCGGTCAGATACTGGTACGGCATCGGCGCGGCGACATCGCTCCACCAGAAGTCGCTCGGGCCCAACCGGTAGAAGTCGCGGACCACCAGCACCCGACCGTCGGGCAGCTCGTAGGGCCCGCTGTCCCCGGTGCCCACCCGCGTGTCGAAGTACAGCAGGAAGAGGTAGTTGACGAGCGTGGCGTTGAACCGCTTGATGCGCGCTCGCAGCTCGTCGCCCTGGTCGTCGGCCTCGAGCATGGTGATGCCGCCGAGCAAGGTCGCCAGCACGTCGTCCCCGTAGGGACGGACCACGCCGTCGTCCGCGGCCTGCCGGGTGCCGTCGTCGTGGCGGTACGCCGCGGCGGCCCGCTCCCAGAAGTCGAGCACAGTGAACGCCGCCTCGGGATCATCCAGGCTGGGATCGATCGCGGTCAGCACCTTCCGGCCGGTGAGCCAGAAGTTGGCGATCGACCACAGGTACACCGCGTTGATGTTGCTCCCCGGTTGGTGCCCGGCGCGCCCGATCAACTCGGCCGGCATCGCGGCGTCGATGGTGCGCATCATCTCCGGGTAGCGGTAGAACGTCTCGGTGCAGGCGACGAGGATGTACGCCGTCACCGGGATCAGCTGCGAGCTGTAGCTCGTGCGCTCGGCGGTGTAGGCCTGCGAGATGGGGCTGTGATAGGCGATGAGCCGATCCGCAGCTGCCCGACGATCCCCGGCGCTCGTCGCGTCAGTCACGCAGCACACCCTCGGTGCCCGAGCAGTCGAGCTCGACCTCGGCTCCGGCATCGGGCTCGGCGGCGGTGAAGGTGAGCCCCATGATGCAGGGCACCTGGAACTCACGGGACACGATGCCGATGTGGCTGCGCACGGTTCCGCCGGTGCAGACCACGCCCGCGAGCTCGTGGAAGATGGGCGAGAGGAAGGTCGCGCCGGCGTCCCGCACCAGCACGATCACACCTTCGGCGCCCTTGTCCATCAGGTCGAGCACGTCGTCGGGCCCCTCCATCGCGCGCCACCGACCCCGCACGGCCGGCGCGTCGAAGACCTTCGTCCCAGTTCCCCGTTCCCCCATGGCGGCGAGCGTACCGTGCGCGAGCGGTAGCCTGCCGAGGTGCCCGAGTACCTCAGCGACGCCTGGATCGAGGCGATGAACCGTGCGGTCGCCGACGACCCCGCGCTGCGCGCGGCCACCGCCGACATCACGCTGATCGTGCAGCAGACGGTGACGCCGAGCGATGGGTCCGACGTCGACGCCGGGCCGGGGACCCGAACGTGGTATGTGCGCCTCGACCACGGCACCAACACGGTGGTGAGCGGCGCGCACCCCGCGCCCGACGTCACGTTCCGCTGCGACCGAGACACCGCGCTGGCGATCGCCGGGGGGCACGAGAGCGCCCAGATCGCGTTCATGGCCGGACGCCTCCGCCTCGGGGGCGACAGCCGGGCGCTGATCGCGCATCAGGGGTGCCTCACCGCGCTCGCCGCCATCTCCGCCCGCACGCACGACGCGACCGCTCCGGCGTCCTGATCGGCCGCGACGGTGCCCGAGCTCCCCGAGATCCAGGCCCACGCCGAACGACTCACCGACGAGTTCGGCGGGGCGACGCTCGATCGGTTCCGGGCGCTCTCGTTCACCGCGCTCAAGACCTTCGACCCGTCCCCCGATCAGGCCGTGGGCGAGCAACTCGGCACGGTCGGGCGCCGCGGCAAGTACCTGCTGCTGCCTTTCGGATCCGCCCAGTTCGTCGTCCACCTGATGCAGGGCGGCCGACTCAAGCCGGACGAGAAGCAAGCCCCCAAGCCCCGGGGTGGACTGGCCCGATGGATCTTCACGGTCGGCCCGGCGTTGCTCCTGACCGAGGCGGGCACCGAGAAGAAGGCCGGTGTCTGGGTGCTCCCCGCCGATGCCTTCACCGGTCCGGGTACCGACATCGAGCCGTTCGTGGGCCTCGGACCTGACGCCGACCTCGTCGAGCTCGATGACCTGCGCGCCATCCTGCGGGCGCACTCGATGCGCCTGCACGGCCTGCTCCGGGATCAGCGCGCGATCGCAGGCCTCGGGCGGCGCCTCGCCAACGAGATCTGCCACACGGCCCGGCTGTCGCCGTTCGCCAACGCGGCGAAGCTCACCGAGCCCGAGGCCGTGCGGCTCCTCGACGCGATCCGCGCGTGTGTCGAGGACTCGCTCACCTACGAGCGCTCCCGCGCGGACATGAGCTCGTCCAAGGAACGGCCCGGGGCCGTGCACCACCGAGAGGGCGATGCGTGTCCCGTGTGCGGCGACGCCATCCGGGCGGTCGAGTACGTGCGCTACACGGTGGACTACTGCCCCACCTGCCAGACGGGCGGCAAGATCCTGGCGGACAACACCACCAGCAAGTTCCTCAAGTAGCCCGACCCCGCGACCACGGCGGAGCCGGGGCGGCGGGGATCGGGCCCGAGGGGCAGATCAGGCGGTGTCGATCAACCGCAGCCGGACCGGGATCAGATCAGGCCGAGCTCGGCGACGGTGTCGCGCTCTTCGATGAGCTCGTTGACCGTGGCGTCGATGCGGCCCTGGGCGAACTCGTTGTGCTCGAGGCCCTGCACGATCGTGTACACGCCGTCTGCGGTGGTGACCGGGAAGGACGAGAGCAGGCCTTCGGGCACGCCGTAGCTGCCGTCGGACGGGATGGCCATGCTGACCCAGTCGCCCGCGTCGGTGCCGGTGACCCACGTGTGCACGTGATCGATCGCCGCGTTGGCCGCCGAGGCGGCGCTCGACAGGCCGCGGGCCTCGATGATGGCGGCGCCGCGCTGCTGCACGGTGGGGATGAAGTCGTTCTCGAGCCAGCCCTGATCATCGATGAGCTCGGCGGCAACCTTGCCGTTGACCTCGGCGTGGAAGAGGTCCGGGTACTGGGTGGCCGAGTGGTTGCCCCAGATCGTCATCTTGGTGATGTCGTTCACGGTGGCACCGGTCTTGGCCGCGAGCTGGGCCATCGCCCGGTTGTGGTCCAGACGGGTCATGGCGGTGAAGCGCTCGTTGGGGATGTTCGGCGCGTTGTTCATCGCGATGAGGCAGTTGGTGTTGGCCGGGTTGCCGACCACGAGGATGCGCACGTCGTCCGCGGCGTTGTCCGACAGGGCCTTGCCCTGCACCGTGAAGATCGCGCCGTTGGCCTCGAGCAGGTCCTTGCGCTCCATGCCCTTCGAGCGGGGACGGCTCCCCACCAACAGCGCGACGTTGACATCGCCGAACGCCACGTGGGGATCATCGGTCTGCACGATGCCCGACAGCAGCGGGAAGGCGCAGTCCTCGAGCTCCATGGCCACGCCCTTGAGCGCATCGAGCGCCGGCGTGATCTCGAGGAGGTGCAGGATCACCGGCTGATCGGGGCCGAGCAGGTGTCCGCTGGCGATGCGGAACAGCAGGCTGTAACCGATCTGGCCGGCTGCCCCGGTGACGGCGACGCGGACGGGATCCTTTGTGCTCACGTGATGCTCCTCGAGAGGCGATGCCCGGTCGGGGTGACCGAGGATGTGACCGTTGGGGCGAGGACTGGTTGGGTCCCGCCCGACCCCCGGTGTCCGAGGGCCGGCTCCGGGGGTGAATCTACCCACGCGCCCCCGCCGCACGGAAATGCGCCCGGACCTGGCCCCGGTCCGAAACCGGACCGGGGGCGCAATACAGTCACAGGGTGACCACCACCAGCGCGCGACCCGAACCGGTGCCCGGCACCGGTGGTGGCGGGTCGGGTCCCCCCGGGTCGGTCGGCACTGCGCCCGCCGCGCCAGGCCGCGCCGCCGCGGCGAGCCACGTGTTCACCACGAGCCTGGCCATGGCCATCTTCGTCTTCGTCCTCCTCGCCATGACCGCGCACCTGCCCGCTGGCCTGCAGAACGCGGTGGCCGACGCCGGCAGCAAGATCTACCTCGGGGTGCCCAAGGCGCCGATCGAGGTCTTCGTGGCGGCGCCGCCCCCACCGACCACCACGACCACCACGGCGGCCCCCGTGCCGACCGCCCCGCCCGAGGTCACGATCCCCACGCCCATCACGGTCCCGCCCACGACCGAGACCACCACGACGATCGTGATGCCGACGCCCACGGCCCCGCCGACGACCGCGCGTCCGACCACGACCGTGCCCATCACCGACCCACCTGACACGGTGGACGTGCCGGTCACCGATCCGCCGCCGCCGCCGACCGTCCCGCTGCCGTCCATCCCGATCCCCACGACCGGCCCCGAGTGCACCAACCCGATGATCGTCTCGGCCGACGCCAAGATCCAGCAGAACAACCGGATCGTCTACGTGACCGTGACCGTGACCGGCCAGATCAAGCGCATGCAGGCGGCGATCGCCGGGCAGGGCTTCACGTTGCTGACGAAGGTCCAGAACCAGAACACCTTTATCGGGTCGTTGCAGTCACTTACCCCGATCGCGGTCGGCACCTCGATCACGATCATCGGGTGCAGCGCCAGCGTGAACACGACCGTCGCCGCGCACGCCTACTGACCCGCCACCGCGTTCAGGACCGGCCGTCGCGTTCTGGACCGCGGCCCGACGCAGCCCCGCGATCGTCGACGACCGCTACGGGCGTTGCGGGATGGTGCCCTGGTCCGCCCGGTCGAAGAGGAACACCGCGAAGGGCTGACCCTGGGCCTGGAAGTCGTTCCAGGCGCGGAGCTGTTCGGGGGTGACCCCGGGGAAGCCCTCCGCCCGGTACAGACCGCCGACCCCTTCGAGGTCGTCCTCGAGATCGGGTCGGTTCGCGGCTTTGAAGGTGTCGCGGAGCTGCTTGCGCAGGGCGTTCGCCTGCACCCGCTGGTCCGGGGGCAACGGGTCCCACACGTAGAGCTGCCGCCCGCCGTGGGACGGGGCCTGCGCCTGGAAGTCCTCGACCCACGAGCCCGCCGCGACCCACACCATGGACTTCGACGGGTCCGCGGTGCCCATCCGCTTCGTGCCGTACTTCTCCGGGTTCGTGCCCGTCGCGTCGAGCTGCACGTCGAAGCCCGCTGCGGCCAGTTGCAGCGCCGCGCCCTCCGACACCCACCCCACGCTGGCCCCGACCGAGCGCACCATGACCGGGCGGTCGCGGGGCACCTGGGGCATCGCCTGCTGGACGAAGAGCGCGAGCGGGGCCTGGACCCGGTTCAGGTCGGGAGAGTCCACCTGGCCGACATCGACCGTCGAGGTCCGCCAGGTCAGCACCGCGGTCAGCGCCACGCAGAGGCCGACCGCCGCGACCGTGCGCGCCCGGGGGCGCAGGCTGGAACCCATCGCCCGCCAGGCCGCGTACGCGATGGCGACCCACCAGAGCGCGGCGGTCGGCCACCACCAGCGCACGAGGTAGCTGAAGACCGGTCCGGTGATGCGGCTGACGGCGAAGACGCACGTCAGGACCCCGAGCCCGACGGTGCCGAGCAGCCGGAGCGCATCGGGCGCCCGCCGCCGGTTGGCCCAGGCGAGGCCCAGCGCGATCGCGAACGGGATGATGGCCAGGGCGAGCGCACGCAGGTCGTCGTTGGGCAGCAGACCACCGCCGATCGGGTTCCCCGGCTCGGCGCCACCCAGCCAGGCGCCGTGGCCGCCGAGCTCGAGGTCGGCGACCTGGACGGCGTAGCCGACGCCCGCGGGCACGTCGTGACTGGTGAGGAAGTACGACAGCAGCTTGTGCAGGTTGTCCCCGCCGGTCAGTAGGTCGACCAGGACCGGGATCCAGCAGAACGCGAAGATCCCACCGGCCACCGCCAGGGGCCGCACGGCGCGCCGCCGCCGCCAGAAGCCGATGCCGGCGACGAGGGCGAGCAGCCCGACCATGGGCACGAAGCCCACGTGGGTCTGCATCAGGTAGGCGCCGACGAGCGCAACGGTGACGAGACCCGCGGTGTCGCCCTCGCCGGCGGCCCAGGCCGCCATGATCACCGCGCCGAACGGCAGGATGGCCACCCACGGGTTCCACGGATCGCGGATGATCGCGAAGCTCAGGGTGTGGGTCACGAGCGTGATCGCCACGGTCGTGAACGCCGCGAGCACCAGCCCGCCCCGCCGCCAGGCGAACACGATCATCGCCGCGACCGCCAAGGCGTTGATGAGCGCAGCGGCGAGCAGCAGGCTGGAGAAGTTGCCCCCCGAGAGCCGGTACGGGATGGCGTAGAGCCAGTAGAGCATCGGGCCGGGGTGGTTCCAGCCGTAGCGGGAGTACACACCCACCAGCGGGGTGTGGGCGGTGCCGACGTCCATCGTGTCGAAGCCGATGATCGCCCAGTCACCCCCCGGGTACCAGGTGCGACCGATGCCCCCGAGACCCGAGAAGACCATGGGCAGGATGGCCAGGACGACCATGGCACCGACGAGCAGCCGGCTCCGTCCGCGGGTCAACCAGCCCGGCAGGTCGGCGTCGAGATCGGCCGCGCGGGTATCGGTCCGGGCGGGCCGGGCCGATGCGGTGGCCGGGTCGGTCGCCGGGTCCGCTCCCGGAGCGGCAGGGTGCTCGGGCGCCGGAGCGGGTTCGTCGCTCGACGGCGGGATCTCGACCTCGGGAAGCACGGCGTGAGGATAATCCCCCGCGCCGCCCTCACCCAGTCAGCCCCGGCCCGGCCCGGCGGCGCCCGGACACGGGCCCTGGGTCGGGTCTCAGGGCCGTTGGGTGTTGCCGAGCCAGCTCTCGAACAGCGCCGCGTACCGGCCCCCCTGGGCCACCAGCTCGGCGTGCGGGCCCTGCTCGACGATGCGACCGGCGTCGAACACCAGCACCAGGTCGGCGCTCTCGGCGGTCGACAGGCGATGGGCGACGCTGACGGTCGTGCGTCCCTCGGCGAGCCGGGCGAGGGCCGTGGACAGCGCCCGCTCCGTCTCGGGGTCGACCGCGGAGGTCGCCTCGTCGAGGATCAACAGGCCGGGGTTGGCCAGCTGCGCCCGGGCCAGCGCCACCAGTTGGCGCTCACCGACCGACAGGTTCTCGCCCCGCTCGCCGACCTCGGTGTCGAGCCCGTCAGGCAGCCGGGAGACCCAGCGATCCAGGCCGAGGCGCACGAAGGACTCGTCGATCTCGGCGTCGGTGACCCCGTCGCGGCCCATGCGCACGTTCTCGCGCACCGACGTGTCGAACAGGAAGCCGTCCTGGGGCACCATGCGCACGGCCTCGTGCCGCACCGCTGGTCGGATCTCGCGCAGGTCCACCCCGTTGAGCAGGATGCGGCCGCCGGTGGGGTCGGCCAGGCGGCACAGGAGCTTGGCGAAGGTGGTCTTGCCCGACCCGGTCTCTCCCACGACCGCCACATCGACGCCGGGCTCGAGCACCACGTTCACGTCGTGCAGCACCCGGCCGCCCTCGCGGTAGGAGAACTCGAGCGCCTCGGCGCGGACCTCGACCGGGCCCGGTTCGAGGTCGACACCAGGGTCGGGTTCGACGACGTCGACCGGGATGTCGAGCACGTCGAGCACCTTGCGCCAGCCGGCGATCGCGGTCTGGGTCTGGTCGAGGATCTCGCCGAGCTCCGCGATCGGCGACAGGATGAGGGTGACCAGGAACAGGCAGGCCACGAGAGAACCCGCGTCCATGCCCCAGCCTGGTCCCCAGTACGCACCCGCACCGAGCACGGCCGCGAGCGCGGCGGCGCCGAACAGATCACCGAGGGGAAACATCAGGGCGAAGTACCGGGCGGCCTTGGTCTCGGCCCGGTACTGCTCGTCGATGGCGTGATCGAGGTGGCCACGGGTGCGCTCGACGATCCCGTAGGCGCGCACGACCCCGGCGCCCATCACGCTCTCGGAGATGGCCGAGAGGGTCTGACCCACACGAGTGCGCTGGATGTCGTAGGCGCGCAGTTGCTTGCGCTGCAGGACCCGCATGAGCGGGAGCAGGGGCGCCAGCACCACGATGGTGATGACCGCGAGGCGCCACTGGTAGATCGCGATGACGAAGAGCACGCCGATGATCACGACCGTGTTCACGATCCAGGCGATGGCCCCCCACTGCGCGAAGCGGGCGATCGTCTCGATGTCGCTGGTCACGCGCGAGGTGAGCACCCCGCGCTTGGCCTCGTTGTGATCGGCGACGCTCAACGAATGGATGTGGGCGAAGGCCCGGACGCGGAGATTGCGCAGCATCGCCTCGGCGGTGCTGACCAGGCGGATGTAGGTGACGCGGCTGAGCAACGTGAGGCCGATCACGACCAGGAAGGCGAGGCCGCACGCGGTGAGGGTGAACGCGGCCTGGAAGCCGTTGTCGGCGAGGATGCCCTTGTCGAGGATCTGCTGGATCAGCACCGGGATGATGATGCGGCCCACCGCGTTGATGATGGCCATCACGACCGTCACCCGCAGCCCGAGCGCCAGCTCGGGGCTGGCCACGAACCCGCGGCGCAGCACGGCCATCGCGTTGGTGCCCGCCGCGCCGCCCACGGCACCGTCCATCCTCGGACCGTCAGCCCCCGGACCGCCAGCCCCCGGCACAGGTGTGCCGGGCGACCCGCCCGGTGGTGTGTCCAGCTCGCTGATCGGCACATGATCGTTGAGCTCGCCGGAGACGTCGTCCGCCTCGCTCGGGTGCGTCGTGGCGCTCACGCGGCGCTCCCTGCCTCATAGGCCCGCACGATCCGCGCGTAGGCAGGTTGGGTGGCCAGCAGCTCGAGGTGAGCCCCGACAGCCACGACGCGGCCCTGATCGAGAAACAGGACCCGGTCGGCCAACTCGATCGTGGACACCCGGTGGGCCACCACGATGGTCGTCGTGTCGAGGGTGGTGCGCAGGCCGGCGAGGATCTCGGCCTCGACCACGGGGTCCACGGCGGAGGTGGCGTCGTCGAGGATCAGCACGCGGGGGCGCCGGGCGAGCGCGCGGGCCAGCGCCACGCGCTGGCGCTGGCCGCCCGAGAGCGTGACCCCCCGTTCGCCGACGACCGTGTCGAACCCCTCGGGCAGCTCCATGACGAAGTCGAGCGCCTGGGCCACCCGGGCGGCGGCGGCCACCTCGTCGCCGGAGTAGGTCGCACCGAGGGTGATGTTGTCGGTGATCGACTCGGCGAAGAGGAACGTCTCCTGGAACACCATCGCGACGGCGTCGCGGAGCTCGGTGGGGTCGATGTCGTTGACGTCGACCCCCCCGATCAGGACCGCGCCCGCCGCCGGGTCGGCGAGGCGCACGATCAGATCGCACAGCGTCGTCTTGCCCGATCCGGTGGAGCCGACGATCGCCATGATCTCGCCGGCCGCGATGTCGACGTTGATGTCCTGCAGCACCGGCGTCGCGGGATCGAACGCGAACCTCACGTGGTCGAAGCGCACCGGTAGGGCCCCGGCGGGGAGCGACCGGCCGTCGGTGGGCACGGTCGCGGCCTCCTCGGCGAGCACCCGATCGATGCGTTCGATCGACACGACCGCGCGAGGCATCTCCTGCAGGAAGAACCCGACAACGCGCATCGGGAAGGCGAGCACGCTGAACAGCGCGACGCCCTGCACCAGGTCGCCGGCGCTCAGGTTGCCGTTGGTGACCTGGTAGGAGCCGACGAGGAGGAGCACGATGATGCCGATGTTGGGGATCGCGTCGATGGTCGGCTCGAAGGTCCCGCGGATGCGACCCACGCGTATGCGCGCGTCGCGCAGCTCGTCCGCGGCGGCACCGAGGCGGTCGATCTCGTGCTGGGACCGGCCGAGGGTCTTCACGACCAGTGCGCCGTCGAAGCTCTCGTGGGCGACGCGTGACACCTGGCCGACCTTCTGCTGCACCAGCGCCACCGGCGCCTCGATGCGAGCCGTGTACAACCGGTTCACGAGCGCCAGCGACGGGAAGAGCAGGAGTGCGATCAGCGTGAGGATCGGATCGACCTGGATCAGGCTGACGACCGCGAACACGATGAGGACGATGACACCGATGCTGAACGGGAACGCGTTGAGCAGCTCGGTGGCCGCCACCACATCGGCATCGGCGTGGGCCAACAGCTCACCGGTCGGCTTGGCCCGGTGGTACGCCATCGGCACTTCGAGGTAGGTGCCGGTGACCCCGCGCCGTAGCGACGCCTGGGTGCGGAAGGTGGTCAGCGCGGCGAAGTAGCGCCGCAGCACGATGGAAAGCGCGCGCAACCAACCGACCGCGAGCAGGGCCAGCGCGGCGGCCCGCACCTTGTCCGAGGACGAGCCGCTGGAGGAGAAGGCGGGCAGGATCACGTCGTTGGTGACGCGGCCCAGCACGATCGTCGTGCCCACGACCGCGCTGGCGTAGATCGTAGCGCCGACGAGCGAGATGGCATAGGTGATCGGCTCCGCGCGCACGTAGCGCCACACGAGGCGCAAGCCCCTGCCGAAGATCCCCGGTTGTCGCTCCACTCGATCCCCTGCTCACCGACAGCACATGGTCCGGCGCCCGGTCGGACCGGTCGCCCTTCCCACCTTCTCGCCCCGCTTCATCGTGGCGCGGACCGGGCCCCGGTCACGAATCGACCGGCGGCCCGATGCGCCCGCAACATGTCCGGACGAGCCACCGACGCGGCTCTCGACCGTCTCGCCCGCGCGGGTCAGCCCGGGAGCTGCAGGGACTTGACCTCGAGGAACTCCTCGAGACCGAACGGCCCGAGCTCGCGCCCGTTGCCCGACTGCTTGTACCCGCCGAACGGGGCCGACAGGTTGTACGCCCCGCCGTTGATCTCGACCTGGCCCGTGCGCATCTTGCGGGCGAAGGCCTTGGCCCGGTCGACGCTGGCCGACTGCACGCCGCCCGCCAGGCCGTACACGGTGGAGTTGGCGATCTCGACGGCTTCTTCCTCGGAGTCGTACGGCATGATGCACAGCACCGGACCGAAGATCTCCTCCTGGGCGATGGTCATGTCCGAGGTGACATCGGCGAAGATCGTCGGCTGCACGAAGTAGCCCGTGTCGAGGCCCTCGGGGGCATCAGGACCACCGGTGACCAGCGTGGCGCCTTCGTCGATCCCCTTCTGGATGTAGCCGCGCACGCGGTCGCGCTGGGCCGCGGAGATCAGCGGGCCGAGATCGGCACCCGAGTCAGCGGTACCGACGGTGAGCGATTCTGCCTTGGCCCGGGCGAGCTCGACGACCTGGTCCTGCAGCGCCCGCGGGACCAGCATGCGGGTGAGCGCCGAGCAGGTCTGACCCGAGTTGAGGAAGGCGCCGAACTGGACTCCCGGCGGAACCGACGCCTCGAGGTTGGCATCGTCGAGGAGCACGTTGGCGGACTTGCCGCCCAACTCGAGCGCCACGCGCTTGACGGTGGCGGCGGCGACCTCGGTCACGCGCTTGCCCGCGCGGGTCGAACCGGTGAAGGACACCATGTCGACGTCGGGATGCGCGGCGATGGCCTCGCCCACGACCGGACCGGTGCCGGTGACCAGGTTGAACACGCCCGCGGGCAGGCCGACCGAGTCGATGATCTCGGCCAGGATGAAGGCGTTGAGCGGCGCGATCTCGCTGGGCTTGAGCACGATCGTGCAGCCGGCGGCGAGCGCCGGACCGACCTTGGCGATGATCTGGTGCAGCGGGTAGTTCCACGGCGTGATGGCGCCGACGACGCCTATCGGCTCGCGCATGACCAGCGAGTTGCCGATCGTCTCCTCGAACGCGTAGGTGTCGAGCAGGCCGACGGTGATGGCCATGTTGCCGGCGGGCAGACCGGCCTGGATGAGGTTCGCGAACATCAGCGGCATGCCGACCTCGCGGGAGATGACCTCGGCGATCTCGGCGCTGCGCTCGGAGAGCCCCTCGGCGATCGCGGACAGGTACTTGGCCCGCTCCTCCCGATCGGTGAACCCCCACGTCTCGAACGCCGCCTTGGCCGCGGCCACGGCCCGATCGACGTCGTCGGTCGTGCCCTCGGGGATGTGGCCCATCACCTGTTCGGTGTTGGCGTCGATCACCTCGATCGAGCTGGCGCCGGTGGACGGCACCCAGGCGCCGTCGATGTAGAGCTGGTCGTACTCACGCACGGAGATCCCCCTTGAGGTCGGCGCCGCGGCCCGTGGCCGCGACCGGTCGCGGCCACGCTACCGGCCCCGCGGTCGATGACGACCCTCCGCGATGGCGAACCGCGGGCGAACCTTGGGTACGGTCGAGTGGTGGCCAAGCCCCCCAAGCAGCGGACCCCACCTGCCGCCGAGGTCGCCCCGATCGACCGTCGGCGACTGCTGATCCTCGGCGCCCTGGCGCTCGTCGCCGTGCTGGGCTGCGCCCTGCTGTGGTTCGACATCAACACCCAGGGGGTCTGGGGGTGCACGTCGGTGAACGTGGCCGCCGGGACGGCGAACGGCCCGACCCCCGAGGCCGCGGTCGCCGCGTACGCGGCGACCGGTGCCGCCCCGGGCGACGGCTGGAACAACAGTGAACCGAACCGGTACGCGCGCACGCTCGACGGCAAGCAGATGATCCTCGACCTGAACCAACGCGACGTGAGCACGTGGTCGGTCGTGCGCTTCGACACGTGCGGCCCCGGCGTCACCTGACCCGCGGGGCGGCGCACGAGCCGTGGGCCGCGGTCGCGGCGCGACACGATTGACGGCACGTGTGGCAAGCCGCCCAGGGTGCCGTGACATCATTTCGACAGCATTCTCCCTTGACATGACATCATGTTGACATCATAGTGACGTCATGGATCTCACCGGGTACGTGGACGAACTGGGTCATCAGCTGGCGGTCGCCGCCGCGGCCGGCGGTGACGAGGCCCGGCTCCTCGCCGAGCGCCTGACCGCACCGCTCGAGGCGGCGACCCGCCTCGTCCTGCTCGACGCGCTCACCGCCGCCGCCGGCGAGATCACGCGAGATCTCGCCCCGGGGTCGGTCGATGTCCGCCTGCGCGGACGCGACCCCGAGTTCGTCGTGACCCTCCCCCCGCCCGACCTCGCACCCGACCTGGCGCCAGCCGGGGCCATGGCGCGCTCGACGGCGCCCGCCGGCATCGCGCCCGGTGAGCGCAGCACCGACGCGGACCCCGAAGCCGACGAGGGCGCCACTGCACGCATCACGCTCCGGCTCCCGGACCAGCTCAAGGGCCGGATCGAGCAGGCCGCCGGGCTCGATGGCGTGTCGGTCAACTCGTGGCTGGTCCGGGCGCTCGGCGCCGCCGTCGAACCGCTCGACGCACGGCGGGCGGCCAGCGCCCGCCTCCCGACCGGGGGCCAGAGCTACACGGGCTGGGCTCGCTGAGCGCGCCGCTCACCCACCTGCTCACCCTCACTCGACGCCGTCGCGATCCTCACGCCGGCGTCCGACGACCGGGCCACCGGCCCCGCACGACACCGAAGGAAGGACCACCCATGTCCACGTTCGAGACTCCCACCCCGATCTCGGTCACCGTCGATCTTGTCGGCAGCGTCCAGATCACCGCCAGCGACCGCCACGACACCGTGGTGCGGGTGCGCCCGGCCGACGACGCGAAGGCCGCCGACATCCGGGTCGCCGCGCAGACCCGCGTCGAGTATGCCGACGGCGCCCTGCTGGTGAAGGCCCCGAAGCACTGGCGCCAGTACACGCCCTTCGGCAGCGGCGGGTTGATCGACGTCACCATCGAGCTGCCCACCGGGTCCCACGTCGACGGCGACTCGTCCCTCGGCGACTTCCGCGGCGAGGGTGAGCTGGGAACGTGCCGGCTCAAGACCGCCATGGGCGCCATCCGCCTCGACCACACGGCGACCGCTCACCTGCGCACGGCGTACGGGAACATCACGGTCGATCGAATCGACGGCGGCGCCGATGTCACCACGGGGTCGGGCGAGATCCACATCGGGACGATCGACGGCACCGCGCTGGTCAAGAACTCGAACGGCGACACGAAGCTGGGCGACATGCGGGGCGAGCTGCACATCAAGGCGTCCAACGGCGACATCCTGGTCGATCGGGCCCGGGGGTCGGTCACCGCGAAGACGGCGAACGGGGACGTGCGGATCCTGCAGGTCGAGCAGGGCAGCATCGTGGTCGAGACCGGCAACGGCGAGCTCGAGATCGACATCCCTGAGGGCACCGCCGCCTGGCTCGACGTGTCCTCGCGCTACGGGTCCGTCCGCAACCTGCTCGCGACCACCGAGCGACCCGAACCTGCCGCCCCGACCGTGGACGTCCGCGCCCGCACGTCTTGCGGAGACATCGTGATCGGGCGGGCGCCCACGCCGGCCCCCATGCCGACCGGGGAGGGTCGAGACCGATGAGCTCACCGCACCCCCGCGCCGCGATCTCCGCCACCGGGCTGCGCAAGAGCTTCGGCGACCACGTCGTGCTCGACGGCATCGACCTCACCATCGCCGAGGGCACCGTCTTTGCGCTCCTCGGGCCCAACGGCTCGGGCAAGACGACGATGGTGCACATCCTGTCCACGTTGCTCCGCGCCGACGCCGGTCATGCCCGCGTCGACGGCCACGACGTGATCGACGAGCCCGACGCGGTGCGGGCGGCGATCGGCCTGACCGGGCAGTTCGCCGCCGTGGACGGCCTGCTCACGGGCGCCGAGAACCTCACCCTGATGGCGGATCTGCACCACCTCGGCCGGGCGGAGGGGAGGCGGCGGGTCGACGACCTGCTCGAGCGCTTCGAGCTGACCGACGCCGCCACGAAGGTGGCGGCGATGTACTCGGGCGGCATGCGCCGGCGCCTCGATCTGGCGATGACGCTGGTCGGCCGGCCGCGCATCATCTTCCTCGACGAGCCGACCACCGGTCTCGACCCGCGCAGCCGGCGCACCGTGTGGCAGATCATCCGCGAGCTCGTCGCCGACGGGGTCACGATCTTCCTGACCACGCAGTACCTCGACGAAGCGGACAAGCTCGCCGACCACATCGCCGTCCTCGACCACGGTCGGTTGATCGCCGAAGGGACCGCCGCCGAGCTCAAGCGCCTCGTCCCGGGCGGACACATCCGGCTGCAGTTCGCCGAC
>JBBQHT010000082.1:0-17407 GCA_038324235.1 Acidimicrobiales bacterium
GAAGGTCACCTCAGGATCCTACGCATCACCCCGAAATTGCGACGATCCGTCGGACCGGAGCCGACGATCCGACTCAATTTAGGGGTGTGGGGGGCGTAGGGGTGGTGGGGAGGAGGGGGTCGATGGTGGTGAGGTCGACCTCGGCGAGTGACGCCACGAGGAGGTGGGCGTGGGAGAGGTCCTGCAGGCGGGTCAGGTCGTTGGGGGCGACGACGCAGAACAGCCCCGCCGCGAGCGCGGCGACCGCACCGTTGTGGGAGTCCTCGAACGCGACCGACCAGGTGGGGTCGGCCCCGACCGCGGCAACGGCGGCGAGGAAGAGATCCGGCCACGGCTTGGCCCGCTCGACGTCGTCGCGGGTGCGTATCGCGGCGAACCGGTGGTGCACGCCCAAGCGCTCGAGGTGCCCCTCGACCCAGCTCGCCGGCGAGCTGGACGCGACCGTCGCGGGGATCCCGCGCCGGTCGGCATCGTCGAGCAGCGCGACGATCCCGGGGCGGATCTCCTTCTCGAGGATCAGCGCGTGGTGCTTGACGCGGCGCCGCTCCTGCACGATGGAGCGGTCGATCGGGGCGCCGACCTCGTCCTCGAGCCAGTCCAACCAGTGCCGGTGGTCGGCTCGCCCGATGATCTGGAGCCAGTCCTCGAGGCGCAGCTCGATGCCATGGGCCGCGAACTCGTCGCGGACGGTGACGAACTCGGGCACCTCCGTGTCGAGGATCAGCCCGTCGAAGTCGAACACCAGGGCCTGGATCATGGGTCGGCGAGGCCCACCGACGGGACGCGCCCCGCTCCGGAGGGGGCCGTGTGCGCGATGACCGCGTCCACGAGGCCGGGGATCGTGTGCACGTCGGCGACGACGTCCACGATCAACCCGTGGGCGCGGGCCGTCTCGGCCGTGACGGGCCCGATGCAGGCCACGACCGGGGGAACGTGGTCCGTCCCGACCGCGTCGATGTAGCGATCCACGGTCGAGGAGGAGGTGAACGTGATGATGTCCGCCGCGGCCGCCGCGTCCTTGGCGGCCGCCGCCACCGGGGCGGGGCGGGTCTCGTACACGTCGACGACGTCGACCTCCCACCCTCGCTCGCGCAGGCCGTCAGGGAGGACATCACGGGCGACCGCCGCCCGGGCCAGGAGGACCCGGCCGACCCCGTCGGCCCGATCCGGCAGGGGGAACGCCTCGAGCAGCGCTTCGGCGACGAAGCGCTCCGGCACGAGATCCGCGAGGATGTTGCGGTCTCGCAACGCCTCGGCGGTGCCCGGACCGATCGCCGCGACCAGCACCCCGCCGAGCTCGCGGGCATCGCGCAGCTCGTCGACGAAGCGGATGACCCCGTTGACGGAGGTGAACACCAGCCAGTCGTAGGTCCGCACGCGTGCGGCGGCGGCCCGGGTGGCCGCGCCTCCGTCCGGCGGCGCCTCGATCACGATGGTGGGCAGCTCCACGGTCTCGGCCCCTTGGGCCCGCAACAGGTCCGTGAGCGCCGACTGCTGCTCGCGCGCCCGCGTGACCACCACGGTGTGTCCGAACAGGGGCCGCGACTCGAACCACTCGAGGTTCATCGCCGCGACCTTCCCGATCACGATCACCGATGGGGCGGCCAGCTCGTCGAGGTGGTCCAGGATCGTGCCCAGGGTCGCACGGACCGTGCGCTGCTCCGGGCGCGTCCCCCAGCGGACGGCCGCCACCGGGGTGTCGCCGGGCAACCCGCCGCGGCGGAGGCGGTCCACTATCTTGGGGAGACGGCCGATGCCCATGAGCACGACGATGGTGCCGCCGAGCTTGGCCACGGTCTCCCAGTCGAGCTCGCCGCCCTTGTCGGGGTCCTCGTGACCGGTGATCACCGTGAACAACTCGGATGAGTGGCGCATGGTGAGCGGGATGCCGGCGTAGGCGGGCACGGCGATGGCGGAGCTGATGCCCGGCACCACCTCGAAGGGCACCCCGGCGTCGATGAGCGCGAGCGCCTCCTCTCCCCCCCGGGCGAACACGAACGGATCCCCGCCCTTGAGGCGCACCACGTGCTCGCCGGCGCGGCCCCGCTCGACCAGCAGGGCGTTGATGTCCGCCTGCGGCATGGTCGGGCGTCGCGGCGCCTTGCCGACGTTGATGCGCTCCGCGGCGGCGGGGGCGAGATCGAGCAGCGATCCCACCGACAGCCGGTCGTAGACGACCACATCGGCGCGCCGCAACAGGTCGGCCCCGTGCACGGTCAACAACCCAGGATCGCCGGGGCCAGCCCCGACCAGGAAGACGGTCACCCCCGGATCCTACGGGGCTTCGACGTGACCCTCCGACGGTGGGCCAACCCAATGCCCCATGCGGCGACCAGCTGATTGCCCCGTGGTGCGATCGATGGGAGGATGCGCCGTCAGCAGGACGTGAGGACGATGGCGACGACGGGCAAGCGCACCAGCACGAAGGCGACGGCGGTGTCCGCTCGCGACGCCGAGACGGACGCCGAGGCGCCGATCCCCACCGACGGGCGCGCGGCCCGGGCGCAAAAGACCCGCACGGCCATCGTCGATGCGCTGTTGAGCCTGCTCGACGAGGGTGACCTGCAGCCGCCGGCGACCCGCATCGCCAAGCGGGCGGGCATCTCGCTGCGCCTGATCTACCACCACTTCGGCGACCTGGAGTCGCTCTACCGGGCCACCGCGAACCGCGAGGCCGAACGAGCCGCGGCGATGGCCGATGCGATCGATCCGTCGCTGGCGCTCGACGAGCGCATCGCCGGGGTCGTCGCCCAGCGGGCGCTCATGCTCGAGTGGATCACCCCGGTGCGCCGGGCCGCCCTTCTCCAGGAGCCCTTCTCCCCCGGGCTCACCGCGGCCCGCGATGCGTTCTACGCCATCGGCGAGGAGCAGATCCGGGAGGTGTTCGGGCCCGAGCTGGCCGAGCTCGACCACGCTCGCCGTGAAGCCGTCGTGAGCGCGCTGCACGGCACGTTGTCCTGGGGTTGTTGGAACGATCTGCGCATCAGCGGGCGCGATCCCGAGTCGGCGGCCGCAGCCCTGGACGCCTGTGTACGAGCGCTGCTCGGGCCGTGAGCAACCCGCCCAGGCGCGGACAGCCGACAACGACGCCGGTGGCCGATCGCGGCTCCGAGGCCGCACCCGGACCGACCACCCGTTACGTTCGGCCTCCACGCAACCCGCACACCTCAGGAGCTCCCGGCGGGGACGGAGACGACATGGCCGAGGCTTCGATGTACGTGACGCTCACCGAAGCGGCGGAGCTGCTGGGCGTGCACTACATGACGGCGTACCGGTACATCCGCACGGGTCGCCTCGCCGGCGTCAAGGACGGGCAGGAGTGGAAGGTGGCGCGCCAGGACATCGACGCGCTCAAGCAAAAGACCGAGGAGCCCGCCGAACCGGCCTCGCGTCGCCGGCGAGTGGATTACCCGGCCCGGCTCTACGAACGCCTCCTGCACGCCGACGAGGCCGGCTCGTGGGCGGTCATCGAGGCCGCGCTGGCGTCGGGGATGGATCCCGAACAGGTGTACCTCGCCATGCTGGCGCCCACCTTGGACACCATCGGACGCCGGTGGGCGGTGGGTGAGATCACCATCGCCCAGGAACATCAGGCCTCCGCGATCGTCCTCCGACTCATCGGTCGCCTCGGCCCGCACTTCGCCCGCCGCGGCCGCAAGCGCGGCACCGTCCTGGTGGGCGCGCCACCCCACGACGTGCACGGCATCCCGAGCGCGCTGTTCAGCGATCTGCTGCGGGGCCGTGGCTTCGAGGTCGTGGACCTGGGGGCCGATGTCCCGGCCGAGTCCTGGGCCTCGACCGCCGCGGGGATCACCCGCCTGATCGCGGTCGGCATCTGCGCGACATCACCGGACAACGAGGCGTCGGTCGCCGACGCGATCGCCAAGCTCCGCGCCGCGACCGATGTGCCGGTGGTGCTCGGTGGCGGCGCGATCACCTCCGAGGACCGGGCGCTCGGCCTGGGCGCCACCTGGTTCAGTGCCTCGTTCGAGGACGCGACCGCGCGCATCGAGCTCATCGCCAGCACGCGCGCCGCCTGAGCCCGGCCCGCGACCCGGGCCCGCGGCCCGGACCCGCGGCCCGACCGTGGCGGGAACCGGCGACGGGGAACCGGCGACGCGTCACGGGAACCGGGAACGTTTCAGAAAATTCGAACGTTCTTGTCGTTGTCGGGGCGCTTTAGTGTTAAATAGAACCCACGAACGACCGGCGCACCCGACCTGGCGCCGCAACCTCGAGGTCCTGCCCCGCTCCGGCCCGGGTAGGACCCCACCTTTCGGCGGGGGTGGCAGGACCCGACCTCCTGCTCCCCCGCCGAGAGCACGACCCTCAGCGCCCGATTCATCCGCCCGCTACCTCTGCTTCGGAGAACCACCGATGGATACCAGCGTCGTTACCGTCGAAGGACCGCACATCGCCCTACCCGACCGTGAACCGTGGATGCAGGGCGCCGTGTGCCACGGCCGCACCCAGCTGTTCTTCGGACTCGCCGGTGAACGCCCGGAACGCCGGGTGCGCCGCGAAGCCCGCGCCCGCAAGGTGTGCGCCACCTGCCCCGTCCTCGAGCCGTGTCGCCTCATGGCCCGTTCGAACGGGGAGAACGGCTTCTGGGGTGGCGAATCCGAGGAGGACCGCGCCGCCGCCGGGTTCCCTCCTGTCTCGATAAGTCGACGTTCGGTGCAGGAGGCGGCCATCGCCGGCATCCGCACCCGCGCCACCGCCTGCTGAAGCCGGGTGGATCAGGACGGCGGCAGCTTCGCCGTCTTCGCCGCCTTGGCGGCGTCGCCCGCCGCCTTGTACATCGACAAGAACTCGTCCCTCGCCTCGGCGTGATCCACGATCGGAGCCGGGTAGTCGCGTCCCATCGTGACACCTGCGGCCGCGAGATCGAGCGGACCGGCTTCCCACGGGGCGTGGATCGCGGTGTTGTCGAGGCCGGCGAGCTCGGGCACCCAGGTGCGGATGTACCGGCCCTCCGGGTCGTGCGTGCGACTCTGGATGACCGGGTTGAACACGCGGTGGTACGGCGACGAGTCGGTCCCCGTGCCGGCGACCCACTGCCAGTTGCCCACGTTCTGGGACGGGTCGTAGTCGGTGAGCAGGTGCCGGAAGTGCGCCTCACCGATGCGCCAGTCGACCAGCAGGTCCTTCACCAGGAACGAGCCGACGATCATGCGCACGCGGTTGTGCATCCAGCCCGTCTCGCGCAGTTGGCGCATCCCGGCATCGACGATCGGATAGCCGGTGAACCCGCCCTTCCAGGCCGAGATCTGCGCCGCCTGGTTGCGCCACGGGAGCGAGGCGTACTTCGGGTCGAGGGGCTCGGTGGTCATCGTCGGGTTCTCGAGCAGCAGGTGCGCGTACCAGTCGCGCCAGGCGAGTTGGCGCACGAAGCTCTTGCGGGCGTCGGTGCCCTCGCCGACGGCCTGGGCCACGGCCCGCGGCGACAGCGTGCCGAAGCGGAGGTCGGCCGACAACTGGGATGTGCCGTCCATGTCGGGGCGGTTGCGGGTCTCGGGGTACTCGTCGACGGCGTCGAGGAAGGCCCCGAGGCGACGGTGGGCTTCCTTCTCGCCCTCGAAGAACGGTGCCGGGCCGTCGAGCTGGGGCAGCGGTTCACCGGGATCGTCGTAGATGACGGCCTCACCCGGTGCGGGCCACGGATCCCACGGGGTCGCGGTCCACACCTTGTGGAACGGGGTGAACACCCGGCTGAGCTTGCCCTTCGCGGTGAGCACGGATCCGGGGGGCAACACGAGGTTGCCCCAGGACCGGGTCACCGGCACGTCGATCTGGGCCGCCACGTGCTCGTCCCGGCGCACGGCGAACGGTGAGACATCGGCGTTCCAGTAGACACCGCCGGCCTGGAGCACCCTGACGGCTTCGGGAACGAGCGTCCGGGGATCGCCGTAGCGCACGAGGAGGCGACCCCCGGTCAGCTCGAACAGGTCGTAGTCGAGCGCCTGGAGGTTGGCGATGAGCTGGCGGCGGCGGTACGGGCCGACCTTGTCGAGCAGGCGGCGATCGATGACGTACAGGGGCACGACGGCCCGTCGTTGCGATGTCGCCGCCGCCCAGGCGGGGTTGTCGTCCAGGCGGAGGTCGCGGCGGAACCACACCAGTCCGACTTCCTCTGAGGCGCTCATGGGCGCTGAGCGTACGAGCCGGGGGTGACGGCGGCCACTCGGAGCCCGTATCGCGCGGATCCGGGCGGCTGACGGCGGGTCAGTTCGGGGTCAGACCCCGCAGCGGTCCGCCCAGGGCCTGGTTGACGAGGCTCGTGATGTCCGCCACATCGCCCGGGGCCGGCAGGTCGATCGCCGCGGGTGCGCCCAGGTCGGCGTAGTCGGTCGTCACCGTCACCGGCTGGGCGGGATCGTCCACGGCGACGGCGGTGCGCACCCGGCGCACCTCGCCGTGCTCGCCGATCCACACGTCCATCGGCAGGGCCAGCGAGGCAGTGTCCACGCCGAGCCGGTCGAAGGTGCGGGCCAGGTCGGCGCGGGCCGCGGGTTCGAGCCGGTCCGCCGCGGCGCTCAACGACACGGTGCCCCGATAGTGCGTCGTCGCGACCCCGTCGAGGTCCTCGTGCGCAACCACCGAGGTGTCCGAGCCGATCCCCTGCAGCGCGGCCAGGAAGCTGGAGGGGTCCGGGCCGGAGGTGTCGAGGCCGACCGCGGTGGCCAGAGCCGAGCCGGGAGCCAGCGCGGCGGTGTCGAGCCGCACCCAGGCCGGGTGGCCCGGGAGGGACCGGGTGAACACGTCGGCGCGCAGGTAGAGGATCGAGCCGTCCTCGATGGTCTCGATCGGTTGGCCCAGGCCAGACATCGCGGATGTCCCAGACGGCCCCGCGGGACTGGCAGCGTTCAGCACCCGGGACAGGTCGACGGTGCTGCGCACGCGCCCGGTGGCGCGGTCGTAGACGCCCGCGCTCGACAGATCGAGACCGGGACCGATCGTGGTCATCGAGAACCGGCCGCTGGCTTGCGCCGAGGCCAGTTCGGCCGCACGCACCACCTGGGCGTCCGCCGCCGGAGCCGACCGCACCGAGAAGCCGGCGATGAGGGCGAGCACGACGAGGGTAGGGGCGAGGATCGATGCCCACGGGGCGGCCGTCGGGCGGTGCCGGGCCACCACGGCGTCGGCCGCGACCAAGCTGAACTGGTCGCCGAGCGCGACGAGCGCCGGGACCATCGAGGCGGCGTGGGGGGCGACCGTGGTCGGTGCGGGGCGGGGCGATGGGGCCATCGAGTTGCTCATGCCAGAACCCCCATCGGCATTGCAGCCACGCCGTGCGCATCCGGACGGGTGGCGTCGCGCTCGCCGGCCCCCGTCGGCGTCCCGGTCACAGGCGCGGTGTCCGTCCCGCGGTCAGGCCCCGGGTCGCCGCCGACGAGATCGAGTCGTCCCTCCAGCCGGGCGAGGGCGCGGTGGACGCGAACCCGAGCGGTGTTGACGGTGCACCCGAGCGTCGCCGCGACCTCCGGGTACGGAAGGCCGTCGATGACGTGGAGCTCGAGGATCCGGCGGTCACCGGGACGGCAGTCAGCCAGGGCCGCGCGCACCGCAGCCCGCACTGCGTCCCCATCGAGCAGGTCCTCGATGCGCTCCTTGGCGTCCTCGTCGGGACGAGGGATCTGGAGACCGAGGCGCTGGACGGCCCGATGCTCGGTATCGCGCTGGCGCAGGTGCCGGAACAGGATGCGCGTGGCGATGCCGAAGAGCCAGGCGCCCGGGCTCTTGCCCATCCAGCGGAACCGGCTGCGCTTCTCGAACGCCACCGCGAAGGTCTCGGCGGTCAGCTCGAGGGCCAGATCCGGATCGTGCACGCGGCGCTGGAAGTAGCCGAGGATCGAGGTGGCCCACATGTCGTAGAAGGCCCGGAACGCGGCGGGGTCATCGACCGAGGCCAGCAACAGATCGGCTTCGGCTCGCGCGTTCGACTCGGTCATGGCCCTCCTCCCGATCCCACCGCTCCCACGGCGTTCCGCCTCTCATGCCGGGAGGCCAGTGTGGCATTACACGCGCCGGGCCGACGGAGAGACGACCGCCGGCCGGGTTCCGACCGCGTCACTCAAAGGAGAGGCAGCCATCGTCGAGATCCGCCCCGGGGATCGTGTCCTTCTCGGTCCAGTAGTCCTGGGTGTGCTGCCACTCGGGTCGGTCGAGCCGCTTCGGCAACAGGTGCATGGCTCGCATGAGGTAGCCGGGGTTGAAGTTGTCGGGATCCATCCACGGCAGCCGCGGCAGATCGACCTCGTCGGGTCGGAGGGTCGGGGTGACCCGCGCCGCCCCCGTGGCGTCCATGTGGTTGAGGAGCCGGCCCACGAAGTCGCCGATGAGGTCGGCCCGCAGCGTCCAGCTCGCCCGGAAGTAGCCGAAGATCCACACCATGTTCGGGATCCCGGTGAACATCATCCCCCGATAGGTGACGGTGTCGGAGAACACGAGCGGCCGGCCGTCGAGGGTGAAGGTGATGTCGCCGAGCACGTTGAGGTTGAAGCCCGTGGCCGTGACGATGATGTCGGCGCAGAGCTCCTCGCCCGACTTCAACAGGATGCCCTTCTCGGTGAACGTGTCGATCTCGTCGGTGACGACCGAGGCCTTCCCCGATTTGATCCCCTCGAAGAGATCGCCGTCGGGGATGAACGCGATGCGCTGCTGCCAGGGCCGGTACGTCGGCGTGAAGTGGGTCGCCACGTCGTAGTCCGGACCGAGGCGGGCCTGCACGTCGGCCAGGAGGAGCTCCTTGACCATCTCCGGTTCCTCGGCGGCGAGCCGGGTGACCTCCGCCTGGTCGTGCAGGATCTTGCGGCGCGCGATCTCGTGGATCCACTCCTCGGGGATCTCCAGCTGGCGCAGCATGTCGGCGGTCTCGTTCTCGTTGCGACCGGACACGAAGTAGGTCGGCGAGCGCTGCAGCACCGTGACGTGGTTGCACTCAGGCGCGATCGCCGGCACCAGCGTGGCCGCGGTGGCACCCGACCCGACGACGATGACGTCCTTGCCCGCGTAGGCCATGTCGTCGGGCCACGTCTGGGGGTGCACGATCTGCCCTTCGAAGCGGTCCATGCCCGGCCACTCTGGCGTGTAGCCCTCGGCGTGGCGGTAGTACCCCTGGCACATCCACAGGAAGTTCGTCGTGAAGCGGAAGTCCTCACCCGTGTCGGTGCGCGTGGCCTCGAGCGTCCAGAGGTTGTCGGCACTCGACCAACTCGCGGCGGAGATCCGGTGGTGATAGCGGATGTGACGGGCGAGGTCGTTCTCGTCGATGACCTCGCCCATGTAGCGCAGGATCTGCTCGGCGGTGGCGATCGGTGGGCCGGTCCAGGGCTTGAACCGGTAGCCGAAGGTGTAGAGGTCGCTGTCGGACCGGATGCCCGGGTAGCGGTGCATGAGCCACGTGCCGCCGAAGCTCTCGAGCCCCTCGAGCACGACGAAGCTCTTGTCGGGGCACTGGGTCGACAGGTGGTACGCGCTCCCCACGCCGGATATGCCCGCACCGACGATCAGCACGTCGACGTGCTCGGTCGGCGGGGACACGGGGTCGGTGCGCGCTCCGGTCTGACTCATGGGCAACAACCTCCTGGACGTCGTAGACAAGGATTGTGCGCGGTCGTTTCCGGCCCGGGGCAGGGCCGGAGGTCACAGGCTGGTGCCGGGAGCCAGCGCATCGGTGACACAACGGTGGTCACCATCGCGGGCATGGCACCGCGAGGGTTGATCAGCAGGGCGGCACGTCCCCAGGGTCGATGTTGGCGTACACGCTCGGCAGCCAGGCCATGCCCCCGTTGATGTGGAACCAGACGGTGCTGCTCTTGCCGGTGAGCGGATCGACCACGTTCAGCGCATCCTGCTTGCAGTAGATCGACACGTGCTGGCCGTCGAGCGCGTAGGTGTCCGTCTTCTGGTCCACGTAGATGTTCGGGTCGTAGGCGATGTAGACCTTGCACGGCGGCGTGCCGCACGGGTGCACCACAAGTGCCTTGATGCTCGGTGCATCCGTCGTGGTCGTTCGGTACACCGTCGTGCTCGTCGGCATGTCGATGCGCTGCAGCGTCTGGACCTTCTGGCCCCCACCAGTGCCTGCGCACGCAACCAGGAGCGCGGCCGCCAGCCCGCCGCCGACCATCAGCCCCACCGCCCGCCGTGGCAACCTGCCCCGCAGATACAACACCATGTCCCCGCCTCCTGGTCCGTTCCGCAGCCAGGATGGTAACTGAGCCGGCTCCACGCCCACTGATCCCCGTTGATCCGATGTGGCTACGCTCGCGGCATGGCACCGGTGCTGCCGGCGACGCGCCGTCGCCAGCACGTTTTCGATGACAGCCAACGGTGGGCGCGATTCACTCCGCGGCCAGACGACATCTTCATCACGACGCCGCCGAAGTCGGGGACGACGTGGATGCAGGGCATCGTGGCTTCGCTGTTGTGGCCCCACGGCGACGCGCCTGGTCCCGCCTTCGAACTGAGCCCCTGGCTGGACGCCCGGATCGTGCCGGTGGACGACATGATCGCGAAGGTCGACGCGATCCCGCACCGACGGTTCATCAAAACGCACAGCCCAGCCGACTGCACGCCGATCTTCACTGCTTGCCGGTACCTCGCCGTCTATCGAGACGGACGCGACGCACTCGTCTCATGGGCAAACCACCGGCGCAAGATGCGGCCGGAAGTGTTGGAGGCCCTCAACGCCATCGCCGCCCGCGACGGCATCGCACCATGGCCACCGGCGTGGGACGGCGACATGGACCAACTGTTCGACGAATGGGCCGACTGGGGGACGCCCATGGATCACCTGGCCTCGTGGTGGCCGATTCGCCACGAGCCGTTCGTGCTGCTCGTCCACTACGCCGACCTCATCCGCGACCTCGGTGGCGAGATGCGGCGCATCGCCGACTTTCTTGACGTCGACATCCCCACGGCGCTCTCGAGCGAGGTCGTGGAGCGATGCCGGTTCGAGGCGATGAAGTCACACCATGAAGCATCGGGGGTCCTGCACCAAGCCTTCCTCGACGGCGCGACCGCGTTCTTCAACCTGGGCACGAACGGGAGGGGGCGCGCCCAGCTCAGTGAGGCGCAACGTCGTCGACACCAACAACTCACCACCGAGCGCCTACCCGAAGATGCCGCCCTGTGGCTCGAGCACGGCTCCCTCGCCCTGGGACAGCGCCCCTGACTGCGGCGAACGCGCCCTGACGACCTGAGAGTCAAGGCTGAGTGGGGTGGTCACGAGCGGCATGGTGCCCGGTGTCGCCTGGATCAGGGGGCTGATGGCGATGGCGTAGCCGATCAGCCACACCGCGGCCGCGATGAGCATGATCCGCAACGGTTTGCGGGGCTGGACGTCGTGAGCGCGGGCCCACCGGCGGAGCGTGAGGCCCACGGCGGCGCCGCCGTCCAGCGCGATGTAACGACCGGGGGTGTGCGGGGCGACGACCATGAGGCCCAGGACGTAGGTGAACGCGAAGCCTCCCGTGACGAGCAGGAACGAGGCGCACCAGCGGTGGGCCTCGCTGGTCTGGTGCTCGACGTGGGCGACGGCGCCGATGTGGCTTACCCGGCCGTGGCGATCACGACGAGGCGAGGCCGATCGATCGTCGGATCACGGTTGTCGCGGGATCGAAACACGACGTCGTCGAAGCCGGCGTCATTCAGCCTGGCGCGCAGTTCGGGAATGGAAGGCAGACGTACCGAGTGATGACTTCGCCGGATGGCCCCATCCCGCACGACGACACGATCGGTCTCGATGCGGCCCTCCAGACAGTCGAACTCGGAGGTGTCGATCATGACGTCGCCACCGACCCAGACCGCGTGCGCGAACGGTGACGGGGTGAACCTGCGCACGAACTCATCGCGATTCTGCGTCTCGATCAACAGTCGGCCACCCGGGCGCAACACCCGGCGGCATTCGGCCAGTACCTGCCGGTTCCCAGCGTCGTCGAAGTACCCGAACGAGGTGAACCACGAGACCACGGCGTCGAAGGATCCGTTCACGGGCAGCGCTCGCAGGTCTCCACGGTGGTAGACGACAGGGCTCTGGTCCTGCCCGGCGATATCAGGAACGGTTGGGAGGCATCCACCCCGACGACATCGAAACCTCGAGCGGCGAGCCTGTTGCTGATCCGTCCGTGTCCGCACGGCGCGTCCAGAACGCGATCAGTCGGCTGCAAGTCGAGAAAGGTCACGATGTCATCCGTGTCCTGATCGTTGTGCTCGTCGGTGAATCGGCCTCCGTAGAAGTGGAGATAGTCGTCACCAAAGGTTTCCTCGAAGTCGAAGCGCATTCCCCCATCGTGACTGACTGACGCCGCCCAGCCCTGCCCATTGTCTCGCCAGAAGGGCGACGACAATGCCGGGCGCAACGATCGCCACGCCCATGCCGTCGACAGCACGACGGGGAGTCCGCTAGCAGCCAAGGTGGCTCACGAGCGGCGGCGCCCACGATCCGCATACCGCGATCCGGCCGATCTGCAGATCGGCGATCCCGCGACGTCGCGGGCACAATGACGAAGTGGTGGCCGACGCGATGAGGAACTGGATCCAAGCCGAGCTCTTGGCGGCAGGTCTCGACCGACGTCGGGCGGCGAGCATCGCTGACGCGTCGACGGGCTACGTCGCGGCTGCCACCGCCGTTGCCGTTGCGCGTGCGGTGCAGGAGCTTCCGGAGGGCCCGGCGTGGTGGGACCTCCAACATCGACGAGTCGTGGTCGCCGTCACCGCCATGCAGCAGGGCAACCCCGACGAGGCGTATGTGCTGCTCGGAGAGCGCCTTGCTCCGGACGCACCCGATGCGTGGGACTCGAACTGGCCGGAGGACAAGGTGTGGCGAGTGGTCGAAGTGCCGGTGGGCCTCGGCGCTGGGGATCGGTTCTTGATTGGTGACGGGATGGGCCTTCGGGCTGAGGCGGAGGTCTCCAAGCGCGGCGGAGAAGGCGGCGTGGTCATCGTCGCTGGGTCCGTTCGGCATGGACTCGACCCGTGGTACGAGCCCGCTCTTGAACATGCCGAGCGGCTCGCCGCTGAATCCATGGACTGAAGCACGTCCGTCTGCGAGATCAGTCATCGTCATCAGCGAGTCGAGCCGTTCCTTGACGATGTCGCCCGTGTCATGTCCTGCGCATTCGGCGAGGGCGGCGAGCGCACGTGTGGGCCCTACTCGTCCCCGCCCGACATCCACAAGGGGTTTCGGCGCAACGCAGCGGGGTCAGTCGAAACAGGGTGGACCGGCGCGATCTGAGAGCACGGTGACCGTCGGATCCATCACGCCGTCGTTGACGCTGCCGTAGGCCACGGCGGCAGTGCCGTCGAGCGGGCCGATGTGCCACAACAGCCGTTGCGCCTCAACCGGATCCTTCTGGATCACGATCGAGGGTTCTGCTCGGAGCGCGTCGGCGACCGTCGCGCCCTGGGGGAATCCCCAGGCACTTGGGCGCGACCCGGAATCAAGGCGATAGCCGACGAGTGCGTCATCGACGAACCACAGCGAAAGATCGGGGAAGTCGACGTAGGTGTGCATGCCGCGAACCACTCCCGAACAGGCAGAGCGCGGATCAAGCTCGTCCCGCCGGCTACTCGGCGGGCCAAGTTCGGGAGCGAGAGCATCGAGGACGCGTTCGATGCCCCGTCGTCGGGTTGGACGCGGCTTCGAGCGTTGGCTGCGACAGGGAGGTGAGCGACCCACGCCATCGTCGTCTACGTTCCAGCGGTGTGGCCCAGAAGCGGACGATCGACGCGGGAACACCGGAGTCGCGCCGGATGGTCGAGGGCGTGCAACGCGCTGTCCGGTGCACGGAGCGACTCAATGCGCTCCCGTACGACGACCGCGAGGGCATCGCGGCGGCGTGGAGCGAGCTCACCGGCCAGCCCGTCGACCCGACGTTTCACCTGATCCCGCCGGTGTACAGCGACTGCGGCGCCAACCTGCGCATCGGCCGGAACGTCTTCGTGAACCAGGGCTGTCGACTCGATGACATCGGCGGGATCGACCTCGGCGACGACGTGATGCTCGGTCCGGGCGTCCGCCTCATCAGCTCGGGCCATCCGCTCGACCCGGCGCGGCGTCGACGTCAGGTCACCGCGGCGCCGATCGTCGTCGGCCGCAACGTGTGGATCGGCGCCGGCGCCACCGTCCTGCAGGGCGTCACGATCGGCGACGACGCGGTGGTGGCGGCCGGCACGGTGGTCACGAGCGACGTCCCACCCGCCGTCCTCGTCGCCGGCGTCCCAGCGCGGATCGTGAAGTCCGTGTGATCGCGGGGTGATGGCGGAGTTCGACGCGGCGTTTGATGCTGCGCCGAGCCGGCTTCGCGATCGCTTCCCGGGGTGATGGCCTCGTCGGACAGGCACCTGCACCAGCTCTCCACCAGAGACCGCCAGATCCTTGCTCGCGGCATCGGATCGTCGACGGCCGACGCGTCGTGTGAGAGCGATGCCACGCGGTGTCGTAGTCACAGCCAGTGCCCCGATCGTCAATGATTCCGTGCATTTCTGGTTGATCTCGCGGGCCGACCGATCGCCCTGCCCGATCCGCCCCGCAGGGGCCGCATTGGCGCGTCCCGAGCCTGGGTCGAGCGCGACCGGGCCAGTCGACGTCACGACGCTCCCGCGGTTACACGTGTTTCATTTCACGGGTCGACGGACAGGAAAGGCTTCGGTGGGGCCCGGGCGGCGTCGATGGTTGGTCGTTCGACGCTCGTCGAACCCACCCCGAATCGTTCGCACCTGCCCAGGAAGGCGCTTCCGATGTCCCACCCCTCCCGCCGCCACCCCTCCCGCCGTCGCACCGTCAACCGGCTCGCCGGCACCGGCGTCGCGGTGGTGGCCTTCGCCGCCCTGGCGAGCTGCCAGCCCGTCCCACCCGTCCCGCCGTTGCCCACCACGACCACGACCTCGACGACCACCACGCCCCCTCCGGTGCCCGTGGGCCAGCCGTGCGCGTCGAGCTCGGCGGCGATCGTCTGCACGCAGCTCCCGGTCGGCGGCCTGACCCGCAAGATCTACTACCACCTGCCCAGCCAGACCGCCCCGGCCGCTGGACGACCCCTCGTGCTCTTCTTCCACGGCGACGGCGGCACCGGCAACGTGAACCTGGCCAACCTGTACGCGCAGACCGATCCCGACGCGGCGCTCGTGGTGCAGCTCGACGGACCCAACAACGTGGCCGGCCTCAACCGCGGGAGCACCGCCTGGTCGTTCTACATGAACGGCACCGCCCCGGACGATGTCGCGTTCACCAAGACAGTGATCGACGACCTGCGCAACGGTTCGCTGATCGCGGGCGTGGCGATCGACGCGCACCGGGTGTACGCCGCGGGCGCATCGCGCGGCGGGTTCATGGTGGACACCCTCCTGGTCGACGCCCGCACGGCGGGCACCTTTGCCGCCGTGGTGAACGTCTCGGGCGCCTTCTACTGCGAGTCGGGTGATGCCGTGTGCACGAACCGCACGAGCACTGCGACCAGCCCGGGCTTCCACACCAGCGGGTCCGTGTTGCACATCCACGGCGACGCCGACGCCGTGGTCGCGCCGCCGGCCAAGGTGCCGACGCCGGTGACCGGCACGATCAACTGGCCGTGGCCGCTCGCCCAGTTCGCCTACGCCAACGGCTGCTCCGGCGACTTCGCCTACAGCGCCACGCTGAACCCGTCCATCGGCGGCAAGCCGACCTACCTCTACCGACCCAGCGGGGGTTGCGCGCAGGACGACCAACTCGTCCTGGTCAAGGGCGGCGGCCACGTCCCGAGCGGATGGGAGCCCTACAGCTGGTCCTACCTCAAGGCCAAGAGCCGGCCCTGATCACGGTTTCCCCGATCAAGCCCACGCCGACTCGCTGACTCGCCGACTCGCCATCGCACGGTCACCCCGGCGACGCTGTCGCACCGTCACACCGGCGACGCCGTTTGCAGCACGTACTGCGCGTCTTCGGTGTAGCTGATCGATCCGAAGGGCGTGTCGGTGTTGACCTTGATGTGATGCTCGTTGCGCACCGGAAGCCCCGTCGCCGCGGCGAACCACGTGTCGCTCGTCTCGGTGCCGCTCTGCCCGCCCGAGTACGTGAGGTCGTTGCGCACGTGCACCGCCGGCACGGAGGTGCCGCCGACGTCGATCGCCTCAGTGCCCACGACGGTCATCGTCCCCGCGGCCGTGGTCACGGTCGGGATCAGCGAGCCCTTGCCCGTGCACGATCGTGGTCGCGAGCTCCCTGCTTGATCGGCGGCGGTCAGGACGAGCGCGGGAGGTTCGCAGACGAACTCGGACGTGTTGTCGATGTTCGTCCCTCCGATGTCGCGGCGGCTGAAGGTGGCCCCGTGGGTCTCGCGCAGCTCGCCGTTCGCAGTGCAGTAGGTCCAGCGCTGCCAATGGTGCGTGTTGTAGTCGATCTGCAGCACCCAGCAGCCGTCGTCGTTCAGCGTGACCGTCGCCGGCATGGCGGGACCCTGGTCCTCGGCCAACGGCGGGAACGACGTCTGCTCGTGCCCGGACCCCTGGTACCGGTAGAGCCCGGCCACGGGTGGGGCCATGAGCGGCGCGCCGGCGGCATCGGTGGTCACCGCCGGCCCCGTGGCGGGGACGAGGCGCTGGCGGGCGTCGTTCTCCGAGCTCTCCTGCGCGCGCTGGCCGCCGAAGGTGAACCACAGACCGGCCGCGATGAGCACCACGACGATCCCGACACCGATCACGAGCACCCGCCGGCCACGATGCACGTCAGACCCCGCAGGCCGTAGCCAGCTCGTCGAAGGCCGCCTGCTGGAAGTCGGCGAGCCGGCCGAGGTCGTCGAGGCGTTCGGGGCACGTGACGTAGCCGATGCCGAGCACGCCGTGGAAGGAGACCGCCGTGATGTTGAGCCCGACGCCGTCGAAGATCGGACCGAGCGCGTAGAACGCCTCGGCGGGTCGGCCGGCGAGGAACAGGTCGATGTTCGGCCCCGCGACGTTCGACACGACGAGGTTGACCGGCGCCGGGTGGAGCGCGGCGGCGCCCGTGCGTTGGTAGAGCTCGATGGGCACGGTGAGGGCCAGCGGGAAGGCCAGGGACGTGATCCGGGCGAGGGTGGCACCGCCCACCGCAGCGTGCACCGCTTTGCCCCCGGCCGCCACGGCGGCCGTGACCCGGAGGCGCTCGCGGGGATCGTCGATGTTGGTCGGCAGTTGCACGAAGCAGGTCGACACGTGGTTGCCCGGCTCGAACAGCTCCTCGGGCGTACGAGTGGAGACCGGTACCGAAGCGACCAGCGGCTGATCAGGTAGCTCCTCGTGGAGCTCGAGCCAGCGGCGCAGCGTGCCGGCCAGCACGGTCAGGATGACGTCGTTGACGTGCGTGCCGGACGCGCGGGCGACCGCCTTGACCCGGTCGAGGGGCAGGTCGCGCAGCGCGACCGACCGCGCCGCGGTGATCGGCCCGTTG
>JBBQHT010000083.1:0-17381 GCA_038324235.1 Acidimicrobiales bacterium
GGGGTCGTGACCGTACCCGGCCTCACCGCGCGCCTGCTCGTGACCACCGCGCACGTCGACGACGCGCTGACGTTGCCCCGCAGCGCCGTGGAGGGCATCGCCCCGAACGGCTTCGCCGTGAAGGTCGGGGCCAACGGGCGCGAGCGCATCCCGGTCGGCATCGGGGCGCAGTCGCGTGACGACGTGCAGATCACCTCCGGGCTGGCCGAAGGCGACCGCGTGATCGACTTCGCCTCGCCGGGGTCGTGATGATCGCCGTCGAGGGCTTGGCCAAGACGCTCATCGGCCCCGCCCACGAGCTGGCCATCCTGCGCGACGTCGATCTCACGGTCGCCGCCGGCGAGATCGTGCTCATCCGGGGCCGCTCGGGGTCGGGCAAGTCGACCCTGCTCTTCACGCTGGGTCTGCTCGACCGTCCGACCGCGGGCACCTACGAGTTGGACGGGATCGAGACCACGACCCTCGGCGACAAGGCGTTCGATCGCCTGCGAGCCAGCCACATCGGCTACCTCTTCCAGAACTTCTACCTGATGCCCCGCCTCACGGCGTGGGAGAACGTCGTGCTCCCGCTGGATCACGCGAGCACCGACGACCGCCGCGCGGGCACCGCCTGGGCGAACGAGCTCGTCGAGCTCCTCCAGATCGGTCATCGGTTGCACCACGTGCCGAGCCAGCTGTCGGGCGGGGAGCAGCAACGGGTGGGACTCGCCCGGGCCCTCGTACGTCGGCCACGGCTGCTGCTGGCCGACGAGCCCACCGGCTCACTCGACGAGGCCACCGGCGCCTCCATCGCCCAGCTCATGACCCAGGTGACCCACGAGCTCGGGATCACCGCCGTGGTCGCGTCCCACGACACGAACCTGTTCGGCCCCCTGGCCGACCGCGAGTTCGCCGTCGCGGACGGGACTGTCCGCGAGCTCGCGGGGCGACCGTGAGCGCCGCGCGGATCCTGCAGCTCGCCTGGCGCGAGAGCTCGTCGCACCCGTTGCGATCGGTGCTCCTGGTCATCGGCGTCGCGCTCGGCATCGCCAGCGTGACGACCCTCGTGTTCGCCGGCGAGGTCGCCAAGTCGTTCGTCGCCAACCAGGTCGAGCGCGCCACCGGCAAGCCTGACGTGGCCCTGCTGCACATCACCACGGACACGGGCTCGAAGGCGACGGTCGGCCCCGACGAGATCGAGATGATCGGCGCCTGGGCCCGGGCCCAGGGCGCCCCGGCGACGCCCGTGCTCACCGCCGAGCAGCTCACCGTGCAGAACCCTGGCTCGGGTGAGCTGCTCGCCCCGGCCGTCGGTGTCGACCACGATCTGCCCGACCTGCGCCGGGTCGATCTGGTCGCGGGCCGCTTCTTCGATGCGACCGAGGGTCGGACCGCAGCGCCCGTGGTCGTCATCCCCCGCCCCCTCGCTGACCGGCTCGGCGGCCCTGCGTCTGCGCTCGGCCGGCATCTCGCTCTCGGGCCCGCAGGCACGTGGGGACAGACCCACATGGGCGCGGGGGTCGAGGTCGTCGGGGTGTTCGACCCGCCGCTCGCCGAGGACGGTTCGGCCTATGTGCCGACACCGCTCGCCCAGGCCTTCGGCGCCGCCACGCAGCAACCGCTCGACGTCCGGTTCCTCGTCGGCGGCCACGACGGTGCGTCCGGCGCGCAGGTGGCGAGCGCCCTGCGCGCCGACCACGCGGCGTGGACCCGGGCGACCTCGTCACTGGAGGTGACCCGCCCGGTGCTGGAGAGCGAAGCCGCTCCCTCGAGCGGCGACATCCTCGCCCGGGTGGTGTCCGCCATCCAGATCTTCCTGGCGCTGGTGGCCGCCGTGTCGCTCTGCGTCGGTGCGATCGGCTTGGCGAACGTGACGATCATGGCCGTGGGCGAACGGACCCGAGAGATCGGCATCCGGCGGGCGTGTGGCGCCACGGCCACCGACATCCGACTGCTCGTGCTGACCGAGACCGTCGTGCTGACCGTCGCCGGCGGCCTGGTCGGCACCTGGGTCGCGATCGCCCTCACCGAGGCGATGGCCGGCGCCCTGATCGTGCTGACCAAGGACGCGTCGGCCGCGCCGGCGCTCCCCTTGGGGATCGTGGCGTTCTCCGTCGCCATCGCCGCGATGGTCGGCGTGATCAGCGGCTGGGTACCGGCGCGCCGAGCCTCCCGCCTGCCCGTCGTCGACGCCCTGCGCGTGCAATGACCTTCGATCCCGACCCCGTTCCCTTTGGAGACAGACCCGCCATGCTCGAGAAGCTGCTTGCGATGTTCGCCGAGTCCTACGCCGAGCTGTTCGGCGAGCCCGACGAGCCGTTGACCGTCGGTTCCCGCCTCGTCGATCTCGACATCGAGAGCCTCGACTTCATCGAGATCTCCATGCGCATCGAGGACGAGTTCGACCTCGAGGTCGACGCGGCCTCCTTCGAGGGCGTCGAGACGGTCGGCGACGCGCTGACCGTGTTCGAGCAGCTCGTCGCCGCCCGGTCAGCCGGTGCTGATGTCCGCGCCTGAGGCCACCACTGTCGTCATCACACGCGCGGGTGTCGTGACGCCGGCCGGACGGACCGAGGACCACTGGACCAACGTCGTCGAGGGCCGGGCGACGCCCCAGGTCACGACCTTCTGCTTCGGCGACCGCGAGCGCGACCTCCCGACCTTTCGCGCCGATACCGCGTTCGACCCGCTCGCCTACTTCCGCAAGCCCGAGCTGCACCGCATGGACCGAGTCCACATCCTCGCGGGGGCGGCGGTGAGCGACCTGCTCGACGGTCACCCCCTCGGCGACGGCACGCGCACCGCCATCATCGTGGGCATGGCGGTGGGCGTCTCGGCCTACCTCGAGGCCCAGTACCTCGCCGCCCGGACCCGATTCACCAGCGTCAACCCCTTCGCGGCGCCCGTGTCGATGGCCAGCTCGGTCGCGTCGCAGCTCGCCCAACGCTTCGCGGTCCACGGCCCCACCCTCACGGTGAACACGGCGTGCGCGTCCGGCGCCGCGGCGATCGCCCTCGGCGTGGCGATGATACGAGCCGGTGAGGTCGATCGGGTGATCGCCGGGGGCGTCGATGCGCCGCTCACCGATCCCGTCATGAGCTTCTTCGCCCGCATGGACGCGGTGAGCGAACGGACCGATCCGCTCGACCATGCCTGCTGCCCGTTCGACGCCGGACGGACAGGGTTCGTCCCCGGTGAAGGTGCGGCGTTCGTCCTGCTGGAGTCGCTCGCGGAGGCGGAGGCCGGCGGGTGCACCGCGCTCGCGGCGGTCACGGGCACCGCCTCGACGACCGATGGGCACCACCCGGTCATGCCCCATCCGGATGGGACCCACGCGCTCGCCGCGGTCCGCGGTGCGTTGCGCCGAGCCGGGCGGGAACCCGACGAGATCGCCTCGGTCAACTCGCACGGCACCTCGACCCCGCGCAACGACGCCATCGAGGCCGCCGTCCTCGACCAGGTGTTCGGCCGCCGCCTCCCGGTCACGGCCACCAAGGGCATGACGGGGCACATGCTCGGCGCGTCGGGTGCCTTCGAAGCGCTGATCGCGGCGCACACGGCCCGCACCGGCATCGTCCCGCCGACCGCGGGGACCCGGGACCTCGACCCGGCGATCGGACAGGACATCGTGACCGGCGTCGCCCGCGCCGGGCGGCCCGGGCCGGTGCTCAGCACGTCGTTCGGGTTCGGCGGCCAGAACACCGCGCTCGTCCTCGAGCCACCCGCATGACCGGCGTTCACCCAGGGCCACGGCGAGCCCTGGTCACCGGCGGCAGCCGAGGCATCGGGCGGGCCGTGGTCGACGAGCTCGTCGGTCTCGGCTACCACGTGGTCGCCACCCACCGGTCGACCAGCCCCACCCCTGACGCGGGCGAGCTCGCCGGCCACGCCGCGGACCGGCTCCAGTTCGTCCCCTTCGACGCGACGGACCGCTCACAGGTCAAGCCCCTCATGGCCGACGCGACCGAGCTCCTCGGGGGCCCGCCCGACACCGTCGTGGCGAACGCCGGCATCAACGCCGACGAACTGGTGCTCAAGCTCTCCGACGACCGGTGGGACGAGGTGCTCGAGGTCAACGTGACCTCGGTGTTCCGGCTGACGCGCGAAGTCGTCCGACCGATGGTCCGCAACCACTTCGGGCGCATCGTGCTGATCGGATCGGTGGCTGGGCTCACCGGCGCCCCCGGCCAGGCCAACTACGCCGCGTCCAAGGCGGCGCTCATCGGCGTCGCCCGGAGCCTGACCCGCGAAGTCGCCCACCGCGGCATCACGTGCAACGTCGTGTGCCCAGGCCCCGTGGCGACCGACATGGTGGCCGCCCTCCCCGACGCGCGCCGCCGCGACCTGACCGCGCTGGTCCCGGCGCGCCGGCTCGGGACCCCGGCCGAGGTCGCGTTCGTCGTCGGGAGCCTGTGCGACGACCGGGCCTCGTACGTCTCTGGGGCCGTGATCCCGGTCGACGGCGGACTGGGGATGGGCCATTGACCCCGCCCGCGCCCGGCTTCGTCGTGCAACTGTCGGGCGCGGACGCCGCGCGGTGGCTCGAGTATCGCGACGGTCTCCAGTGCGCCGAGGCTCCAGGTTGGCGCGACGACGCCGACCTGCTGATCGTCAGCCCGGGCCCGGTCGATGACCTCGCCCGGCGCGCCCCTGCCGCCGCCGGGTCGCGGGTGCTCGTGGGCGCCGCCGACGAGGAGATCGGCCCGCTGCCGCCCTTCGACCTGGGCGGACCGTTGCCGCTCACCGCGTGCCGCCTCGCCTCGATGACGGCCCGCCTGGTGTTCGTCGACGCGCCGTTCGGGCCCATCGTGGTCGACGCGACGATCCTGGAAGGAACCCTCGTGGACATCGCTGCGCCGGAGTCGCGCACGCCGGTCGATGCCCCGGTGGACCTCACCCTCACCGTGCCGTTCGAGGCCTTCCTCGCGTTCCGCGCCGGGCTCGTCGATCTGTCGGAACTGGTGGCGGTCGTCGAGATCCAGGGTCACCCGTCGTTCCTGTTCCTATTCGTGGCGCTGCTCGACGGTGACGCGCTGCGAGCGGTCCTGCACCGCCGACCCAACACGATGGCGGCGCTCGCCGCGTGGAGCGAGCTCGCGTGACCAGTCACGAGGGCGCGATGACCGCCGACGGCGTGCAGGTCGCCTGCTACCGACCGGGCGAGGGGTGGCGCACGCTCGCGACCGGCCACGACGGGTGTGGCCGGCCCATCGATGACACCACGCTGCAACCGCTGCATTGCGCGGGCAAGCCTGTCATCGCCGTCGCGCTCGCGGTGGTGCTCGGCGAGGCCGGTCTCGGGCTCGGAACCGAGGTCGGCACCGTGGTCCCCGACGCGGCCCGCACCGCGGTCGGGGCGCTGACGCTGCACGACCTGCTCGCCCACCGCACGGCGCTGTACCGGTTCGCGACGCCGGTGGGCCAGCTCGTCCCCGCCCCGCTGCGGCGGAGTTGGCTCCTCTCGCTCGATGCGCGGGCGGGGCACCGCCAGGTGTACGACGACTACGTGGGCTGGCTGCTGCTCCAGCTCGTGATCGAGGAGCTGACCGGGTCACCGCTCCAGGCGGTCGTGCGTCGGTCGGTGATCGAACCGTGGGACCTCGCGGGCGAGGTGTTCTGCGGCTTCGACCCATCCTCGTACCGCGAGAACATCAGCCGCATCGCCGTCGCCGCCGATGCCCTCGGCGAGCGCCTGGTGCCGCGGCTCATCGAACGCTCACCGCGGGCCGCGCTCGATGTCCGGTCCAGCCTCAGCGTGTACGCGTCCATGCGCGGCCTCGCGGGCTTCTACCAGCAGCTCGGCACCGTCGTCGCCGGCGGGTCAACCGCCCTCGACGAGCGCGCCGTCGCCCTGGTGCGCACCCTGGTGACGCCGCGGCCCGCCACGTACGACCCGGTGCTGCGGCGCTCCGCGCCGTTCGGCCTCGGGTTCATGACGACGCTCGCCGAGCACTCGTTCGGCCCGAGCCTGTCGGCGTCGTCCTTCGGGCACTCCGGGCTCGCCGGCGCGACGCTCGGTTGCCACGATCCCGCCACGGGGGACAGCCTGGCCGTGGCGTGGAGCCGGGTGATCGAGCCCACCGAGTCTGTGCACGTGCGCCGACCCGTCCTCGTCGAAGAGCTGCTGAGCCGATGACGCCGCGACGGCTCGGCGCCGGACTTCGACAAACGGCTGGTGCGCCCGGCGGCCACCTGGCACGGTGGGTCCCATGACATCTCGTGTCTCGACCTGGTTCTGGAAGGTGCTCGGCGGTCAGGTGTCCGAAGACGGCACCCCGGAGCCCCACGAGGATGACCCCGTCGTCATCTTCACCGGACCACCAGACGAGGCCCGGCAGGTCCGCCAGGACCTCGAAGCTGCCGGGTTCACGGTGACGGCGAACGCACGGGTCGCCGACGACCGGCCGCTCGCCGTCGACCTCGGCACGAGCGCCAAGCCCTCGATGGTCAGTGTGGAGATCCGCGCCGGCGACGTCGAGCGCGCCACCCGCGTCCTCGACGCCACCACCTGATCCACGGCCGACGACATCACGACACCGCGCACCGAGGTGCCATGGCGGCGGAGGGCAGGTCCGCCCCCATGCGTGGCGTATAATGTCGACACACCTGCCGCATCCGAACCGGGAGACGCATCGATGACCGTCAGCACCCTCCGTTCCCGGCCGCGAGCGACAGCGGTGACCTTGCTGCTCGTCGCCGTGCTGGTCGCCACCACCCTGATCGCGGTCGGCCGCGCGCAGGCTTCCGTCCCGACCATCGCCGGACCCGACCGCGTCTACACGCTGCCCGACGTGGCGTTGCCCTTCACCGGCCTCGAGCCGTTCGCCGCGCCGACGCAGCGCAACATCACCATCACGGCCACCGACGACACGACCACGTGCCATCCGCAGAACACCCCGCCCGACCTCACCGGGTGCAGCTCGATCAAGCTCGACGTCACGCACGGCAAGCTGACCCTGAGCGCCGGCAACGCGGTGGTCACGGTGGGCGATCCAGTCGCAGGGACCGGGACCTTGCAGCTCGCGGGTCTCGTGGCCGATCTCAACACGGCGCTGGGCACGCTCGTTTTCACGCCCGACAGCGGCTACGCCAACCTCGACGACACGCCCGCCACCTTGGCGGTCAACGCGATCGACGGCGCCACCGGCGACAACACCTCGAGCGGCAGCCCGAGCAACACGGACTACATCCAGATCCGGGTCGCCGGCCTCAACCAGTTCCCGTCCGAGACCGCACCGAGCAGCCCGCGCTCGGTGGTGGCCGGCGCCGATGACGTTCTCACGGGCAACGCCTTCCTGGCGTCGGACCCGGATGTGAGCAGCCTCAGCGAGAAGGGCAAGATGCTGCTCATCGCCTGGGTCGACTGCGGCACCTTCGATCTGTCGGGCTCGGCGAGCTGGGCCATCGGCGACGACCTGAAGACGCTCATGAAGGACCAGCTCGGCTTCTCACAAGCCACCGCCGACACCGTGTACACGCTGCTGCCGGACTCGGTGAAGAACCTGCCGCTCGCCACGAGCACCTCCAACGTGTCCGCGGTGGCCGCGATCGGCACGCTGGACGACGTGAACAACGGTCTCTCGACCGTCACGTTCCACGCGCCGGGCACGCCGAGCACGTGCACCATGACCCACGTGCTGACCGACCTCGGCAACCATGGGGTCCCGGGCCAATACGAGAACCTGACGCACGACCCCGGCCAGGACCCGACGGGCATCGAGCTGCCGGCTCTGGGCTTCGTCGTGCCGCCGGCGCAGGTCACGTGGATCGTCGACGGGGGCGTCGTGCCATCGGTGACCATCGACCAGGCCGTCGCCCAGAGCGACCCCACGTCGACCTCCCCCATCCAGTTCACCGCCACGTTCAGCAGTGACGTGAGCGGCTTCGACGGCGCCGACGTGGCCATCGGCGGTACGGCCGGGGCGACCTCGGCGGCGGTCACGGGCGGACCGGCCGTGTACAACGTGTTCGTCAGCGGCATGACCCAGAGCGGCACGGTCACCGCGTCGATCCCCGCGGCCGCAGCCACCGCGGTCGCGGCGCCGAACAACCCGAGCGCCGCCTCGACCTCGACGGACAACTCGGTCACCTACGTGTTCGGTCAGGCCACGACGACCGTCGCCCCCACGACCACCGTGGCGCCGACCACCACGTCCACCGTCCTCGTCAGCACCACGACCACGGCCGGTCCCACCACCACGACGACCACCGCAGGTCCCACCACGACGACCACGGTGGCCCCCACCACCACCACGACGACCACGGGTCCCACCACCACGACCAGCACGGCCGGGCCGACCACGACGACCACCGCAGGTCCCACCACCACCACGACGACCGCGGGCCCCACCACGACGACGACCGCGGGCCCCACGACCACCACGACCACGACCGCCCCGACCACGACGACGACTGCTGCCTCCGCCACCACGACCACCACCGCGGCGGTGACGACGACCACGGCGGTGCCGGCCACCACGACGACCATCGGATCGGCGACCACCTCCACGACCTCGGGAGCGAAGGCGACCACCACGACGGCCGATCCGGGTGTCGCCGGGGCCAACGTCACCGCGCCGCCCCCCGCCGCCGGCGCCGCGACGGCCACCCTGCCCGTGACCGGGAGCGACAGTGGGGACATCGCCGCGATGGCCGCCCTGCTCCTGGCCGTCGGCGGCGCCCTCGTCGTGGTCACCCGCCGCCGTCGAGGCCCCGAACGACGGGGTCCGGCTGGTTCGTGATCGACCGGGACGCCCGGCTCACCACCACCACGCCCGCACCGATCGCGGCCGCTGCGCCGGTCACCGCCACCACCTGATCCACCGCCCCAAAATCCAGACGAACCCAGGAGACCCCGCATCGGGTCGCCTGGGTTCGCTGGGCTAGGGGGAACGGGGAAGGGTCAGACGCCGGTGCCGTAGCCGGTGCAGGTCGGCGTGAAGTTGGCGACGTTCGGCCCGAGGATGTTCATCACGTTCTGCAGCGCCGGGCTGTCGAACACGAGCCCGATGTGGCCGGTGCCGTCGGCGGGGCACTGGCTCTGGATCAGGATGTTCTTGACGTTCGGCCCGGTCAGGAAGGCGTTCGTGTACGGCGTCACGACGGCGTCCTTGTTGGTCTCGATGACGGTGTACTTCGGACCGGGGACCGTGTCACCGTCGACGAACAGTGCCTTCTGGAACGCGCTGCCCACCTCCTGGTCCACGAGCGACGGCGTCGCCGCACCGAGGAACACGTTGGCCACGCCGAGCAGCCCGAGGGACGTACCGATGCCGGTGAGGCCGCTCAGCGTCGTGCCGTGGTTGCTCGGTGCCAGGCCGATGAAGTTGTTCACCTTGGCCGCGCCCCCGAGCCGCTTGATGTAGTAGTTCGGCATCAGGCCGCCCTGGGAGTGACCGACGATGTCGACCTTGGTGGTGTGGGTCTTGGTGAGCACGTTGTTCACGAACGTGGACAGCTCCTTGGCCGAGCTGGTGACCGAGTTGAGACCCTCGATCCGGTGACCCAGCGACAGGAAGAAGTTGTCGCCGTAGTTCAGGGCGAACACGCAGTAGCCGGCGTTCTTCAGCATGGGCGACAGGGCTGCCCAGTTGAAGCCCATGTTCTCGGCGGTGCCGTGCACCAGCACGATCGGCCGCGGATGCGCCGCACTCGGCTTGCAGTTGTAGTCGTTCGCTCCCGCCACGGTCGTCGGCGCGACCGCGTAGGCGTACACCGCGTCGGTGAGCGTGCCCACCTTGAGCGTCGCCGCGCCTGCTCCCGGCGCGAACACGCCGAAGAGCATGGTCAGCGCCAAGAACGGGATGGCAGCCAGCCCCCATCCTCGCCCCCGGCGAGGCGGCGTGGCCCCCCTGGTCCCGGTGATTCGAGTCGTCGTACTTCTGATCATTGCGCCCTCCTGGCGTCCTCACGAATGACGCGTCCCGCGACGCACCGCTCGGTGCGTCGTACGTCAGGACCGCGGTCGTTGCGGCGTGGCCTGACGCATCCCCCATGACTTGAACCCGTCGAATGACCATTATTCACCCCAACGGGAATACGTCAAGACCTTTGTCCCGAAGAATGCGACACGACACCATGTCGACTACCATCCGGCGGTCAGCACGGATCTGCGCGCCGCCCCAGTTGCACCATCCCCCTGGATTCCCCGCATGGTCGATCACCCTTTGCCGGCGCCCCCCGAGGCGAGCGCGTTCAGTGTGCGGGCCATGACCCTTCTGGCGAGCGGGCGCTCCGCCGCGTTGCGCACCTTGCTCGCGTCGCAGGACGCGGGGCGGAGTGGCGGTGACGAACTGCTCGCCGCGGTGATCGACGCGGATCTCGGGGTGCGGAACTTCGAAGTCGGACTCGCTCAGATCGACGGACTGGTCCGCCGCGTCGAACGCGAAGGGGCCGACCGCCCGCACCTGCGCTGGTGGCTGCAGGCCATGCTCGCGGAGCGCTTCTTGTACGAGAGCGACGTCGAGGCCGTCGTCGTGGCCGCGAGCATGCTGCCCGAGCTGCCGACCGGTCCCATCGAGCGGCTCGAGGTCCTGTACGCGCGCGGTCGGCTGCGTCGCATCGCGAGCGTGTTGTACCTGCTCAGCCCGTCACCGGAGAACCACCAGTTGCAACGCCGCATGCGCGACGACGCCATCAACGACTTCCTGCGGTGCGGGTTCGGCGACGAGGCCGCGGTCACCCGAGCGCTCTCGGCCACCGCCGAGGCCTTCGACGCCGAGGGCGACCTGCGCGACAACCTGGCGCGGGTCGTCGACGCGCGGGCCGAGATCGCCGAGCGCCAGAGCTCGGCGTTCTGGGTGGCGGCGCTCGACTACGCCATCGCGATCCTCGCGCTGCTGATCGGCGACCTCGCGACCGTCCACCGCTCGATCGACGAGATGGAAGCGATCCTGCACGGGGCCGACACCGCCGACGCAGACGCTGGGGCCTCGTTCCGGCGCATGCTCCTGGCCCACGTCACCTTCATCCGCGCGTTCACGACGATGATCGGGACGCGCGGCAGCGACGAATCGGTGGCGGCAGTCGAACGCGCCATCGAACCGTTCCGCACCATCAACGCCCGCGTCGTGCAGCAGCAACGCAACCAGGTGGCCCACGCCTTGTACGACCTCGGCCACCCGGCCGCACGGCGCTTCGCGATGTTGACGCTGGACCTGCCGCCCAACGATCCGGCCGACTCGTTGAACGTCGAGCTGCTGCGCATCCGGACGGACGCGCTGGCCGGTGTCGTCCCGCAAGCGAGCGACGTCAAGCGGATCCTCCAGCAGCTCGAGACGCTCGGGCATCGCCGTCGCGCGGGGGGCATGGCGCTGCGCATGGCGCGCGACCTCAAGCGCCTCGAGTCCTACGCCGACGCCTGGGCGCTGCACACCTGGGGCCTCGAACGGATCCCCGCCGCACCGAACCGCACCCTGTGGGAAGCCGCAGCCGCTCGGCCGGTCGACGGACCCCCCACGGCGGCCCGCCCCGAACGAGCGGCGAAGGCCCCGTTCGATCCGGACCACGCCGCTCTCGAGATCCGCGTGCTCACGCCGCAACTGGACCTGCGCACCCCGGCCGGACCCCGTGTGGTGAGCGACACCGCCGCGAAGCTCCTGCTGCTGCTCCTGTGGGCCCACCCCGACCCGGTGCACGTGGAGCAGGCGGCCGAGGTGCTCTGGCCCGACGCCACGATCGAGGTGAGCCGCGGGCGACTGAACACCGTCGTCTACCGCGTGCGCTCGGCCCTCGGTTCCACCGAGCATGGGCTGCGCCGATCTCGAGACCTCCTCGGGTTCGACGCCACCGGCTGCGACGTCGACCTGTTGGCCTATCGCGATGCGTGGCGCACCGGCACCGATGCCGAGCGCGTCGCGGCGCTGCTGTCGCCGACCGGCAACCTGTGCCACGTGCAGTTCCCGTATGACGAGTCCCTGATCGACGCCCGCCACGCGTTCGTCGCCGACTGGACCCGGCAGGCCGCAGACCTGGTCCGCCAGGGCGTGGTCAACACCGAGCAGTTGCAACCGCTGCTGGCGCGGCTCGACCTCACCGCGGACCACCTGACCGGCTGACGACTGAGCCGGCGGGTAGCTCAGCTCGACCGTCGCGATCGACGGGGTCGGCGGCCGCGCAGCACAACGACGCCCGCGCCGACGAGGGCCGAGCCCACGAGCAGGAGCCGGCCCACCTCGCCCCCGGTGGCGGGCAACGGGCCGGACGCGCCAGTCGCGGCGGCCGCCACGTCCGCGCTGGGGGCGACCGAGGTGGAGGTCGGCGGCGGCACCGCCGGCGACGCCGCGGGGGTCGTCGAGGCCGTCGAGGTCGTCGAGGTGGTTGCACTCGGGCCCGTCGTCGTGGTCGTGCTGGGCAGGACCACCGGCAGCGCCGCCGGTGCCGTATCGACACACGCCCCCGAGTGGTACAGATCGCAGCCCCACTGCGACCACTGGATGCCCGCGGCCGCACCCGCCGTGTGCCACACGAGCAACGTGCCGTCCCGGCGGACGGTCGCGACATCGATCGTGCCGTCGCCGTCCCAGTCACCCACCCCGGGCGTGCCCACGACCCACCCGCCCGTGAGCTTGGGCCACCCGGGGGGCGCGGCGCCGTCGGCGGCCACGGCCGACACCGTGTACACCCCGTTGCCCACGATCGACTCCGCCGCACCATCCCCGTTCAGATCGGCCACGGCCGGGCTCCCGAAGAAGGCGAGGTCGGGCGTCGCCTGAGGCGACCCGGGCAGCGGGAGGCGCGTGCCACCGTCCCAGCCCGACAGCTGATCGTCGTTGGGCAGCTGCAGGTCCGGTACGAGCAGGTCGAGCAGGCGCGTCAGCCCCGCCGTGGGCGCCACGACCTCCGGGGTGCCGTCACCGGTCAGGTCGCCGAGCGCGGGGCCGCTGAAACCGGCGAGCGACGCGACCAGGTCGTTCGAGTTGCGCTGGGCGCCGAACTTCCCGGCATCGGCCAGGTTCGGGCCCGCAGACCAGAACAGGGGCAGATCCCCTGCGGGCGTGGCCCCGAACACGCTGTGGCCGCCCTGGTCGAGCACGTAGATCGGACCCGCGGCCGACGCGGCGACGATCTCGGGCCCGGGATGGGCCGCGTTGACGTCGCCGACGACCGCGGGCATCGCCACGCCGTCGCCGATGGTCGGCAGGAGCTCGGTCTGGGCCAGCGCCAGCTTCGCCGGCCAGCCCGGGAGGTAGGCCTGCGCGGCCGGCTGCACCGCCGAGGGCGGCGAGACGGTGGCGTTGAGGCCGAGCGGCGAGATCGCGTACAGCCGCGAGTTGCCCGCCGAGCCTGTCAGCTTCAAGAGCGCGACCGCACCGGCGCCGTCGCCGATGTTCGGAGTCTCGACGTACTCCTCCTGCGCCCCCACGATGATCTCGGGATGGCCGTCCCCGTCGAGGTCGGCCAGCGTCGGCGTGGCGGTCAGCTCGCCGCCCTCGGCCACCCCCGAGCCGGGCGCGAACGTGACCTTGTGGCTCGTCGGGTCGACCGCGGCGACCTTGGCCGGGTCCACCACCAGCACGGGGAACCCCGCGACCGGGCTCCCGTCCCCGTGCCAGGCGTACACGTGACGATCGAGCGCCGCGGCCACGATCTCGAGCCGGCCGTCCCCGTCGAGGTCGCCCAGCGATGGCGCCGCGGTGAAGCCCGGCTTGGTCCGGTTGTGCTCGTCCTGCGCGGCGACGTCGTCGCGGGAGTAGGCCGGGTTCACCCCCATGGTCGCGACCCGCGCGCCGGTGTGCGACCACACCGACACGTGACCATCGAGGTCGGTGGCGACGATCTCCGGGTAGCCATCGCGGTCCAGGTCCCCGATGGCCGGACCCCCGAGCATGATCGCGGCGTGGTGGGGCTGGATCCCGTCGGCCGCCGCCGTCGGCGACTGCGTCGGCCACCACGGCGAGACATCGCTGCGGACCGGGAACCCGGCCAGCTCGGAGCCGTCGGGCAACCAGGCGTGGACCGAACCATCATCGGTGGCGAGCACGAGCTCGGTCCGGCCGTCGTGGCCGAGGTCGGCGAAGACCGGACTGGCGGTGCCGGCTGACGCGACGTGCTTCGGGAAGCCCGGCGCGAGATCCGGGTCGTCGTGCACGAACACCTGCTTCTGCATCTCGCCGGTGAGCCCGTCGCCGGTGCCACCGTGCGCGAGGACCACGACCCGCAGGCGCACCGAGAACCGCTCCTCGTCGGGGCGGTTCTGGTGGGCCGCGTCGACCGGCGCGCCGTGCCCGCCATCGGGCAGGCTCGCGGCGATCGCCGCCAGGTCCAGCGTGGCAAGCGTGCCGTCGAGCGGGGCGGTCAACCCGGCCTGGCCGCCGGCGTCGGTCCACGTGTCCGTGGCCGGATAGGCGGGTGGCTGCCCGCCGGGTGCCCACTCGACGCGGTAGTCGTAGGAGGCCGCCCGAGGGGCACCGACGTGGCCGGTCACCGGTGCCGACCCGGTGACCGGGAGCACCGCGAGCCACGTCGGCGAGTCGATCATCGCCTCGGGCGGGATCCGCCGGTCGCGCACGGCCTTGAGCATCTCGTACGCGTTCACGCGGCCGTAGCCGAAGGTCGCGTCCCAGCCCGGTCGGCTCGGGTACGAGACGGTGTCGAGCAACGGGCTGCCGTTCGAGGTCCCGAAGTTGTTGGCCGGATCCACCGCATTCGGGGTCGAGAAGTCGATGTCGTCGGCCGCTGCCCGCACGAGCTGCATCGTCTCGTCCGCCGACAGGGCGTTGGTCCCTGCGGTGCCTGGCGCGGCCGTGGGCGACCCCGCGGGAGCGGTGAGGCCGACCTCGCGCGCGTAGCTCTCGAGCAGCCCGACCATCCCCGCGGCCTGGCCCGTCGCCTCCGACGAGCACGCGCCCGACGGGACCGACACGAACGTGCGCCCGCCGAAGTTGGTGCACCCGTTCAACGCGAGGTAGCCGGTCGGCGGCGCGTTGCCGCCGAAGAGGTTGTTCTTCTTCTCGGTCACCGAGTTCACGGCCATCGTGTGCTCGAGCGCGCCCGGCAGGTTCGGGTGCTTCGAGGCTTCGTCGGCCATCGACGCCACGATCGGGACCCCCCGTCGGTACGCCGCGTCGATCGCCTGCTGCGCCTGCACCGGGTTGCTGATCGCGCCGAGGGCCTCCTGGATGACGTCGGCGCCGTTGTCGAGCGCGAAGAGCACGCCGGCTGCGAATCGGCCCCCGTCGGCGATGAACGAGTCGCCGACTCGCACGGGCAGCACCTGGCATCCGGGGCAAGTACCGACGTTGCCGGTGCCGTTCTCCGCGGCGGTCGAGTCGAGGGCCTCGCCCGTGCCGTGGCCGTAGGCGACGGTGTCGAACGGATCGTTGTCCCCGTAGAGGAAGTCCCAACCGGCGATGTCGTCGACGTGGCCGTCGTGGTCGTCATCAACACCGTCGTTGCGCGCCGGATCGAGGATCAGGTCCTCGGGATCGGCGACGCCGTTGCCGTTTCGGTCGGTGATGGCCCCGAAGTCGGTGATGTCGAACACGCCGTCGTGGTTGCAATCGCCGTCGGGTTGCGTGCCCATGCACGGCGGGGGCGCCTCGCCGAGGTTGATGTGCACCTTGGTGGCGAGGTCGGCCATCGCGGCCGGATCGCGCCAGCGGATGCCGGAGTCGAGCACCGCGATCACGACGGCCGGCGTGCCCCGCGACAGCCCCCACGCCAGATCGACCGCCGAGCCCTTCTGGCCGCACTGGTTCTGCGGAGAGCCGTGCAACGCCGGCCGCGGATCACGCAGCGACGTGTCCTTGTAGTTGCTGCGGTCGAACTCGGGCGGCAACGACGCGGGTTCGTCGGCGGCGCCGTAGCGCCAGTTCGTGCAGTCGAGCGCGACGGGCGCCACCGGTACGACAGCCGGACTCGCCGGACCCGCCGCCACCGCCGGCACGGCCGGCACCCCAACCATCACCGCCATCCCGAGCACCGCGACGGTCAACGCGAAGATGATCCCCCGACTGGTCGTGCGCATGGTCCCCCCACGGTCCGCCATTGGTCGGAACCGTACTGTGCAGCGGTCGGCGGCGCTCGCCGCCTGGGTCGCCGTCGGGCTACGGGCGCAGCCAGGCCGACACGAGCAGCGGCGTGCACACCGAGAGGCCGGCGTAGGCCGGGGTCGTGGTCCCGGGGAAGGTCGCCGAACCGATGCCCCGCACCGCCGGGTCGGACTGGATCGCGGTGATGTTGTGCACCAGGAAGATCTTGTCCAGGTCGAGCGCGAGCTCGCGCTGGACGATCTGGTACTGCCGGTTCTGCTCGGCGCGGTCGTCGGTCGCGCGGGCGGCATCCATAGCGGCGGTGATGCGGGGGTTGTCGTTGCGCGTGAAGTTGAGCGAGAGCCCGAAGGCCGGCTTCGTGGCGATGAACGGGTAGGCGCGGTCGAGGGTCGGGGTGCTGAACAGCACGAAGCCGCTCGCCTGGTAGTTCCCCCCGAGCACGCTCGTGATGAGGGTCGTCTGCTCGACCGTCTGGAGGTCCATCTCGACCCCGATGTCCTTCGCCTGGGCCTGCAGCGTCTGGCCGACCACCGCGAACGCGGGATCGGGCGGCAGGAGCGCACTGAACTTCAACGGCTTGCCATGCGCGCTCTGGTATTGCGCCACCAGTCGGCGCGCCTCGCCGACATCGTGCGCGGGATAGCCGGCGTCGGCGCCCGCGAGGTAGGCGGGCGAGCCTTCGGCGAAGGGCCCGGTCGCGGCGGGAAGCGCACCCGAATACGCCCGTTGCGCGAGGTCCGTCTGATCGAGACCGACCGCGAGCGCGCGTCGAGCGATCGGATCGTTGAACGGCTCCGTCGCGGTGTTCAGGGCGATGATCGTCTCGTCCGAGTCGCGGCCCACGGTGTTGATCACCTGTGACCGCCCGTCGGCGAGCGCGGCCTGCGCATCGAGCAGGCCCTGCGCGGTGTTCACCTCGACGGCGTCCACCGATCGCCCGTTGAGTGCGTTCTGACGGCTGGTCGCGTCAGCCAGCACCTTGAACTCGATCCCGTCGAGGTACGGGAGCCCTGGCTGCCAGTAGTGGGCGTTCTTGGTGACCCGGAGTGACGAGTCGGGGGTCCAGTGCTGGAAGACGAACGGTCCGGTGCCGATCGGGTGGCGGGCGCCCTCCTGGGGATCCTTCAGCATCGCCGGCGCCGCCATGTACCCGGCCTGGCCGCTCAGGGCCATCGCGAAGGTGGACCACGGCCGGGTCATCGACACGGTGACGGTCCGATCGTCGACGATCGCCGTCGAGGCGATGAACGACAGGGCCTGTGCGGTCAGGCCGTTGGTCCGGGCGGTCTCGAGGTTGAGCCGCAGCGCGGCGGCATCGAACGGTTCGCCGTTGTGGAAGGTCACTCCGGGCCGCACCCGGATCGTCCACGTCGTGAAGTCCGCGTTCGGGGTGATGGCCTCGGCCAGGTA
>JBBQHT010000084.1:0-17269 GCA_038324235.1 Acidimicrobiales bacterium
AAAGGAAGACCTCATGGAGCTCGTTCCGAAGAAGCGGCTGCACCTCCTCGCAGGGCGTGCCAACCTCCCCCTCGCCGAGGAGATCGCCCAGCACCTCGGGGTGACCTTGGGCAACGCCAACCTCGCCGAGTTCGCCAACGGTGAGCTGCACTGCCGCTTCGGGGAGTCGGTGCGAGGCACCGACGTCTTCATCATCCAGAGCCACAGCGCCAATGAGCACCTGAGCCTGAACGACTCGATCATGGAGCAGCTCATCATGGTCGACGCCGCCCAGCGGGCCTCGGCCAAGCGCATCACGGTGGTCTGCCCCTACTACGGCTACTCCCGCCAGGACCGCAAGTCCGAAGGGCGCGAGCCGATCACCGCCCGGCTCGTCGCCGACATGTTCCTCAGCGCCGGGGCCACCCGCATCATCAGCGTCGATCTGCACTCAGGCCAGATCCAGGGCTTCTTCGACGGGCCGGTCGATCACCTCACCGCCATGCCAGTGCTGTGCGAGCACATCAACACCCTGGGCGACGACCTGGTGGTCGTGTCGCCTGATGCCGGGCGGGTGAAGGTGGCCGAGCGCTACACCCAGATGCTCCACGCCGATCTGGCGATCGTGCACAAGCGGCGCCTCAAGGGTGAGAAGAACGCAGTGGAGGCCAAGGACGTCATCGGCGAGGTGGACGGGCGCACGTGCGTGCTGATCGACGACATGATCGACACCGCCGGCACGATCGTCGCCGCGGCGGAGCTGTTGAAGGACCACGGCGCGACCGAGGTCTACGCCGCCTGCACCCACGCGGTGTTCTCCGGCCCCGCGGTGGACCGCCTGAAGAACTCGGTCATCTCCAAGATCATCGCCACCAACACGTTGCCCCTGCCGCCCGAGAAGCAGTTCGACAAGCTCGAGGTGCTGTCGGTGGCGGGCATCATCGCCGACGCGATCGATGCGGTGTTCGAGGACACCTCGGTCAGCGAGATCTTCGGCGGGGCGAACCAGAGCTGACGCGCCGCGTGGCGATCACCGAGCGGACGTCCGGCCGAGTCCGGTCACGGCACTAGGATCCCCCGGTGCACGAAGACTGGCCGTTGGTCGGGCGGGCGACCGAACTGGATCGAGTGGCGAGCGCGCTGGCGCGAACTGACTGCTCCGGTGTCGTGCTCATCGGCCCCGGCGGGGTCGGCAAGACGCGCCTGGCGTCGGAGTGCCAGGTCCTGGCGGAGCAGTCCGGCTTCTCCACCGCCCGGGTCGTGGCCACCCGCTCGACCGCCGGCATCACCTTGGGGGCGCTCGCCCCGCTGCTGCCCGACTTCGGGGATCGCAGCATCAACCTGCTGGGCGCCGCCCGCGAAGCGCTCGCCGTGCGGGCGGGGGACAAGCCGCTGCTGCTCTTCGTGGACGACGGCCACCTGCTCGATGATGTGTCCGCGGCGCTGCTGCTGCAGATCGCGGCGGACCGACACATCTTCGTGCTCGTCACCGTGCGCACGGGCGAGGAGGTCAGCGATGCGATCACCGCGTTGTGGAAGGACGGCCACGCCGAGCGCATCGACATCGAACCGCTCCCTGACCTCGATGTGGACCAGCTCGTGGTCGAGGCGCTCGGGGGGCGCGTCGACCCCAACGCCCGCGCCGAGTTGCTGCGCATCAGCGAGGGCAACCCACTGGCCCTGCGCGAGCTGATCCACGCGGCGCAAGAAGCCGGCTCGCTGGTCGAGGCCGAGGACGAGTGGAAGTTGGTGGGGCCCATCGCGGTGTCCTCCCGCCTCGCCGACCTGGTCGCCGACCGCCTCCAGGCGCTCGACGAGTCCGCGTACGCCGCGCTCGAACTGGTCGCGCTCGGCGAGCCGCTCGGGGTCAGCGTCGTCGAGGACTTCTCGTCGCCGCGCGACCTCGAGATGCTCGAACGCGTCGGACTCGTGCGCATCTTCGAGGACGAGCGCCGCCTGGAGGTATGGCTGGCGCACCCGCTCTACGGCGAGGTGGTCCGCACCAAGATGGGCCGGATGCGCAGCCGCAACATCCTGCGCAGCCTCGCCGACGCGATCGACGCGCACGGTGCCCGCCGTCGTGGTGACCTGCTCCGCATCGCGACCTGGCGCCTCGAATCGGGCAGCGCCAGCAACCCGACCATGCTCGCGGCCGCCGCCCGCCAGGCATTCGTGGCGCTCGACATCAGCCAGGCGCGCAAGCTGAGCCGGGCCGCATGGGACCTCGAGCAGTCGTTCGCCGCGGGACATCTCCTCGGCCAGGTCGCCAGTGAGCTCGGCCTCCGGGACGAGGCCGAAGCCGCGCTCGCCGTCGCGTCCACGCTGGCGACCACCGACGCCGAACGGGTGCTCGTGGCGATGGCCCGCAGCGAGAACCTGTTCCGGGGCGAGCAGCCGGACGCGGCCCTGGCGGTCATCGACACCGCGGAGGCCTCGATCGCGGATCCCGATTGGAGGCTCGAGCTCGTCGGGCACCGGGCGACGCTGGTGATGATGCTGGGCCACACCTACCAGGCGCTGGCACTGGTGCAGCGGGCGGTCGACGGCGATGCGGTGCGCCCGCTGATCGAGGCCGCCATCACGGCGGGCACCGTGCTCACCTGGGACGGCCAGGCCGACGACGCGCTCGAGGTCCTGCAGCGGGCCTACGCCGCGCACCTCGATGTCTGGGAGAACGAGCTGTTCCAGTCCGACCCGGGCATCCACGCGATCGGCATCATCGCCGCGCTGACCCACGTCGGACGCCTCGATGAGGCGCAGGACCTGCTCGAGGTCGCCTGGGCGGCGGCCACCGAGCAGCACGCCGTGCACGCCCAGGCCTGGTTCGGCCTGCTGTACGGCAACCTCATGACGTTCCGGGGTCGGATGATGACCGCCCGCCAGTGGTACGACCGGTCCGCCTCCTGCTTCGGTCTCGCGCAGCTGGCCGGCCGGCAGCAGTGGCCGGTGGGTGGCGCGGTGCTCGCGGCCGCGTCGCTCGGCCGGCTGGAGGACGCCCGCCAGCTCGAGGAGCGGCTCGACGCGATCGACACCTGTGTGCGGCTCAACCACGTGATGCTCGACGACGCCCGGGCCTGGGCGCTGGCGGCACGCGGCGAGCTCGAAGCGGCGCGCGACCTGCTCGACCGGGCGGCCGATGAGGGCATCGCCGAAGGGTCGCGGGGCTGCTCGTCGATCGCGCTGCACAGCCTCGCCCGTCTGGGTGCACCCGAGCGTGCGCTCGAACGGTCTCGGCTGCTGGCCGGCCAGTGCCAGGGCGAGATCGTGCCGGCTCGGGCGGCGCACGTCGAAGCGCTCGTCTCCCACGACCCCTCCGCGTTGGCTGCCGCGGCGGCCACGTTCACGCGACTCGGCCTCGACCTCGTCGCCGGCGAGGCCGAGGCCGATGCGGCGCGCGCCTATCGACGCGCCGGTCGCTCTCGCGAGGCATCAGCCGCGGCCCAGCGGTCTCGCCAGCTCATCAAGCAGTGCGAAGGGTCGCTGACCCCGGCGCTGGCGCTCGTGGAGGAGGCCTCGCCGCTGACCCGGCGCGAGCGCGAGGTGGCGATGCTGGCCTCGCAGGGCCTGCCCAGCAAGGAGATCGCCGAGAAGCTCTTCCTGTCGGTCCGCACGGTGGAGAACCACCTGCAGCGGGCCTACGAGAAGCTCGGCGTCAGCGGTCGCGACGAGCTCGCCCGCGTCCTCGCCTCCTGACCGCGCCGCGTCAGGTCAGGTCAGGTCAGGTCAGGTCAGGTCAGATCAGGTCAGGTCAGTGGAAGTTCTTGTGCGACCAGAGGCCGACGGTGATCGTGCCGCCGAGGAACACCCCGCCCCAGATCCCGGTCCACACGCCGATGCCGATCACCGAGGCGGTGTCGAGACTGGGCCACTGCACCTTGACGACCAGACAGATCAGGGCGGTCCAGACGACGATGCCGACGACGGATCCCAGCAGGATCGCCTTGCCGAAGCCGCGTGCGACAGGATCGGGCGCGTCGACCGCCGGCGGGCCCGCAGCGGCGGTGTGCTCGCCGACCGGCGCCGTCACCGGCGCGACCGGCGCCGTCACCGGCGCGACGGGCGCGACGGGCGCGACGGGCGCGACGGACGTCGCCAGCGGCGTCGTGGTGGACGGGGCGGCAGGGGACGAATCGAGCGTCGTGGTCATAGAAGGAGGTTCTCGCCCGGGGCCGAGCGCGCAAAGGGTCCAAAGTCCCGGCGAAGTCCTGAATCTGGCCGGCCGCCGGCGAGGTGGCGCCAGTTCGCCCGCAGGCCCTCCCGCCCGATAGCATGGCCGACTGTTTGTGATCGCCCCCGATCGGTGCGCCCGGCGCGCCGCGTGCAGGAGTTCGTACGTCATGGATGTCAGCCTCACCGCCCACACCGGCCGTTCCCCCGGATCCCGCTCGTCGGGCCGTCTTCGCGCCGAAGGCAAGGTGCCCGGTGTCGTGTACGGCCTCGGCTCCGAGCCGATCGCCGTCACCGTCGACTATCCCGACCTGCGCCGGGCCCTCACGACCGACGCCGGCCTCAACGCCCTCATCGATCTCACGGTCAACGGCGAGACCAACCTCTCGGTCGTCAAGGACATGCAGCGTGACCCGGTCCGCCGCAACGTCACCCACGTCGACTTCATGCTGATCGACCGCAACGCCGCCCTCGAGGTCGACGTGCCGCTCAACCTCGTGGGCGAGGCGCCGAAGCTCGAAGCGATGAAGGGCATGATCGACCAGCTGCTCTACTCGCTGACCGTGAAGGCCAAGCCGGGCACGATCCCGACCCAGATCGACGTCGACGTGTCAGGCATCGAGCTCGGCTCCCAGGTCCGGGTCGGCGAGGTCGTGCTCCCCGACGGCGTCACCACCGAGGTCGATCCCGAGTCGCCCGTCGCCGTGGGCAGCGCCACCCGTTCGACCATCATCTTGCAGCAGGCGCTCAAGGGCGAGGAGTACGTCGATCCCGACGCTGCCACTGCGGAGGCTCCCGAGTCGGAGTAGTCGCCAGCCCGGCCGGGTGCCCCTCGGCCTGACCGGAACGGGGTGATGCGGCCATGGCCGCTTTCGCCAAGAAGCCTGCAGCCAGGCGCGACGGTCCCCGTCGCGGCACGCCGGCGGATCTGCTCGTCGTCGGCCTCGGCAACCCGGGGGCCGAGTACGTCGGGACACGGCACAACGTGGGCTTCGAGGTCATCGAGCTCTTGGCGCGCCGTCACGGCGGCAGCCTGCGCAAGGGCAAGGAGAAGGCCCTGGTCGACGAGGTGCGCGTCGGTCCCGATCGGGCCCGGGTCGCGCTGGCCGAGCCCCAGACGTTCATGAACCTGTCCGGCGAGTCGGTCGCTCCGCTGGTGCGCCGCTACGGCATCGAGGACCTGCACCGCCTCGTCATCGTGCACGACGAGCTCGACCTGCCGCTGGGCCGGCTCAAGGTCAAGGTCGGCGGTGGGCTGGCCGGTCACAACGGCCTGCGGTCGATCAAGGCGCACCTGCACACCGAAGACTTCGTCCGGATCCGCATCGGTGTGGGCAAGCCGCCGTCGAAGGAGCACGGCGTCGATCACGTGCTGAAGAAGGTGGGCAAGGCCGAGCGCCAGGTGCTCGATGCGGCCGCCACGATCGCGGCCGACGCGGTCGAGGTGATGCTCGCGGATGGAGCTGATGCCGCGATGGCGCGGTTCAACAGCACTGATCTGCTGGCCGACGCATGACCGACGCGGCCGCGCTCGACCTGCAACGCAGCGCGCTGCTGCGATCGGTCACCCACGACCTGCGCACCCCGCTCGCGGCGATTCGCGCCATCGTGACCGACCTGCACGACGGGATCGACTTCGATGACGAGACGCGCATCGAACTGCTCCAGACCGTGTGCGACGAGGTGGATCGCCTCGATCGGCTCGTGGGCAACCTGTTGAGCATGAGCCGGATCGAAGCGGGCGTCCTGGCTCCGCGGCGTCAGGCCGTCGATGTCGCCGAGCTGGTCCGCCATCGGCTGGCGGTGCTGGCCCCGCTCCTGCGCGCCGACACGATCGTGGCCGACATCGATCCCGGACTGCCGCTCGCCGACGCCGACTTCGGCCAACTCGAAGAGGTGCTCACGAACCTCTTGGCCAACGCGGTCCGCCACGTCCCGGAGGGCACGGTCATCGAGGTGCGGGCCCGCGCCCTGCCCCTCGAGATCGCCGGAGCCACCGAGTTCGTCGAGATCGCCGTGGTCGATCACGGTCCCGGCATCGAGCCCGCCGCTCGCGACCAGCTGTTCGAGCCGTTCCAGCCCGGTCCCGGCAGCCGTTCGACCGGCCTGGGCCTGGCTATCTGCCATGGGATCGTCAGCGCCCACGGAGGCACGATCAGGATCGACGACACGCCCGGCGGGGGCGCGTCCGTGCTGTTCACGGTGCCGGTCCACCGCTCGGTCGACGTGGACCAGGAAGATGGGGACGCATGACACGGGTGTTGGTGGTGGACGAGGAACCGCCGATCCGGCGGGCGCTCAAGGCCGGGCTCGAAGCGCGCGGGTACACCGTGACGTTGGCCGGGTCCTGCGCGGAGGCGGTCGAGCGCATCTCGGGAGAGACGTTCGATGTCGTGCTGCTCGATCTCGGTCTGCCCGACGACGACGGGGTCACGGTGGTGCACCGCGTGCGGGAGTGGTCCGAGGTGCCGATCATCGTGCTGACCGCGGACGGCCACGAGCAGCGCAAGGTCGTGGCGCTCGACGAGGGCGCCGACGACTACATCACCAAGCCGTTCTCGATGCCCGAGCTGCTGGCGCGGGTCCGCGTCGCGTTGCGTCACCGTGCCACCCGCACGGGCGTGGTCGACGATGCGGTGTTCGTCGTCGGGGACATCCGCATCGACATCGCCCACCACACCTGCGAGGTCGACGGGCGCCCGGTCGAGCTCACGCCCAAGGAGTTCGGGATCGTCGCCCTGCTGGCGCGCTGGCCCGGCAAGGTCGTGACCCATCGCATGCTGCTGCACGAGGTCTGGGGTCCGGACTACGTGAACGAGACGCAATACCTGCGCACGTACGCCACCACGATCCGCAAGAAGCTGGGCTGCGACGCGGAGCACCCGCGCCTGGTGTCCGAACCGGGCGTGGGTTACCGGCTGCTCGATCGCACCGACGCCGTCCCCACCCGCTGACGCGACCGATCCTGATGCACAGCGTGGACGGATCCCGACCGGAATGGCGGATCGATCGAGGGTTGGTGGACGACCTGGCGGCGCTCGTCGGGTGGGATCCCGGCGACGGCGTGGCCGCGCTGGTTGCGGCGCTCGCGGCCGTGCTGCCGGCGGGGTCGACCTCGAAGCTCGACGCGATGCATCGCCACGAGATCCCCCCGGGAGCGGATCCCGACCTTCTGGCTCGCCAGATCCTCGACGAAGCTGCCGTCGGGAGCCCGCGCTTCGCGTGGTCGTGCTGGGTGTACGCAACGCTCTTCGCCGCCCTGCTCGAGACCTCTGGGGTGGCTCGGGCCGACATCGTCGCCGCGCGGCGGTGCGACGATGCGGCGCCGCTCGTGGACCTGCACGCGGCGGTCGTGGTGAACGAGGAGGCCAGCGAGGGTGATGGTGGCCGCCGGTGGTTGTGCGATCCGTTCTTCCTCGCGGTGATCCCCGGACCCGGAAGCGTTGGGACCGAAGCCGTCCACCAGGGCGCGTGGGGCGCACGGACGGACGAAGCCGACGGCTCGTGGAGCTACGAGGTCGGCACCGGTCGATGGGCCAAGCGCCTGGCGTATCGGCGCTTCTCGGTCCCGCTCGGCCGCGATGACATCCGGGCTCTGTGCGCCATCTCGGTCACCCACTCGGGGGTGCCGCCCGTGCCGTCGGCGCGCTTGTGGTGGGCCGATCGGATCGTGCAGGTGTCGGTGCGAGATCCCGACCCCCGCGGGGCCGGGACATCGGCCCCGTCGCCGGCCGGGCCGTGGCCCGGTGCCCGGATCCAGACGTGGCGTTGGACCGCCCCGCCCGACGCCTGGGCCGGCCACGACGAGGAGCAGGAATACCCCTCGTGGGACGAGGCGGTGGCGGCGTTCGGCGACCGCACCGGCGTGACCCTCCACCGCTGAGCGCCTCCGCCCGGCTGACGGCTCGCGTCGAGGGGCGCCCACAGAGCCGAGAAACGGGGTGGGGGGGGCGCCCACGGAGCCGAGAATCGGGGTGGGGGGGCGCCCACGGAGCCGAGATTCGGGGTGGGGGGGCGCCCACGGAGCCGAGAAGGTGGAGTGCGGTTGGCCCTGGCGGTGGGCCGCTGGCGTTGGGACGCGAGACGTTGGGTCAGCTGTCGAGCTCGGCGAGGACCTCGCCGATGATCTTGGTGGCCTGGTGGGCGGGCAGGGGATCGTCGCCTTCGGTGGCCGCCACCTCGGCGGCGAAGTCCTCGACGGCGTGGACGCCACCGACGAGCACGTGGCGCAGGGCCTCGCCGCTGGCTTCGGGATCCTCGAGCTGGTCGACCGCGGCGGCCACGTCGTGGCCCTCGTCGGCGGCGACGGCATGCACCACCGCCATCGCTTCCTGGCGCCCCGTCGCGGTCGAGACCGCCACCTCGTGATCGGGGTGCTGCTGCAGATCCCAGGCGGCGAGGGCCTCGTCATAGCCGCCCTCGCCGGGGTGCAGCACCCGGGTCGAGGCCCCCTCGGCGGGATCCGCGGCCGGCACGACAGCGTCCGAGCCGCCGTCCGCCTCGTGCTGGCGCTCCGGCTCCATGGGGACCACGAGGGTGCCGTCGGGGTTGCGGATGATGGCGGGGCTCGCGGCGGTGTCCATGGGTCTCCTCGGTCTGACGACGCGGCTCTGCCCGAAGGGGTGGCGCCGGCGATGAACCCGGTACCTACCCAGCGATCGGCGCCGATCAGTACCAGGCCTCGCCCGCGATCGACGCACGCGCGGTGCTGCGGGTCCGCGCCGATCGGCTCGCGATCGGCTCGCGATCGCGGCGTCGGCGCCGGGGGAGCGCGGTGCCGGCCTCCCGCATCGCGACCGATCCACCGGCCGGTAGCCTGGCGGGACAACTCGATCACCACCCCCGCCCGGCGCTGTGCCGGGCTCGCTCGCGCGTCGCGCGCCCCTCACCCGACTGGACCCCCGCTCTTGGCTGCCAACCTCACGACGCTGCCGGCGCTGCTCGAGGACGAACCCGCGCTCGGGCAGGTGCTCGGGCGCACCAACGCCATCCTCGCCGTGCCCGAGCCCGCCCGCGCCATCACGATCGCCGGCCTGGCCCGGGTGTCGAGCCGCACGCCGCTCGTCGTGGCCATGCCGACCTCGACCGACGCCGAGCGCCTCGCCCGTGACCTGTCTGCCTACCTCGGCCCGGACCAGGTCGACTTCTTCCCCGCGTGGGAGACCCTGCCGTTCGAGCGGGTGAGTCCGTCCACCGAGACGATGGGTCGGCGCATGCGCACCCTGTGGCGCCTGCACCTGACCGCCACCGATCAGCCCGGCGGCGCGCGCGTGATCGTCGCGGCGGGCCGCGCCCTCGTGCAGCGCCTGGGCCCCCACGCGCTCGAGGCGGCGCCGATCGTCGTCCGCCAGGGTGACGAGCTGGATCCGGCCGAGCTCGTGGAGCGGCTGGTCCACGCCGGGTACCGCCGTGAGTACCAGGTCGAGCACCGGGGTGAGGTGGCGGTCCGCGGCTCGATCGTCGACGTGTTCCCGTCCACCGCCGACGCGCCGGTGCGCATGGACCTGTGGGGCGACGAGATCGATCGCCTCACCGAGTTCTCCGTCGCCGATCAGCGCTCGACCGACGAGATCGATGCGGCCGAGATCTTCCCCTGCCGCGAGCTCCTTCCCACCGACGATGTGCGCGCCCGGGCCACCGAGCTCATCGCCGAGCAACCGTGGGGTCGGGAGCAGTGGGAGCGACTCAGCGAGGGCCTCACCTTCGACGGCATGGAGTCGTGGCTGCCGTGGCTGTGCGCCGAGGAACAGGTGCTGTTCGACCTGTTGCCCCCCGAGGCGCAGATCCTGCTGGTGGAACCGCGGCGCATGCGCGATCGAGCGGCCGACATCCTGGCCGAGGAGGCCGACCTGGCGGGCACGCTGGCCAAGACCTGGGACGCCGGCGACCTCGACTTCCCCAGCTTGCACCTGCCCTTCGACCGGTTGCTCGCGCACACGAAGGCGCCCGCGTGGACCGTGGCGACCGCGCCCGAGTCACCCGATGTCGCCACGGTGGTGGCCGCGGGCTGGAACCCGGTGGTCGGCGACGGCGCCCACCTGGTGAAGCAGTTGCAGGACCTGTTGCAGGACGGCTACTCGATCGTCGTGGGTGCCGATGGTGCAGGTACCGCGCAACGCCTGGACCAGATCCTCAACGAGCAGGGCTTCCATTTCCGCCTCGACCTGGACGGCACGAGCGACCTGGCCAAGGCCGGGGGCGTCATCACCGTCGCGCCACTCGAGCGCGGGTTCATCCTGCCGGGTGTGAAGCTCGCGGTCCTCGCCGAATCCGACGTCACCGGCCGGCGGCGCGCCCACCGCCGGGCCCGCCCGCGCAAGCAGGCCAGCCAGGGCTTCTTCGACGATCTCAAGCCCGGCGATCACGTCGTGCACTTCCAGCACGGCGTCGCGCGCTACGGCGGGATGGTCAAGCGCGCCATCGGCGGGGTCGAGCGCGACTACCTGCTGCTCCAGTACCGCGGCGACGACAAGCTGTACGTGCCGTCGGATCAGATCGACGCGGTCCGTCACTACACCGGGGGCGATTCGCCGTCGCTCAGCCGCATGGGTGGCGGGGAGTGGCAGAAGGCCAAGGCCAAGGTCCGCTCCGCGGTGACCGAGATCGCGCAGGAGCTCGTCGTCCTCTACCAGAAGCGGGTCAACGCGCACGGCCACGCGTTCGCGCAGGACACGCCGTGGCAGCACGAGCTCGAGCAGGCCTTCCCGTACGAACCGACGCCGGATCAGGCCAAGGCCATCGAGGAGGTCAAGGCCGACATGGAGGCCCAGGCCCCGATGGACCGCCTCGTGTGCGGCGATGTCGGCTTCGGCAAGACCGAGGTCGCGATCCGCGCCTGCTTCAAGGCGGTGCAGGACGGCAAGCAGGTCGCGGTGCTCGTGCCCACGACGCTGCTGGCCCAGCAGCACTTCCAGACCTTCAGCGAGCGGTTCGCCGGGTACCCCGTGCGCGTGGAGGTGCTCTCGCGGTTCCTCACCACCGGGCAGGCGAAGAAGGTCATGAACGGGGTGCGCGACGGCGAGGTGGATGTCGTCATCGGCACGCACCGCCTGCTGTCCGAGGACATCGCCTTCAAGCAGCTCGGGCTGCTCGTGATCGACGAGGAGCAGCGCTTCGGCGTCGGCGCGAAGGAGCAGATCAAGCACCTCAAGGCCGACGTCGACGTCCTGACCCTCACGGCCACCCCCATCCCGCGCACGCTCGAGATGAGCCTCACCGGCATCCGTGACCTCACGCTGCTCAACACGCCGCCGGCCGAGCGTCAGCCGATCCTCACCTACGTGGGCGAGCACAACGAGCGGGCCATCGCCGAGGCGATCCGCCGTGAGCTGCTCCGCGAGGGCCAGGTGTTCTTCGTGCACAACCGCGTGCAGGACATCGAGAAGGTGGCCGGCGAGATCCGCGACCTCGTGCCCGAAGCTCGCATCGCCATCGCCCACGGGCAGATGGACGATGGGCAGCTCGAGCAGATCGTCATCGACTTCTGGGAGGGCCAGTACGACGTGCTGGTGTGCACGACGATCATCGAGTCGGGCATCGACATGCCGACGGTGAACACCCTCGTCGTGGACCGGGCCGACCTGCTCGGTCTGGGCCAGCTCCACCAGCTGCGCGGCCGCGTCGGCCGGGCCGGTCAGCGCGCCTATGCCTATCTGTTCTTCCCCCAGGACCGCGAGCTCACCGAAGAGGCCTATGAGCGGCTCAAGACGATCGGTGAGGAGACCGAGCTGGGCTCGGGCTTCAAGATCGCCATGCGCGACCTCGAGATCCGCGGGGCCGGCAACCTGCTCGGTACGGGTCAGTCCGGGCACATCGCGGCCGTGGGCTACGACCTGTATTGCCAGATGGTCACCGAAGCGGTCGCCGAGCTCAAGGGGGAGGAGACCCGCGAACCCGCGGAGATCAAGGTCGAGCTGCCCATCAACGCGAACCTCCCGAAGGACTACATCACCAACGAGGAGCCGCGACTGGAGGCGTACCGTCGCCTCGCCGCGGTCGAGACCGAGGCCCAGGTCGACGACATCCGCGCGGAGTGGGAAGACCGCTACGGGCCGGTGCCCAAGGCCGCCGAGGCGCTGCTCGAGGTGGCCCGGATGCGGGCCGAGTGCGTCCGCACCGGGGTGCGCGAGGTGATCGTCACGCAGGGTTCGGGGGGCAGCGGCGGGTTCGGGGGCCCCAAGTGGGTGGCCCGCCTCAGCCCGCTCAAGCTGCCCACGAGCAAGGTGATCCGCCTCGATCGCCTCTACAAGGGCGCGGTGTACAAGGAGGAGGTCGGCCAGCTCCAGCTGCCGGTGCGCAATGCCGCAGAATCCGCCGGCGTCGTGATCACGGCGCTGCGCGACCTGCTGCCCATCGAGGACTGACGGCGCGCAGCGCCGCCGAGCGGGGCTGACTGGCCCGGCACGGAGGTCGACTCTAGGCTGGCGAACCTTGTGAGAACGCACCTTCGACCTTCCGCGCTCATCGCCGCGCTCGTGATCGCCATCACGGCCGCCGCGGTCGGCTGTTCCTACGTCAACCCGCCGGCCATGGTGATCACCAGCCCGATCGGCGGCGCCAACTACACGCTGACCGATGCGCAGCTGCAGAAGCAGCTGACCACGATCGCCGGCAGCACGACGCTCACCACCGCCTTCACCGGCCAGAGCGTGCAGCCGTACACGAACGAGGCCAAGACGGTCTACAACCCTGCGTTCGTCACCGGCGTGCTCACGGTGCAGGTGCAGCTCTCCGCCGTGGTGGACGAGGCGGCGCGGCGGGGCATCACCCCCACGGCGCAAGAGAAGCAGACGGCATCGGACAACCTGGCCAAGCAGTTCGGCGCCCCCGACACCGGTTCCCCGTCGACCACGGCCGTGCTCGCGGCCGGCGCGACCGACGGGGCCGCGGTGCTCGACGCGATGGGTCCGTTCCAGGATGTGCTGATCTCGTACGTCGCCATCCAGAGCGCCTTCGAGAAGTCGGTGACGCCGACCGAGGAGGAGCTGCGCAAGGTGTACGACGGCGCCAAGGACCGGCTGCAGCCCTCCGCGTGCGCGAGCCACATCCTGATCACCGCGGGGACGCCTGACGCGACGACCGGGCAGTCCGCCCCGGGCACCGATGCCGAGTACGCCGCCGCGCTGGCCAAGGCCAACGACCTCGAGGCGCAACTGGCCGCCGGTGCCGACTTCGCGACGCTCGCCAAGGCCAATCCGGGTGACCCCAGCAGCGCCGCCAACGGTGGCGCGCTGGCCTGCGTCTCCAAGCGGGGCAGCTACGTCCAGGAGTTCGACGACGCCGTCTGGAACCAGCCCGTCGGCGTGGTCGGGCCGCCGGTGAAGACCCAGTACGGCTATCACATCATCAAGGTGACCAAGCGGGGCACGCCGTCGTTCGACGAGGTCAAGGACCAGATCGTGCAGGCGCTCAGCAGCGACGCGGTGAGCAAGGCCCAGCAGGCGGCCGTGCAGAAGGCTCAGGTCACGGTCGATCCGCGGTACGGCTCGTGGGATGCCACCAAGGGCCAGGTCGTGCCGCCCAACGGCGCCGCCAACCCGACCCAACCCAGCACCTCCTTGGACATCGCGTCGGTGCTCGGCCAGTCGGGGGCCAACGGCTCGACCGGCTCCACCGATCCGTCCGGCACCGTCGATCCGGGTGCCGTCGATCCGGGTGCCGTCGATCCGGGCACGGGCACCGGCACCGGCAGCGGGACGGGGACCGGCACCGAGACGACGGTGACGTCATCCTCGCCGTCCTCGACCACCACCTCGACCCGGGCCACCGGCACCGGCGCGACGAGCACGATCCCCCAGGGGTAGCGCGTCTCGGTTCGCTTGCGCCCGCGGCCGCATGCCGCGGGCGGGACGCTACGGTGCCCTTCGCCCCATGACTCCGATGCCGCCCCCGTTCCCCTTCCGCACCCGCCGCGCGCTGGCGGTGCTCGTTGCCGGCCTCGTCCTCATGGCCGCCGCGGTCGGCTGCTCGCGGGACGAGCCGATCCTGGTGGTCAACGGCTGGAGCCTGCCCCGGGCCGACTTCGTGGATGAGCTGCGCCAGATCGCCGACAACACCGGCTACCGGGAGGCCCGCGCGCAGAACGGCCAGTCGTTCACGGTCTTCAAGGATGGCAGCACGACGGACTTCGCCCCCGAGTTCGTCACCGAGTTCCTCAACGAGCGCATCACGTTCCAGCTCGCAGAGGCCGAGGTGCGCAAACGCGGGCTCACGGTGAGCGACGCCGACCGGACCAAGGCGATCGACATCATCGCCGCCGGACTCGCGCCGGGCGCGACGGCCAGCGGCACACCTGGTGTGGGACCGGTGGCGGCTCCCGGGACGACCCCACCGGCCGAGCCGGCGGCCGCCGCGCCGCCAGGGTCGGTGGCCCCCGACACCGCGCAGGGGTCCTCCCCGCCGGGCACCGATGTCGGTCGATCGGTGCTCGACGCGTTCGGCAGCTACCGCGAGGTGCTCATCACCGGTGTCGCCAACCTCCAGGTGCTCCAGAACAACCTCACCGCCCAGGTCAGCACCGACGATCAGCTCCGCCAGCTCTACGAGCAGGTCAAGGACAAGTACGCCACCCAGGCCTGCGTCCGCCACCTGCTGATCAAGGCCGGTGACGGGCAGCTCGACGCGAAGACCGGTCAGCCGGTCACGCCGACCGACGCCGAGTACGCATCCGCGTTGGCCACGATCACCCCGCTCAAGGTGCAGATCGACGCCGGCGCCGACTTCGCGACCGTGGCGGCGGCGAGCTCGGACGACACCGCGACCAAGGACCAGGGCGGCGATCTCGGGTGCACCCCGAAGGGGCAGTACGAGAAGAGCTTCGACGACGCGGTCTGGACCCAACCCGTCGGCCACATCGGCGCCCCGGTTCGCAGCACCTACGGGTATCACCTGATCCTCGTCAGCGATCGGCGGACCAAGTCGTTCGACGAGACGAAGGACACGTTGCGCGCCGCCGTGGCGAACCAGGCCCAACAGGCCCTGCAGACGTGGCTGACCCAGGCCTCGCGCGACGCCACCGTCATCGTGGATCCCGCGTACGGCACGTGGAACCCCGCCACCGGTGTCCTCGACCCACCGGGCGGGACCGCCAAGGTCACCCTCGTTCCCAACGACACGGGGACCGTGCCGGGATCGGGGCCGGATGCCGGGACGGGTGGCGGTTCGAGTGGCGGCGCCGGGGCCGGCGCGCCGACGTCGCTCGTGCCCGAGGTCCCCAAGGCCGGTGGCTGATGGACACCCTGGACCCTCGTCCGCTGGTCTGTGTGGTGGGCCTCGGCCCCGCGGGTGCCGACCTGGTCACCGTCGGCACCATGGCCCTGCTCGACGCGCATCCGCACCGCTACCTGCGCACCGCCCGGCACCCCGCCGCGAGCATCATCGAGGGCGCGCTCACCTTCGACCACGTCTACGACGAGAGCGCGTCGATGCCCGAGGTCTACCAGGGCATCGTCGACCTGCTCGTGACCGCGGCGATCGAGCACGGGTCGGTCCTGTACGCCGTGCCGGGTTCCCCGGTGGTGGCCGAGCACTCCGTCGAGCTCCTGCTGGCCGACCCGCGGGTGCGGGTCGAGCTGCACCCGGCGCTGTCCTTCGTCGACCTGGCGTGGGTGCGCCTGGGCGTGGATCCGATCACCGGCGGCGCCCGGATCATCGACGGGCACCGCTTCGAGATCGAGGCCGCCGGTGAGCGCGGCCCGTTGCTCGTGGCGCAGTGCGATTCGACCGACGTGCTGTCGAGCGTGAAGTTGGCGATCGCCGACGCGCTCGAGACCCGCTCGACTCTCGGCAGCGGCCTGGCCCGGCGGGCGCGGCCGCCCGCCGCGACGGTCACCGAGGCTGGCGCCGAGGCTGCATTCGAGGCTGGCGTCGAGGAGCCCGTGCGGGGCGTGGGCCTCCTGCCCGACGATCTGGCGATCACGGTCATCCAACGACTCGGTCTCCCGGACGAGCGCATCTTCGAGGTGTCCTGGGACGAGCTGGATCGCGAGGTCGTGCCCGACCACCTCACGTCACTCTGGATCCCCACCTACGCCGCGCCGGTCGCGATGGAGTTGCAACGCTTCGCGGAGCTGGTCGCGACCCTTCGCCGCGAATGCCCGTGGGATCGGGAGCAGACCCACGAGTCACTCCGGCGGCACCTGCTCGAAGAGGCCTACGAGGTCCTCGACGCGCTCGACCACGTCGACGTCGAGCTGGGCGAGGGGTACGAGCACCTCGAGGAGGAGCTGGGCGACCTGCTGTTCCAGATCTTCTTCCACGCCACGCTCGCCGCCGAAGCCGGGCAGTTCACGATGGCCGACGTCGCCCGCACCGTGCACGACAAGCTGTACACCCGGCACCCCCACGTGTTCGGCGGTGTGGACGCCGACGATGCCGAGCAGGTCGCCGCCAACTGGGAGGACATCAAGAAGGCGGAGAAGGGCCGCGCCTCGGTGTTCGACGGCGTGCCCGACGCGCTGCCGGCGCTGCTCTACGCCCTCAAGGTCCAGAAGAAGGCCGCCGCCCTCGAGCGGGGCTCGACCGTCGGGGACGGCCGACTCGGCGTGGCCGCGGCCGAGATGCCGGTCGTCCCGCCGCTCGGAGATGTCGCGGCCGCGGCAGCCGCGGGAGCCGGTGGTGGCGCCGGAGCGGAGCTGATCGGCGATCTGCTGTTCGCCGCGGTCGCGCTCGCCCGCGATGCGGACGTCGATCCCGAGACCGCCCTGCGGGCGGTCAGCCTGCGCTACCGCGACCAGGTCCAGGCCCTCGAGACCGACGATCCCCCCGCCAACCTGTAGGTGTCGGCCTCGTCAGAACGACGGATCCGCCTACAGGTTCACCGCACTCATCGAACCGGTAGGCATCGGCGTCGCCAGGGCGACGGTTCGGCCCACAGGTTCGTCGGGTTCGTCGTGATCAGGGGAGGACGGCGGTGGCGATGAGGTCTTCGAGGTAGGCGTCGTTCCACCAGCTGATCTGGAGCTGCTTCGCACGGCGGAAGTACAGCTGGATGTCGTACTCGAGCGTGAAGCCGACGCCGCCGAACACCTGCTGGGCCATCGCGGTCACGTCACGGAACGTCTGGCAGGCGAAGAGCTTGGCCATCGGCGCCACCCGATCGACCGGCCGGCCCTCGGCCGCGGTC
>JBBQHT010000085.1:0-17196 GCA_038324235.1 Acidimicrobiales bacterium
GCTCATGGCGCTCAAGAACACCTACATCACCGGCACCGGCAACGGCCGGGCCCTCGGACCCGAGCCGTCGGCCCAGCAGCAGCTCAACGTGGTGAACGGGATCGACGGGCCGTCGTTCACGATCGCGCCAGGCGAGACCCAGCTGTGGCAGATCGCCAACATCGGCAACGACGCGTACTACGAGCTCGCCCTCGACGGGCACACCTTCACCGTGTTGTCCGAGGACGGCGCCCTGCTGTGGGACACCTACGAAGCCGCCGAGCTGTTCATGCCCCCCGGCAAGCGCTGGGAGGTCGCCGTCACCGGCGGAGCCGGCGGCTCGCACTCGTTGCGCCAGCTCGGCTACACGCAGGGTCCGTTCGGGCAGTGGCCCGCCCAAGTCCTCGCCACGGTCAACGTGGCCGGTCCGGCGCAGACCCCGGCGGTCCTCCCGGCCCACCCCCGCCCGCGGGCCGACCTGCTCGGCGAGCCGGTCGCGGCCCACCGCACCATCGTCATGAGCGAGAGCTTCGACACCCAGTCCAACACGCCGTTCTTCTACATGAACGGCGTCCTCTTCCAGAACATCACGCCCGCCGAGGTCGTGCAGGTCACCCTCGGCACCACTGAGGAGTGGGTGCTGCGCAACGACCCGTCCCTGGCCTCGGGTGGGACGGCTGAGGACCACCCGTTCCACATCCACGTCAACGACATGGTGGTGACCGGCACGGGCACGTGGGACCCCGTCACGAACCAAGTGCTCACCTACGTGCCCGGCGACCCCAAGGGCACCCAGGACACCGTCAACGTCAAGACGGGCGAGTACGCCGTGGTGCGGATGAAGTTCACGGACTTCACCGGCCTGTCCGTGTATCACTGCCACATCACCTTCCACGAGGACAACGGGATGATGGGCCAGTTCCAGATCAACCCCGCCCCGCTCCCCCCCACCACGACCACCACGACCACCGCGGCGGCGCCGCCCGTGACCCCGGCCGATCCGGTGGTCGTGGCCCCCACATTCACCGGATGAGGCGGCCCGGACGGGACGACCGGGCACGCGGATCGCTGGCAGAAGGTTTGCATCGCTAAGTATCCCGGTAGCCTCGAACTCGTGCCTGCCACTCCATCCACCCCGAAATCGAGACGGATCGTCGGTACCCAACCGACGGTCGGTCCCGATTGCGGGGTGGCGGTGCGGACGGGAGTGGGGGCGTGAGCGCCTTCGGCGCCGCCGCCAAGGACACCTTCGCGTCGCTCCGGATCCGCAACTTCCGGCTCTTCTTCGGGGGCCAGCTCATCTCGCAGGTGGGCAACTGGATGACGTTGGTCGCCCAGAACCTGCTCGTGCTGAAGCTGACCGACAGCGGCATCGCCCTCGGCCTGCTCGCGGCCGCGCAGTTCGGGCCGGTGCTCGTGCTGGGCCCGTGGGCCGGCCTGGTCGCCGACCGGTCCGACAAGCGCAAGCTCCTCGTGATCGTGCAGTCGATCGCCATGGTCCAGTCCTTCGCCCTGGCGGCCGTCGCCTTCTCGCCCAACCCCTCCCTCGCCGCGATCTATGTGATCGCGTTCGTCGGCGGCCTGACCGTGGCGTTCGACAACCCGGCACGGCGTGCCTTCGTGGTCGAGATGGTCCCCGAGGCGTCCATCAACAACGCGGTGAGCCTGAACAGCACGCTCATGACCGGGTCGCGCATCGTGGGCCCTTTGCTGGCTGGTCTGCTCATCACGACGGTCGGTTTCGGCTGGGCGTTCCTCGGTGACGCTCTCTCCTACATCGCGGTGATCGCGGCGCTGCTCATGATGCGCCCGGCCGAGCTGCGCCCCTCACCGGTGGCGACCCGCGGCAAGGGCCAGGTCCGCGACGGTTTGCGCTACGCCGCGAGCGTGCCCGAGCTGTGGATGCCCCTGGTGATGATGGCGGTCATCGGCACCCTCGCGTTCAACTTCCAGGTGGTGTTCCCCTTGTTCGTCGTCCGCGATCTGCACGGCACCGACGTGACCTTCACGTTCATCTTTGCGGTCGTCAGCGTCGGCGCGCTCGTGGGCGCACTCGCGTCCGCGCGGCGGACCTCCATCGATATTCGCAAGGTCGGCCTCACCGGCGTCGCGTTCGGCATCGCCCTGGCGCTGATGGCGATCGTGCCGAGCCAGTTGGCCGCGCTGCCCGTCGCCCTGCTCCTCGGGGCCAGCAGCATCGCGTTCCTCACCACGTCGACCTCCATCGTGCAGCTGGCCGCGGACCCGGCCATGCGCGGTCGCGTGCTAGCCCTGCAGGCCATGGTCTTCCTCGGCAGCACCCCCATCGGCGGGCCGATCGTCGGCGCCATCGCCGAGCACTTCGGGGCCCGCTACGCCATCGCCCTCGGCGCGGTCGCGGCGGTCGGCGCGGGCATCTGGGGCGTCACGGTCGGCAACCGCCACGCGCTCAGCCAGAACCAGCTGTCTGACGTGAACCTCCCCGCCTGACAGTGACGCCCCTACCGGCAGACCGAGCCGACCGACGGACGGGTCAGGGCTTCGTGCTGGCGCTGGCGTCGGGTGCCGGCGCGTTGGGATCCACGCGGAAGGCGCCGCGCATCGACGGGTGGATCCGACAGAAGTACGTGTAGGTGCCCTGGGGCAGATCGGTCGGGATGCTCCAGTCGACCCGGTCTGCCGTGGGCGGGCCGGCCTGGCCGAGCTCACCCGAGTCGAACTGCACGTCGGCGTCCGCGAGCGGGTAGGCGACGCCGGTCGACTGGTCGCACGGCGCCTTGCAGGCCGTGATCGTGTGCCAGATCCCGACCCCGATCGGCGAGTCCTTGTTGATGAACTTCAGCGACTGACCCGGCTTGACCGTCGGCACGTCGGTGTAGATGCCGCTCATGTCGCCCGGGGCGTAGGTGAAGTCGGCGATCGTGACGGAATCGCCGACCTTGCCGTTGGGCAGCTTGGTCATGTCGGCGAACTTGCCGCCGGCGTCGGCGCCGCCGTGGTTGTCGGTCTCGGGCAGGTGGCCGTGGGTGAGCAGCCCCCGGGCGTCGACCTTCTTCTGGAACGGGTCGGCGCCCACATTCCCGTCGGTCGCCCAGACGATCATGATGCCCATCGACTCGTACCACGACGCCCGTGTGGTGTCGTAGGTGGCCGAGATGGAGATCGTGTCGCCCTTCTTGACGTTGACCCGCCAGTCGGGCTGCGTGCCGGTCATCGACACGTCCCACGACACCGCCCCCGCGGGCTCGTAGTACGCCGCCTCGGAGCGGAACACGTGGGCCTTGTCGCCGGCGACTGAGGCCTTGGCCTCCTCGGATGCAGTCGCGCCGGCGCCGGGGCGTTGCACGTACATGTCCGTGTGCAAGCCACCGGGATGGAGGTGACCGGCCGTCGCGATCAGCGTGCTGTCCTTGTCGACGGTCCACTCGTTGAGCGGCTCACCCTTGCCGTACGGGTTCTTGGCCTGGTCCGGGTAGGTGAACGTCCCGTCGGTGCCGGTGCCCTTGAGCACGTCGAACACCGGGTAGATGTGGCCGGACTGGACATCCATCCAGATCGGACGGGCCGGCGTGATCTTCGCCGCCGCGGGATCGGTGGCCGGGATGAAGTCGAGGTCGTACACGATCGACACGGAGTCGGGCGTCGAGAGCAGGTTGTGCAACATGTAGTTGATGGTCCAGCCGTCGGCCGCCTTGTAGACGTAGCCGTACCCGGCCGGCAGCGCCATGACCGTCTTCTCCTCGCCCGAGGCGAAGAGCAGCTCGGTGGTGCCGCGCTTCTTCTCCGGGGCGGGCGGGTGGTTGACGATCCAGACCCCGTGGTGCAGGTGGATCACGTCGACCGGGGGCACCGAGCCGTCGTTGCGCACCAGGTTCGGCCGGATGGCGACGATGTAGCCGTCCTCGGTGGGCTTGGGCACCTGGCTGGTGTTGACCGTGATGTTGTTCTGGCCCGGCTGGATGGCGATCGGCCCGTAGGAGTACCGCAGGTGCTGGACCCCGGCCTGGTTCGGGATCTCGCCGATCTTGAAGTCGGCCGGCGAGACGCCCCGCACGACCCCGTCCTTGGGCGCCGACGTGTCCACGCCGTTGCCCGAGGGTGCCGCGCTCGATGCGGGCGCGGTGCCGCCGGTCGCCGTGTCGGCGGTCTGGGCCGAGCAGGCCGCGGCCACGAGCACCCCGGCCAGGGCGAGCCCGATCACTGCGGCCCGCCGGGGCGTCAGCCAGGGCCGCCCCACGTTGGGGTCACCCTCGTGGGCCTGCATCCGCGCGCTCGTCGTCATCGTCCCCTACATCCCCTCGTGACCGGACCCCGTCAGATATGACGGGGGTCACCCATCGTGCCTAGCGTACGAACCTACCTGTGTGCTCCGCGTATGGCCCATCGGGCTTCTCGGTCCGAGCCCTCGATCCGAGCCCGTGATCGGAGCCCGCGAGGGCTCACGATCCGGGCTGGGACAACCGGGCTCGGCTGTCGTGATCGCTCAGGAGAACAGCGGCCGGGGCGGTGCGGCCGAGTCGGGGGCGTCGCCCGCTGAGCCGCTGGCACCCTTGCCGGTGCCGGCCCCGCCGGCCGCCGCGGGCGGGGCGTCGGCCGTCGCGGGCGCGTCGCCGACCACGACGGTGACGTCGGCCGCGTCGCGCGACCGCACACCGGTCTCGTGGGTGTCATGGGTCATGTTGCGCGACACCCAGTTGCGACCATCGGCGTCGGCCCACACGAGCATCGGGGGCAGGAACACGAGCGCGCTCAGCAGGGCGACCGCCACGTTCATGCCGACGACGATGCCGAAGTCACGCAGCAGCGGCATCGACGAGAGCGAGATGACGACCACGCCCGAGATCGCCGTGAGGCCCGACACGATGAACGCGCGGCCCGTGCGTTCGGCGGTGACGTCGATCGCCTCCTTAGGCGAGTAGCCCCGGCCGCGCTCTTCGATGAACCGCAACAGGATCAGCGAGGTGAACTCGGTGCACACCGCGACCACGAGTGGACCACCCACTGCGGTGAGCGGGCTCAGCTTGAGGTGGAACGCATAGGCCACCAGCGATGCCGCGCCGACCGCGATGAGCACGGGGACCAGCGACAGCAGCGAACGGATCAGGCTGCGCATCCGGATCGTGAGGAAGATCCCGACGAAGGCGATCGCCAGGTACGTGAGCAGCACCCGGTTGCCCTCGAGGTTCTCGAGCAGGCCCACGCCGACGACCGCGAGGCCCGACGGGGTGGCCCGCGAGTCCGGCGGCGGGTTCACCGCGAGCTGGGTCTTCATGTCGTCGACGACGACGGCCGTGTCCTTCAACGGCAGGGTCTGGCGATCCGCCGTGCCCGTGCGGAACACGATGTTGAGCACCTTGCCGTTGTTGGCCACGAGCGACGAACGGACGTCGGGTGGCGCGACCGCGTACGTGGCGGCCACCTCCTGGCCCGTCGGGGCGACGTGGCCCGCGCCGGGGATGCCATTGATCAGGTCGCTGACCGTGGAGACCGCCCCGGTCGCCGTGGCGAGCTTGTCGCCGTTGGTCTTGAGCTGTTCCACCGTGAAGTTGTCGGTGAACGCCACGACCTTGTCGTCGAAGACGTTGGGCGCCTCGACGAAGACCCCGAGCTCGTTGGCCGACCCGGTGCCCTCTTGCACCGCGTGGATGTCCTTGATCACCTGCGAGTTCTGATCCACCCACTGCACCGGATCGGTCTGCAGCGTCAGCTTCGGCTCGACCGCGATGCCGCCGAGGAAGATGACGAGGCTGGCGAGCGCCAGCGGAATGGCGCTCTTGGCGGGCAGGTTGCCGAGCTTCACGACGATGTTGCCGAGGATCTTGCTGCGTCGCGACATCGTGCGCGTCGTAGGCGAGCGGTACTCGCGGGCGCCGAGGGCGGCGAGGGGCATGACGATGCTGCAGAGGCAGATGACCGCGATGCCGACGGCGAGCAGCAGGCCGAACTCCCGGATCATCGGGACCTTGGCGAAGTGCAGGGCGGCGAAGGCGAAGATGGCGTCGAACGTGACGACCAGCAGCGCCGGACACAGGTTCCGCGCCGTCTCCTGGATCGGGTGCTCCGCCTTGTTGATGATCACCTCCTCTTCGACGCGCGCGTGCATCTGGATCGCGTAGTCGATGCCGACGCCGAGCATCACGGGCAGACCCGCGATGGTGGCGAGCGTCAGCGGGATGCCGAGGTACCCGGCCAGGCCGAAGGCCCAGGTGAGCCCGACCGCGATGACCGCGAGGGGCAGCAGGCGCCACCGCACGTCGAACAGCAGCAGGAGGATGACGACCATCACCGCGGCGGCGATGCCGCCGAGGACGAACATGCCGCCCTTGAGGTAGTCGTTGATGTTCTTGAGCAGGGCCGGCGCCCCCGTGGTGACCGTGGTCGCGCCGTCGAAGGTGTACTTCGCGGCGGTGTCCTGCACGAAGGTGGCCGACGCGCTCTGCGCATCCAGGGCCTGCTGGCCCTCCAGGCGCGTGATGATCTGCGCGTGGGTCTTGTCCGGGAAGAAGGTCCGCAGGGCGTAGCGGATATCACCCTGGTTGTCGTAGAGCAGGAACTTCACGAACTCGGGGTTGTCGAGGTTGTGCGGGCCCTGCACGGCCGCGACGCGCGTCAACGTGGTCTTGGTGTCCTCGGTGCGCGCGGCCTTGCCGGCGTCGGTCGGGTCTGCCGCGATCGCTCGCAGCAGGGCCGTACCGGCGATGCTCGCCGCGATGTTGTCGGTGGGGGCCGGCTTGCCGTCGACGTAGCTGTTGGTCACGAGGCTGGCGCTCAGATCCAGCGCCGTGTCGAACCCGATGACGCCGCGGAGCTCGTTGGCCGTGGCGTTGGCGTGCAGGTCGTCGCTCAGCGCCTTCATGGTGGCGCGGTTCTCGGGCGTGAAGAGATGGTCGACGGTCTGGCCGTCCTTCATGGCGACCATGGTGACCATGGCCTCACCGCCGAAGAGGTCCTGATACTGGTTGACGTCGATGTAGGCCTGGTCCGACGGGTTGAGGTAGCTCGACGTGCTCGTGGCGAACTGCAGCTTGGGAATCCCCATCGCCAGGATCAGCGTCAGCATCAGGCCGACGACGCCGATCAGGTTGGCGTGCTTGCCGCTCGACACCGCGAGCCAGGACCACATCCGTCTCATGTTTGCTACACCCTTTGCGCAAGTTCGGCCGCCGAAGTGGTGGAGCGTACTGTGCCGCCAGTCACGCGCACGAACGCAAGAACCCCTGATTGCTGGGGAAAAACGACAAGTTCGTTTTCCGCTTCACGGAGGGCTGTCGCGCCCTCACGCTCCGGGATTGGCTGCTGCCGCGTCGAACCGGCCGGCCGGCCGCCCGTCGCGGTAGGCCGCCACGATCGGTTCGAGCTCGGTGGGGCTGGCGCCGTGCAGGATGACGCCGTCCGCCCCGAGGTCGAGCTGGCCGAGCACCGCCGCCGCGCACGCCGCCGGTGCACCGGTCGCCGCCGGGGCGAGCCAGGCGTCGGGGATGAGCGTGGCGATGTGCTCGAGCTGGTCCGGTGTGGCCTTGGCATCGATCGCTCCGGGCATCGCGCTCACGACCGCATCGGCGCGGAACGCATCGAGCACCGCGGGGTCCCAGTCGTTGGTCCGTACGAGCAGATCGCCGTAGCCCTGGAGGTACGTCGCCAGGCGACCGACGGTCTTGCGGAGGCGCACCGGCTCGGGCAGGTGGTCACCGACGGTCGCGAAGCAGGACCACACCCGGACGGCTTCGGGGTCGCGGCCGGCCCGCTCCGCGCTTTGCTTCACGGTGTCGACGCAGCGCACGAGGGTCTCGTCGGTGAAGAAGGTGTGGAGGATCACCGCGTCGAAGACACGCCCACCGAGGGCGAGCGAGTTCGGGCCGAACGCCGTGAAGCCGAGCGGGATGTCGTCGTCGAACGAGCTGTCGAGGTGCAGGACCGGATACCTCCCGGCCGGACCGTCGTGGCCGAAGATCACCTCACCGTGCCAGAGGCGGCGCATGAGACCGACGAAGTCCTCGAGCTGCGCCGTGGTGATCTGCGGGATCCCGTACGCGTCGAACAGGGGGGCGATGCCGCGACCGAGCCCGAGCGTGAACCGGCCCTCGGTGAGCCGGTGCATGGTGGTCGCCATCGCGGCGGTGACCATGGGGTGGCGCGTGTTGTGGTTGGTCGCCGCGGTCGCGATGCCGAGCCGCGTGGACACCGCGCCCACCGCACCCGAAAGCACCCCGGCTTCCTTGATGTTGAAGCGCTCGGAGATGAACACCGAACCGAGCCCCATCGCCTCGCCTTGGCTGACCTCGTCGAGCAGCTCGCGCGGCGATTCGGGCTGGCCGGCCAGCGTGTAGAAGCCGAGCTCGTTCAGCTGGGGCTCGATGGGCGTGGCGGCGTCGGTGGTCATCACGCGGTCGTGTCTCCGGGAGGTGCGGTCAGGGATGAGGGTGATCAGGATGAGGGTGATCAGGATGAGGTGATCAGGTGAGGTGGAAGTCATCCGGGTCGGGACGCCGGGTCTGCTGCCAGTACTCGAGCAGGGAGAACGGCCAGTTCTGCGCCACCCGCCCCACGTCGTTCTTGTACCAGCTGTTGACCGTCGCCGCGCCCCACGCCATCTCGCGGTTGCGGACGTCGACGCGCTCGTTGAATGCGTCGTGCACCTCGCGGCGGCAGTCGAGCGCTCGGTGCCCGCCCTCGAGCAGCAACCCAAGGGCCTCGACGACGTAGCGCACCTCGCACTCCGAGAAGTAGATGATGCTGCCGTTGATGACGATGTTGGTGTTCGGTCCGTAGAGGCAGAACAGGTTGGGGAAGCTCGGCACGGTGATGCCGAGGTAGGCCCGAGCGTCGCCCTGCCACCGCTCGTGCAGCTCGACGCCGTCGCGACCCACGATGCGCATCGGGGTCAGGAAGTGCGACGCGTCGAAGCCCGTGCCGTAGATGATGACGTCGACCTCGTGGATCGTGCCGTCCGCCGTCACGATGCCATTCGGCGTGATGCGGTCGATCGTCTCGGTCCGCAGATGCACGTGGTCCTGTTGCAGCGTCCGGGCCCACACCCCGTTGTCGCGGATGATCCGCTTCGCGATCGGCGGGTAGTGCGGCATCACCTGGTCGAGCAGCTCGGGCGCGCCGGCGAACTCGGTCTGCAGGTACTCGGCGAGCAGGAGGCGCACCATCTCGTTGAGGGCGCTGATCGACTCGCCCGCGGGCCAGTCCGGGTCCACGACGGCGGCGGGCAGCAGGCCTTCGTGCATGCGCCAAAACAGCCAGAGCCGGTACCACTGGCCGTACGCGGGGACGTGGTCGAGCAACCAACGGAGGCTGGTCGGGATGTCCTCGTGGTAGTCCGGCGACGGGATCAGCCAGTTGGGCGTGCGTTGGAACACGTGGAGCTCGCCGGCGGAGCCTGCGACGATCGGGATGAACTGCGCGGCGCTCGCCCCGGTGCCGATCACCGCGACCCGCAGACCGGTCAGGTCGACGTCGTGGTTCCATTCGGCGGAGTGGAAGGCGATGCCGGCGAAGGAATCGCGCCCTGCGATGGCGGGCAACGCCGGCCGGTTGAGCTGACCCGTGGCGCTGATCAACGCCTGCACCACCACCACCTCGTCGGCGGGCTGAGCGGCCGCGGGGTCCACGTCGGGTCGGCCCGGGGCCACGCGGACGCGCCACGACGCCGCGGCCTCGTCCCACGTCGCGTCGATGACCTCCGTGCCGAACCGGATGTGATCAGCCAACGCGTGCTCGGCCGCGAAGTCGCGGAAGTAGTCGAGCAGCTCGGCCTGGGCCGAGAAGTGCTGCGGCCAGATGCGGGGCGCGAACGAGTAGCTGTAGAGGTGGTTCGGCACGTCCACTCGACAGCCCGGGTAGGTGTTCTCGAACCAGGTGCCGCCGACGTCCTCGTTCTTCTCGAAGACCACGAACGGGATCCCCGCCTGGGTGAGGCGATGGGCTGCGAGCAGGCCCGACATGCCCGCCCCGATGATGCCGACCGAGAACGGCCGGTCGGGTGCGACCTCCGCCTTCAGCCACGACGGCGCCCGCCGGTCTTCGCCGTCGATCGCCAGCTCCTCGCGGAGCAGGTCGTGGTAGGCGGCCTCGTTGTCGTCGCCCACGACGAAGGCGAGCAGCTGGCGCAGCTCGGCCTCGCGCGGATGGGGGGCCACCACCGATCCGCCGTCTCGGAACCGCACGAGCGCGTCGAACGCGACGGCACGGGCGTCGTCGAGCTGCTCGGCGGTGAGGCCTCCGTCGGGATCGAAGACGTTGGCGGGATCGGGGCGCAGGTCCGCCCGCAGCACGGACAGGTCGCCGGTGATCTGGGCCAGCGCCGGCAGCAGCGCCCCCACCGCCGCGCCTGCGAGCGCCGCTCGGATCGTGGCGTCATCCGCGGTGATCGGCGGCGGCGAGGTGGCCATGCGCCGCAGTCTGACACGACGTTGCGGGCGGGCCTGGTCAAGACTTCGTCAAGGAAACCGGTCGATGCTGGGCACGACGGCGCGAAAAGGAGGATACTGCCGTGGCGATGTAGCACTTTTTGGTTTGCGCGATCCCTCGGTGAGGAGCGCTTCTTTGAGCAGGCGGCGGCAGGTGACGGTGGTGGCGCGCGAGTCGGCGGACCGGACGCGCCCGGAGCCCGGCAGGTCCGGACGGCTCGAACCGGCCGACCGGTCCGAGCGGGGCGAGCGGGGCGACGACGACCCCGCGATCGTGTGGGTGGACCTGACCACGGCGCCCGCCTCGACGTCGGCGCGGACCGACGCCGCGGCGGGTGCGCCGGGGCCCAGAACCCCCGCACCGGCGCGTCCGCGACGCCACCGTGGCTTGGTGGCCCTGGGCATCGTGGCGACGATGACCATCGCCGGCCTGCTCGCCCGCCAGGTGGCGGTGGATCTGCCGTCGAACACCGGCGCCGCCCCCTCCTCCACCGGTGCCGCTGGGTCCCCCGCGCCGGCCGAGCTGACCGCCCGCGGGAACGACACCGTCACGGTGGCCGCCGCGGCGGGCCCCGCGTGTGCTCTGGTGCTCGCCGGCTTCGCCGGTCGCCGGGCCACGATCGACAACCTGCGCCAAGACCTGGCTATCCTCATCCAGCAGAGCGACGACCTGGTCGGGCCCGTCGGCGCCACCGGATCGCCAGCCTCCCCGACGCGACCCGCGCCCGCGGCCCCCGCGACCCCGCCTGCAGCCACTGCGTCCGCGGCGTCCGCCGCGGCGGGCGGCAGCGACATCGACCAGGCCCGTCTGTTCCACGCCAACACCCGCACGTGCTCGACCGCCTCGGCGGCGTGCGCGGCCACCGTCACGACCGCCGAAGACGTCGTCGGCATGACCAACGCGCTGCTCGACGAGACCGTGCAGCTCCGCGTGCGCATCGCCAACGACCGCGCCGGGCCCCGCACGACCGTCGACCGGGAGCTGTCAGGCAGCGTCGCGCGGGCCACGTCGATCGCGAACGACGCGACGGATCGGGCCGACCGCGTCACCTCCCAGCTGCAGAGCTGCGCGGCCTCGAACTGACGCTCCCGCTCGGATGTGTGCTCAGCGCTCGGTGATCGTGATCTTCTCGATCGTGGTGGCCGCGGTGGGCTGACCGTTCGAGCTCCCGGTCTTGTCGATGGCGGCCACCGTCGTGTCGAGGCCCTCGGTGACCTGGCCCATCACGGTGAACTTCGGGGCGATGCCCTGGTTCTGCACCATGATCATCCACTTGCTGCCGTTCGTGTCCGGCCCGGCGTTGTCCATCATGAAGGTGCCCGGCTGGTACGCCGCCCGGTCGGTGGGGAGCTCGTCCTTGAACGCGTAGCCCGGGTTGTCCGGCAGCGGTGGGGGCTGACGGCCGGCGCCGATGACGTACCCGGCGATGTTCCGATCGAACACGAGGCCGTCGTAGAAGTGGTAGCGAGACAGAACGACGAAGTTGTTGACGGCGAGCGGGGCGAGCTTCGGGTCCAGCGTGATGGTGATGGGGCCCCTCGATGTGTCCATGTGCGCGATGTAGGTCTTGTCCAGATCGATGCACTTGGGCGGACCGCTGTCGAAGACGACCTCTCGCGGGCTCGACCCGTCGGCCGCGGGGCACGGGGTGGTGCCCATGATGGTTCCAGGTGGGATCGTGCCGGCGGTCGTCGGCGTCGCCCCTGGCGTCGCGGCCGAGGTCGAGCACGCGGCCGCACTCCCCGCCAGCCCGAAGCTCAGGAGAACGACCGACGTGAGCCGGACAATGCGGGAGAGCAGCAACGACATGACATCCTCGATGGAGCGGATCAGGGTTCGGGTAGGGCAGGGGTGACCCGGCGCCGGGCCACCACGATCACGGCGGCGCCGATCGCCAGGATGACGAGCGCACCGATCGCGAGCGCCGCGCCCGGACCGGACGATCCGTCGCCGCCGGTCGAGCCGCTGGCCAGCGCGGCACCCGCCGCGGTCACGTTGGGGGTGGCTGTGCCGGACACCGCGCTCGACGAGCCCGGTGGGGTCGAGCCCACGACGGTCGTACCGCTGCCGTTGTCCCCCGCCGTTGGCACGGTTGCGCCGCCCGGTCCGGTCGGCGGAACCGCGGGCACCGTGGACGGCGCCGGCCGCTCCGGCGGGTTGGCGGTCGACGGGGGGGTCGTGGGCGGCGCGGGCGTCGAACCGTCGAGCGGCGCGGCGTAGAACACGGTCGTGTCGGTCACCTGGAACTGCAGGACCACATCGCACAGGTGCGACGCGTCACAGGTCAACGTGTGGGACTGGCCGTTGAAGTCGGTCCACGGGGCGCTCGTGCCCAGACCCAACCGAAACGTGAGCCGGTCCTCGGTGACGCGGGGCAGGACCTTCTTGATGACCTCCGCGTCCGTGTCGGGGGCCAGCGGCGTCGGGGTGCAGTACGCGCTGGCGAAGCTGAAGTCGAACGTGTTCGAGATGTCGACCCCGTGCTGGCACAGGTGCGCCTGGATCTCGAAGAGCTCGGCGCCGTCGACCTGGGCCACGACCGTGATGGGGGTGCCACTGCCCGGGTGATCGGTGGGGTTCACGTTGACGGTGACCGGGCCCGCGGTCCCGGTGACGGCGCCGGCAGGCGCGCCGGCGCTGACGAGGCCGGCGAGCGCGAGCAGGACGAACAACGCGACACCGAGCACGCGGGACGCGAAGACGAGCCGGGGTGCGCTCGGATCCGAGACTGGCGGGGTGCGGGTCATGGCGGGCCTCACATCCACGCGGGGAGCAGACGGCTCAACGACTCGGCGGTGACGATGGTGAACACGACGAGCGGAGACACGGTGAGCAGGTACGCGACCCGCGGGCTCGAGCGGCGGTAGAGGTACACGGCCACGGCCACCGTCGCGGCGTAGGCCAACAGGGCCAGGATCAGCGGGGCCCAGGCGGTGGCATCGCCGGAGACCCCGAGTTGGCCCGCCGTACGGCCGTTCTGGGGTGTGGGCGTGTACGGCACACCCTGCAGCTTGGCGACCACCACGGTCGCGGTGGACGAGTTGAGCGGCGCCCTGGTCATCGAGGTGATGAGCGTGAGCCGGTCGTCGGGGCTGGCGCCGTACAACGACTCGAGCGGGACGGACTCGCCCTCGGGCAGGGTCGGGGCGATGGTCGTGCCCGGCGTGCCGGTTGCGTCCGCCGGCGCGGCATCGACCGACGCGATGTCGAGGCTGGTCCCGTTGGCGGAGCTGGCGGTCGTGATCCCGACGTCGCGGATCGTGTCGACCTTGTAGACCGACTGTCCCTGGGTGGTCGTGACCAGGATCGAATCACCGGCGTGGAGCTGCTCGAGGTCGCCGAACGGACCGCCGTAGGCCCCGCGCCGGCCCACGAGCACGCTGTTGCCGGGTTGGCCGGGGGCCGCGGTGCCCGGGACATGACCCGGCCCACGCGCGGTGTCGGACGGCGTCACGCCCTCGACGACCACCTGTTGCAGTTGGATCGGACCGATCTCGAGCACGCCGACCGCCGAGCCGGTCTCGGGGGCGAGCTTGGGGGCCTCGATGCCGGGCAGGCCCATCGACTCGTTGGCGGCGTGTTCGATGTCGACCCGGTACTGATCGAGAAGGAGGCGCTGTTCACGCTGTTGGAAAAGCGGCTCGAGGGCGTAGAGCACGACGAACACACCGAGCACCGCGACACCGATCCACAGCACGATCAGCCACCCGACGCTGCGGCCGGTGACGGGCCGTGCGTTGACGAGGTTGTCGTGCACGATCGGCGCCGGGGCTGCGGCGAGACTCGGGCCGACGACCTCGTGCGGATCGTCGGTGGACATGAGGGTGGTCATCGCAGCTCGATCATCTCGGGGCCGTCGCCCGCCGCCGGCAGGCCGGTGGGGCCGGTGGGGGTGGGCGACCCGCCGGGACCGCGGCGCCGCCCGGAGGTCACGAGCGCCGCGCCGGTCATCAGGACCGCCAGCGCGATGAGCGAGAGGACCGCCGCCAGACCGCTCGGCGAGCGGCTGCCCGCAAAGTCCGGGATCGAGATCTCTGCGGCGTTGCCGGCGCCAGCCGGGTTGGTGGTGGTGGGGCTCCCGGCGGACGGGGCCGCGCCCTCGCTCGAGGCGGTGTCGGTGCCCAAGCCACCGCCGGAGCCGCCTCCCGAAACGGAACCCGTGTCCGACGACGACCCGTCGGCACCGGAGCCGCCGACGTCACTCGGGCCGTCGATCGCCGATGACCCGAAGTCGTCGACGCCCCCGAAGCTCGACGAGTCGAAGGAGCCGTCGGCGGCCGGCGGCGGAACGGCGGGCGTCGTCGGCGTGGTGGTCGTGGTGGTGGCCTGTGGGGCACAGGTGCCGGTGACCGGACTGGCGCCCACCTTCGCCACATCGGCCCTCGCCTCGGCGGCCAGATCTGGTGTGAGCGGGACGAGGCCGGCGGGCAGGTTGGACTGGCCGTCGGTGGTCAGGTAGTTGAGCCAGTTCGTGAGCAGCGCCTGGGACGCGGGCCGGGCGGTGCAGTCGTCGGCGAGCAGCGGCTCGGCCGGCGCCATGGCGTACTCGACGAACGTGAGCGGGTACGGCTGCGGCTGATCGAGCGGGACGTAGGCGTTCGGGTTCGGAACGAGCACCCCGTTCGCGTCCTTGGTCATCGTCGGGATCGTCGCGGTGAGCGATGCGGGCGTCGGCGGCACGAACGCACCGTTGCCGTTCTGGATCGAGACCATCGTCAGCCCGAAGGCCGAGGCCGTGGCGTAGTCGGTCATCACGAACACCGCACCCGACGCCGGGCTGATGCCGAGGACCTTCTGCAAGGACGGCCGGCCCGTGAAGAAGCCGATCTGCTGCGCCGGGAAGGCGGGACTGGCCAGCGCCGGGACCGCGTAGGCAGTACGGGGTGGGCCAGTGGGCGCCGCCCGCCACTGCGACGGGCTCATCTGCGCGAGGTGACGGGTCATCAGCCAGGTCGAGGTCTCACCCTCGGCAGGCATCTGCGGGAGCCCCTGTGCCGGGTTCTCCGCGTTGTACGGCGTGATGTTGGGGGAGAAGAGCGGGTTGCGCTGGTGGATGCTGGACAACAGGTCGGGGTGGTACCCGCTGAGATAGGAGAAGCCACCGGTGAACAGCGCGGCCACTTCGTCGGTGGTGAGCTTCACCTCCGGGTAGGGATGCAGCACACCGAGGTTGTCCGTGTATCCGCCCGACACCGCGAGGACCGCGGCGTTCAGCGCGATCGGCGCAGTCACGGCTGGCCGGCGAGTGTCGGCCGGGCCAGGGGCCAGGCCGGTCGCGTCGTTGTAGCCGACCCCGGTGTAGGCGAGATCGAGGAAGCCGGCTGAGAACGCGCTCAGCGCGTCGCCCTCGCCGCCGAACACCGCCTTGGTCGGCGCGCCAGTCGCGCCTGGCTTCCGGCACGCGGCGCGGGTCCAACCGGCCCATGCATCGGACAGACGGTCCGACGTGCTCGTGGCCAGGGCGCCGGGGGCCGTACCTCCGCACGCCCGGATCACGTCGTCGTCGAGGAACGTGATCGGCGTGGCGACATAGGAGCGGTCGGCTCCGACCGTGACTTCGGTGACGAGCGCGCACGGGTCCACCGGGCCGCAGGTCAGGGTGATAGGAGGACTCGCCTGCAAGGAGACCGAGCCGATTCCCACCCTGTAGTCCAGGTTGAGCCCGTCGGGCGACCGGGCGATGTCGTACACGGCGATGCGGGCCGCACTGGTGTCCGATGACGAAGACAGGGGGATGGACTCCGTGCAGTTGGGGCTCTCGCCCTGGAAGAGGAACTCCTCCTGGGTGGCATAGGCCGGGCCGAGGCGGCACTCACGGGTCTGCACCTTGAAGACCGCCACATCCGCACGCGCACGCAGGTTGATCCGCACCTTTTGCCCGTCGATCAAGTCTCGGGTCGGGGTGACCGAGACGGTGAAGGGCGGGTCAGCGGGATCGGCGCCAGCCGGGGCGACGTGGGCGCCGGCGACGGCCGCCGCGATGATCAACAGGGTGGTGACGACCGCCGACCCGAAGGTCACATGGCGGCGGGACAAGGGGTACATCAGGGTCTCCTCGATCGGAGGGCCGGGCGAGCGGCCTCAGGCGGTCGCGGGCGCAACGCACCCGAGACCGCCGAGCGCCGGACTCAGTCCTGGCCGTAAGCCGCTTGGCGTCGACGACCGAGCAGCAGGATGCCGGCGCCCACACCCAGGAGCAGCGTGCCCATCGCGAGCAGCGTGCCGGTCTCGGAGCCGGTGACCGGCAGCGTGCCGGTGGTGGTGGCGACCACGGCGGGGGTGGGGCCGGAGGTGGAGGTGGTCGCCGGGGCGGCGACGATGGTGATGGCGGCGGTCAGCGTCTGCACCGAACCGGCCACGCTGTTGCCGTCGAGCTGCACGACGTGGTCACCGAGCGCGAAGCCGGCCGGCACGGCGAACGTGCCGCTGACCCGACCGGCGCTGTCGGCCACCAGGGTGCCGAGCGCCACCGGCGTGGAGTGCAGGGTCACCACGACGTTGCTACCGGCGGCCCAGCCCGAGGAGCTCACCGTGATCGTTTCGCCAGGGGCGACAGTCGAGGGCGTGACGGCGATGGCCGAGCCCGACATCGTGGTGGTGCTCGTGGTGCTGGTGGAGCTGGTGGTCGTCGTGCTGGCGTTCGTCGTCGTCGTGGTCGTGCCGGGCGCGGCGGTCGTCGTCGTGGTCGGCGCGGCGGTCGTCGTCGTGGTCGGCGCCGCGGTCGTCGTCGTGGTCGGCGCCGCCGTCGTCGTCGTGGTCGGCGCCGCCGTCGTCGTCGTGGTCGGCGCCGCCGTCGTCGTCGTGGTCGGCGCCGCCGTCGTC
>JBBQHT010000086.1:0-17096 GCA_038324235.1 Acidimicrobiales bacterium
GGCGCTGCTCGAGGCGCTGGGCGCGCCCGTCGTGGCCGCCGCGGCCCCGGCGCTCGTGGTCGCCGCGCCGTCGGCTCCGGTGGTCGCCGCCGAACCCGGCGCGCCGGTGTCGCCGGTCGAGGTCGAGGCGTCGTTGCCGGCGGCGCAGGCAACCGCGAGCGCCGCGACGGCACCGGCGAGGAACGTTCGGCGTGAAGGGGTTGCGGTCATGAAAGGGGGTTCCTACGGGTCCGGTGACGGACCACAGACCGTACCGGGCCGGTGATGACAAGCGTATGAGCCCCCCTGTCATCGCGGTGTCACCGGCCCGACCCCGCGGGCGTCGCCGTCTGTCGCACGGCGCGGGCGCTCAGGGCAGGTGCTTGGTGTTCGTGCAGATCTCGGCGGGGGCGGGGGTGAACGCCGGGAGCGTGATGGGGTCCCTCCGGGTCGAGAAGTCGAGCGCATCGGCGAAGTTGGCCGCGTTCGCGTCGCGCACCGTCATCGGCGGCAGGTTCCAGCGCCACTCGATCATCTTGAGCACCGAGCAGTGCTCGTACGGTCCGGCGCTCTCGATCTTCTTGGGGGCGAACGGGCCCATGGCGATGGCCGGCACCCGGGGCCCGAGCATCTTGAGGTTCGGGAACGGCCCGGTGCCCGGCAGGACGGTGTCGTCGGCCACCGCCGGTGGCGCCACGTGGTCGAAGAACCCGCCGGTCTCGTCGAAGTTCACCACGGCCACCATGCGGTCCCACTGCGGGCTGTCCTTCAGCGCGTCGTGCACCTGCGCGACGAACGCCTCGGCCAGTTCCACGCTGCCGTACGGGTGGTAGTCGTTCGACGTGCCGTTGAACTCGGCGTGGGACGTGTAGTCCGGATCGACGAAGACGACGTTCGCGAGCTTGCCCGCCTTCGCGTCGTCCCAGAACTGGGTGATCGGATACGTGATCGAGTCGTACTTCTCGCTCGCGAACAGCCCGGTCATCGGCTCGCCGAAGGTGTAGTACGTCGCGGTCTTGCCGGCGTCCTTCAGCCGATCGAAGATCGCCGTCTGCAACTGCACCGGCCGGGGCTGGCCCGGCTCGGGGTAGAAGCCGGTGACGTCGAGATCGGTGGTGGCGCACAGCTGGTAGAGCCGGTTCGGCCAGGTGGGACCGTTCATCGAGCAGAAGTAGTTGTCGAAGATCGTGTACCCCTGCGCCAGGGCGGCGAGGATCGGGAGATCGGTGGCGCTGTAGTACCCGATCGGGAACAGGTCGCCCACCGGCTGGGTCTTGAGGAAGCCGTCCATCGCGCCGTTGTTGTAGTGGATGGCCATGGCCTGCCAGAGGTGCAGCGGATCCTGGAACTCGCAGCCCTGCCAGTCGGGCGCGAGTGGCCAGGTCGGGTGGCTGGTGCCGTTCGAGTCGACGTAGGACAAACCGGTCTGTTGCCCGTTCGCGCCCGGGAGCCAGCCGAGCATGTGATCGAACGAGCGGTTCTCCATCATCAGCACCACGACGGTGTCGAACGGCGCGTCCGCCGGGTTCGGGAGGGCGGTGGTGCCAGGGCTCGTCGCCGTCCCCGGCGTCGTGCCGTCACCGGGGCCGCCGCCCGACGACGTCGACGACGTGGACGAGCAGCCGGCGGCGCCGAGCGCGGCCGCCGCGGCGATGACCGCGCCCGCGCCCGTCAAGAACTCGCGACGATGTAGTGGACTCATGCGCTTCCCCTCGCTGGTCCGCGCTCTGGCCGGAGCCGAGCTCGATGTGCGCCAGACGTTACCGGTGCCCGGCGACGAGAGGAGACCGCGAGCGCTTCGTCAGCTCGCGATGCGCCCGCGCAGATCCTCGAGCAGGCCGGACTGCTCCTTCAGGCCGGTGCGGCCCGCGCCCGAGAGGTACCCGGGCTTGAGCCGGGGGAGCGCGGTGGCCAGCGCCTCCGCGCCGATCGCCCCTCGTGCTGCGGCGACGGCCCGCTCGGCGCCGACGCTGAGCGCGAACGACGTGACCAGCTCGGCGAGGTCGTTGGCCAGCAGCAGGTCATTGGCCGCGAGCTCGCTGAAGCCGAAGTCGATGATCCAGACCTGGCCGTCGTCGTCGAGGAACATGTTCGCCAGGCGCAGGTCCCGATGGGCGATGCGGTGCTCGCGCAGGATCACGAACTGCCCCCAGATCCGATCCATGAGGTCGTCGGTCATCTCGTCCAGCTCGACCCGATCCAGCGAGCGACCGGCCACCTGTTCGTAGGACAGCACGAACGCGTTCGGCTCGGCGTCGGCGAACGCCGCGACCGCCGGCGTGCGGACACCGAGGCGGATCGCCATGAGCGCGACCAGGGCCTCGTGCTCGACGGCCCGGCGCAGCGTGGAGAAGGGGCGCTCGTCGCCGAGATGGCGGGGGACCACGTAGCGGTAGATCCGGAACAGCAGATCGGCGTCGCGCTCGTCTTCGCCGAGAGCCTTGACGAAGAGCTTGGCGCCGTCGCGTTGGACACCGAAGTACGGCGTCGAGCCGCGAGCGTCGACCGACGCGGGCTCGAGCTCCACCAGATCGACCCCGACGCTCGCCAGGCCCGCCATGACGGCATCGCGGGTGGGGCGCCGCGTCGGACCGCCGAGGATCACGAGGGCCGCCGACCCGCCGACCCAGCCGGCGAGCACGGCGAGGACCGAATCGCCCGAGAGCTGATCGGTCAGGAGGCGGACGGTGGCGAGCCCGAGCACCAGGAGCCAACTCAGCCGCCGCGACCGGCGCGACAGCCACGGGCTCGAGGCGGCGACGACGGCGGTGATGATCGTGAGCCCCGGGCCGGACGGGAAGCTGCCCGTGCTCACCACCCCGGCGTTCCCATCGATCGTGATGGTCACCGCGTTGTGCTCGCCGGCCACCGTCGAGCTGAAGGCGAGGTAGGGCACGAGGCCGACGGCAACCCCGGTGATGGTCGTGAGAAGCATGCGCCAGCGGCCACCGAGTGCAGCCCGAACGAACCCGCCGGCGAGCAGGACGAGAGTGCCGACGCGGACCACGACGGCCAGGCCGGTGGCGAACGCGTCGCCCAGGGCGTCGAGGCCCCCGAGCAGGTCGGCGCCGAACCCGATGACCGCCGCGCCGAAGAACCGGTCGAGCAGCAGGAACGCCACGAGGGTGGCGGTGGCGACGACAGCCCGCAGCAGATCGACGGGCGATCGCACCACGGTCGCCCCGGTGGCGACGGGGGCCGGGGCGTCCGCGGTCGTGGTCGTCGGTGAGGGCGAGGACGAGGACGAAGGCGTAGCGGCGCCCTCAGCAGGAGGGGGTGGAGACACGGCGTTCAGTCTGACGCGCGGGCCCTGGCGTTGTCGTCATCCCCTTCGGGTGACTGCCCACCGGTGTCGTCCACGGTCGGCGCGGTCGGCGCGGCCAGCGCGGCCAGCGCGGCCGAGCACGGTGAGCCGGGTCAGCGGGTTCGGCCCACGCCGTCGAGGCCGCTGGCTACGAACCGCACGATCGTGTCGAGCTGGGCCTGGGTGATCTGGATGCCGACCGCATCGGCCTGCGCGGCCGCGCCGGCGATCAGCTGCAGCAACGCGGTGCTGGCCATGCGCCAGCAGGTCGCGAGGACCTCCGGGTCGACGCGGGGGTAGGCGGCCACCGCGCACCGGTTGATGCGGACCTGCACGCTGCCCGGGCCGAACCCGACCTGGTACACGTGCTCGTCGTTGGTGGCCACGAGACCGGCGATGATCGTGAGCCAGCGGCGTCCACCGACCGGTTCCGCCTGGAGCAGCGCGAAGAGCGGATCGGCGAGCAGGCGCACGACCTCGTCGGCGCTCGGCCGGCGGCGTCGGCCTTCGATCTCCTCCAGGAGGGTCGCTTGGTCGGCGATGAGCCCGGTGCCCCGCCGGGCGATCACCGCGCGCACCAGTCCGTCCTTGTCCCCGAAGTGGTAGTGCACCGACGCCGGCGCGAGGCCGGCCGCCGCGTTGATCGACCGGATCGAGACCGCCTCGACCCCGCTGGCGGCGAACAGCTCCTCGGCCACATCCATGAGGTCGTTCCGGGTCTTGATCCCGTCGGCGCGGCGAGCGGCCGAACGGGGCGCAGCTCGCAGGTCCGGGGTGGGGGGCACGTGTGGATGATGGCGGCTTCCGGGCCGGTTGTCGAGGCCGAGTTTGATCAAGTGATCATTGCACCTGATCGAACTCTGTCGTACTGTCCGTCCGGTAGAACCTGTTCTAGGTAGGAGGCGTTCGTGGAGTTCGGTCTGTTCTTCAACGGTTACACCCCGGGGCCCGCGGCCCACGACAGCGAGAGTGAGCACACGACGCTCATGCGCGAGATCGAGTACGCGATCCACGCCGACGGCTTCAACTGGAAGTACGCGTGGTTCGGTGAACACCACGCGCTCACCGAGTACAGCCACTTGTCGGCTCCCGAGGTCGTCATGCCCTACGTGGCCGCCCGTACCGAGCAGATCCACGTGGGCTCAGCCATCATGAACCTCTCGCCACGGGTGAACCACCCGGTGCGCAACGCGGAACGCGTCGCGATGCTCGACCACGTGACCAACAACCGATACGAGTGGGGCACGGGTCGGGGGGCGGGCAGCCACGAGATCGCCTCGTTCAACATCCTCGACAAGGACTCCACGAAGGTCGAGTGGGAAGAAGCGGTGCACGAGATCCCGCGCATGTGGGAGCAGAAGGACTACACGTTCGACGGCGACCACTTCACGGTCCCCACCCCGCACAACATCCTCCCCAAGCCGTACGGCAAGGGGCACCCGCCGATCTGGATGGCCTGCGGGAACCCGCCGTCGTTCGCTCGCGCCGGCGAGCTCGGCCTCGGGGCCATCGCGTTCAACTTAGAGCCGATCTTCGCGATGAAGGGCCGGGTCGACGCCTACAAGGAGGCATCGGCCAACTGCACGGAGCCGCTCGGGCAGTTCCAGAACAACAACATCATGATGACCAACGCCGTCATCTGCCTCGAGGATCGGGACGAGGCCCGCCGCATCGCCCTCGGTCAGGGGCGCGGCTACCAGTACACGATGGTCGTGATGTACCACGACACGATGCCCAAGCGCGAAGGCGCGTTCATGTGGCCGGCCCACCCGCCGGCCATCCCGAACGAGGAGATCCTGGACCAGGTGATCGAGGCCGGCATGATGATGTGCGGCAACCCCGACGAGGTCGCCGAGCAGGCCGAGAAGTACCAGGGCGTCGGCTGCGACCAGCTCGTGTTCGGCATGCCCGCTGACGGCATGGCCTACGAGCAGGCCCTCGAGTGCATCGAGCTGTTCGGGTCGAAGGTCATCCCGAACTTCGACACCGATCCAGTCCACTCGACGACCCGCTACCGCGCCACGGCGGTGCCCAAGTACCCCGTGTTCAACACCCCTCCGCTCGATCTGGCGCCTGAGGTGCTCCCCGAGCACGCACTCATCCGCTGACGATCCACCCGCGGGATCTGCCCCGGATCTGCCGTATCGGCCGCCGGCCTTGGTACCCTGTGCGCCAGTGAGGGGAGTACCCCGGTCACAGGCGTCGTCGTCAACACGGTGATCACTGCATCACCCGGTGCGCCTGGCTCCTCCGCCCGTTCGGTTCTGGACGGGTGGAGAGTGGGGGAGACCTCCGGAAGCGATCAGCCGCCCCTGGGCTGCTGACCTGCCGAGCCGTGCGCTCGGTCGACCCGGAGGTAGTGCCGATGTTCCGTTTCCCGGATGGATCCTGGACCTGTGGTCCGCTGACGAGCGATGGCGGCTGACATGGCCGCACGCGCCGCTGCAACCACACCCGATCTCGATCATGATCCCGATCATGATCTCGAACGACCTCGAGATCATGATCGTGGCTTCGATCTCGACACCGACCCCGCCGTGGGGTTGGACCCGGCGGAGGCCGCACGACGCCTGACCGTCATCGGCCCCAACCGGCTGGCCGAGCCTCCGGTCCGTCCGGCGTGGAAGCGCTTCGTCGACCAGTTCCGCAACGTGCTCGTGCTCATCCTGCTCGCGGCCGCCGTGGTGGCCGCGGCCTTGGGCGACATGACCGACGCCGTGATCGTCACCGTCGTCCTCGTGCTCAACGCCGTGCTGGGGTTCGTGCAGGAAGGCCGTTCGGCGGACGCGGTGGCGGCGTTGCGCGACATGCTGGCGGCGCACGCCCGGGTGCGCCGCGGTGGTGTCATCCTGGATGTCCCGGCCGACGAGCTCGTCCCAGGCGACCTCGTCATGTTGGAGCCGGGCGATCGGGTGCCCGCAGACGGTCGCTTCGTGATGGCGGCCAACGTCGAGATCGACGAGTCGTCCTTCACCGGCGAGTCCCTGCCGGTGGCCAAGCTCGTGGCCCCTGCGGTCATCGAGGGATCCGCGGCGCACCGCGAGGCGGTCGCGCACGAGGGCCACGGCTCGATGAACACGACCGTCGTGCGCGGCCGGGCGGAGCTGCTCGTCGAGCAGACCGGCATGGCGACCGAGATGGGCCGGCTCGCCGACCTGCTCGAGTCGGCCGAACCCGGCCAAACCCCCCTGCAGGAGCAGCTCGACAAGCTCGGCAAGCGGTTGGCGGTGATCGCCGGCGTGTCGGTCGTGGTCGTGTTCATCGTCCAGCTCGTGGACGGCGTCTCGTTCGCCTCGGCAATCCTCGACGCGGTGGCGCTCGCGATCGCGGCCGTGCCCGAGGGCTTGCCGGCCGTGGTGACCGTGACCCTCGCGGTGGGCGTGCACCACATGGCCGAGAAGAACGCGATCGTCAAGCGCCTGGCGTCGGTCGAGACCTTGGGCTCCACGACGGTGATCTGCTCGGACAAGACCGGCACGCTGACCCTCAACCAGATGACCGCCGAGGTGGTCGTGCGCGACGCGGCGTCCTCTGCCGTGACGGGGTCCGGTCTCTCGGGTGAGGGCGCCGTCGTCGACGCCGATGGGGCCCCGGCCGCGCTCGGCGCGGCTCCGGCGGTCGCGGCGCTGTGCAGCGACGCGGAGGTGCGCGATGGGGTGCTGGTGGGCGACCCGACCGAAGGGGCGCTCGTCGTGCTCGCGGCCAAGGCGGGCATCGAGGTCGATCGTGCTCGAGCGGGCTTCCCGCGGGTGGGCGAGGTGCCGTTCGACTCGGCCGAGAAGTTCATGGCCACGTTCCACCGGGCCGACCCCGCCGTCGATCCGGGCTTCGCCCTGGTGGCCCCGGGCGAGGTCTTCGTCGCCGTGAAGGGCGCGGCCGACGTGCTCATCGACCGCTGCGACCGGATCGCCACGATGACCGGAGACCCCCGCCGGCTCGACGACACCGGCCGGGCCGCCGTGGCGGCCTCGGTGGATGCGTTGGCGGCGCAGGGCATGCGGGTGCTCGCCCTCGCGTCGCGTCGCCTGGCCGGCGCGGACGTCCTCGGGGCGGTTGGTTCATCCGCTGACCGGACCCACGCGGACCTGAGCGGTGGCGTGCACCCGGACCCCGCGCCGGCGGCCCGTGCGGCCGAGGTCGAGGTCGCCGATCCGGGCCGGTGGATCGAGGACCTCACCCTCGAGGCGCTCGTCGGCATCGTCGACCCCGCTCGTCGCGAGGCGGCCGACGCGATCGCGCTGTGCCAGCAGGCGGGCATCGCCGTGAAGATGATCACCGGCGACCACGCGATCACCGCGGCGGCGATCGCCGCCCGCCTCGGCATCGTGGGCCGCGCCGTCACCGGCGCCGAGCTCGACGCGATGACCGACGAGGAGCTCGCCGCGCAGATCGAGGGCATCGGCGTGTGCGCTCGCGTGTCGCCCACGCACAAGGTGCGCATCGTCCAGGCGCTGCAGGCCAACGACGAGGTCGTGGCCATGACCGGGGATGGCGTCAACGACGCGGCCGCGCTGCGCCACGCCGACATCGGGGTGGCGATGGGGATCACCGGTACCGACGTCACCAAGGAAGCAGCGGACATGGTGCTGGCCGACGACAACTTCGCGACGATCGTCACCGCCGTCGAACGAGGTCGGGCGATCTACGACAACATCACGACCTTCGTCCGGTTCCAGCTGACCACGAGCATGGCGGCGATCGCGACCATCGTCACGGCGGGGATCCTGAGCCTGCCGACGCCCCTCACCGCGGTGCAGGTCCTGTTCGTCAACGTCATCTGCGACGGCCCGCCGGCGATGACGCTCGGGGTGGACCCACCCGGCCCGGGCACGATGCACCGCGGCCCCCGTGAGCGGGGTGCCTCGATCCTGAACCGCCGCCGGTCGATCACCGTCGGCTTCAACGCGCTGGTCATGGCGATCGCCACCGTCGGGGTCCTGGCGACGATGCGATCCGCCGGCGATGCGGTCGCCACGACCATGGCGTTCACGGTCTTCGTCTTCGCGCAGATGGTGAGCGTCTTCAGCGTCCGTTCGGGTGACCGGAGCGTGTTCGGCGCCGCGAGCCTCACCAACGCCAAGCTCTGGATCGCCGCCGCATCGGTGGTCGCCGTGCAGGTGTTCGTCGTGGTGGGGCCGGTCAACGAGCTGTTCCACACCACTGCGCTCGACGCCTCGCAGTGGGGCATCTGCCTGGCCGTGACCGCCGCGGTGCTGGTGGTCGACGAGCTGCGCAAGTTCGCGACGCGGCACCTGGCGTCGGCGTGACCGGCGCTGGAGCAGCAGGGTCGGGATGCCGCCGCGGACCACCAGGAACAGGACGAGGACGAGCGGCAACCGCAAGAACGTGGCCGGCGCCGCGAGCAAGGCGTCGAGTCGTTCATGCGGCTGACGATGAACAGGTGCGGAGCGGCCTCCGGATCTCGGGTGTCGGGAGTCGAGAGGCGGGAGTCGGGCTACTGACCGTCGACCCGGAAGGCGCCGCGCATCGAGGGGTGGATGCGGCAGAAGTAGGTATAGGTGCCCGACGGAAGATCGGTGGGGATCGACCAATCGACGCGGCCCGCGGTGGGCGGACCGGCGACGCCGAGCTCACCCGAGTCGAACTGCACGTCGGCATCGGCGAGGGGGTAGGCCACGCCGGTGGCCTTGTCGCACGGCTCCTTGCACGCGGTGATCGTGTGCCAGATGCCGTTGTCGAGGGGAGCATCCTTGTTGAGGAACTTCAGCGACTGGCCCGCCTTCACGGTGGGCACGTCGGTGTAGATGCCGCTCATGTCCCCGGGGGCGTACGCGAAGTCCGCGATGGTGACGGTGTCGCCGACCGCACCGTTGGGCAGCTTGGTCATGTCGACGAACTTGCCCGCCGCGTCGTTGCCGCCGTGGTTGTCGTTCTCGGCGAGGTGGCCGTGGGTGAGCTGGCCGGGCTTGTCGACGCGTGCCTGGAACGGATCGACGCCTTCGCCGGCGGCGACGTCGGCATCGGCGAACCACGTGACCATGATTCCCATCGACTCGTACCACGACGCGCGCTTGCTGTCGTAGGTGGCCGTCGTGCTGAGCACATCGCCCTTCTTGACCGACACGCGGTAGTCGTCGCCGGTGACCGACATGGCGACGTCCCAGGACACGGCCCCGGCCGGCTCGTAGTACGTGGCGGTGGACTCGAAGAGGTGGGCGGTGCTGCCCTTGACCGCGGCGGCGGCATCGGAGCTCGCGGTGGCGCCGTCGCGCGTGACGTAGAGGTCGGTGCGCAGGCCTCCAGGGTGGAGGTGGCCGGCGGTGCCGACGATCACGCTGTCACGGTCGACAGTCCACTCGTTCTTGGGCTGCCGGCCTTTGTACGGGTCGGTGGCGTCGGTCGGGTAGGTGTACAGGCCGTTCTGCCCCGAACCCTTGATGACATCGAAGACCGGGTAGGTCGAGCCGTTCTGGACATCCATCCAGATGGGGCGGGCCGCCTTCATCGTCTTGGCGGCCGGCGCGTCGGCCGGGACGAAGTCCAGGTCGTACACGATCGACACCGAGTCGGGGGTGGAGAGCAGGTTGTGGAGCATGTAGTTGATGATCCACGGGTCGGTCGCCTTGTACGGGTAGCCGTAGCCGGTCGGCAGGTACATGGACGTCTTCTCCTCGCCCGACGCGAAGAAGCGTTCGGGGAGGCGCGGGGAGGTGGGGTCCTTGGCGGCGAGGTTCAGCCAGACGCCGTGGTGGAGGTGGATGATGTCGACCGGTGGCACCGAGCCGTCGTCCCGGTAGAGGTTGGGGTGGATGCCCACGATGTACCCGTCGACCTTGGGCTTGTCGACCTGGCCGTCGCTGATCGTGATGTTGTTCTGCCCGGGCTTGATCGCGATGGGACCGAACGTGAACTTGAGGTGCTGCACGCCGTCCTGGTTCGGACCGGTGCGCACGGTCGCATCGCTGGCCGACACCGGGGTGTTGGGCGTGGCGGCCGCGTTCGTGCCGGGCGGCCCGGATGTGGCGGTCTGGCCGCCGTCGGACTTCGCCGAGCAGGCGGCGGCCAGCAGCAGCAGCGCCAGGGCGCACAAGGTCAGACCACGTCGTTTTCCCCCGAAAGACATGGGCGCAGGGTATCCGAGCTGGCGTCGTTTCCTTCGGTCGGCGTCCGACCGACTCGTCACCGAGTGGGGTGCCCCGCGTTGGGGCCGTCGCTGGTCCGGTCGTCGCTGGCCGGGTCGTCGTCACCGTCTCGGGCGGCGTGGGCCTCGAGCTGGCCGGGGATCCAGTCGAGCAGCCGGTCGCGCAACGCCGCGCCGGCCCCCGCGAGCAGGTGCCCCTCGCCCGGGAGCAGCACGAGCTCGCCGCGACCGAGCAGCATCTGCACCATCTCACTGACCATGGGCGGCAGCAGCTCGTCCTGGTCGCCGTGGATGAGCAGCACGGGGACGTGCTCGTCGAGCTGGTCCACCTGCTCGCAGCCGGCCGACTGCGTGGACAACGTGACGACGCCGGCTGCGTGCCGGCCGAGCAGGAGCGCGGTGCGCAGCGCGATGGCGCCACCGAAGGAGTGCCCGACCGTGACGAAGCGACGAGCGCCGCGGCGCGACGCCAGATCCGCCGCGGCAGCCAGATCGAGCGTGCACGCGCGCAGGTCGTTCGGCCGGCGGTACGACACGCGCATCGTGGCGATCCCACGTTCGGCGAGCCCGGCGCCGAGGTGGTGGAACAACCCGTCGGCCGGGCCGAGCAGGCCGCCCATCGCCCCGCCGCCCATCACCACGACCGATTCGGCCTCTGGGTCGCTGTGCCACAGGATCGTGAGGAGTCCCTCGAGCGTGTAGAGCTCGAGGTGGCGCAGCTCGGGGCCGATCGCGACGTCCTGCGAGGCGATGACGCGCAGGGCGCGCAGGGGCGAGTCGGCACCGGGGTCGCGCCGTCCTGCCGCCTCGACGGTGTCCGGTTCGCCCGCAGGCCCTCCCGCGGATGTGTCGTCCATGCTCGGTTCCCCTGCCGACGGTGGTGCCGCAGAGGTTGCCTGCCGCCCCCGCCGCGGTCAAGGCCTGATGCGGCGGGCAGGTCGTTGGGCGGGCCGGCGGGACCGCAGCGACGCCGGCAGAAGGTCCTCGACGGTGTGGCCAACCGCAGGTCGCGAGCCGTGACGAAACCGGTGGGCGTTTGTCTGGATCGGGCTGGCATCGACAGGCGCTATGTTGTTGCCCGCCCTGGCGGCGTGGCCGAGTGGCTTAGGCAGGGGCCTGCAAAGCCCCGTACGGCGGTTCGATTCCGCCCGCCGCCTCCAGCAGATCCGCAGGTCGGCGCCGGTTTCCCAGAGACCGGCGCTGGCCCGGATCGACCGCCGTGAACCCCGATTTCGCGTCTTCTTCGTGCACGTTGTGACCTCCCTGTGTCCTGGCGGACGTGGTCGAGGACGTGTTGGAGGACGTCCTGCAACGGTGGGAGGCGCGCCATCAAATCCGACCCTGGTCAATGGGCGTGCATACTCGCAGATGGCCCAGCATCCCCACGGGAAACGGGACCAGTTCTCTTCTCGTGCGGCGTGCCCTCGCAGAAGATGGGTCCCGCCTACCTTGTGGCATTCGACGCGGACGTTCTCATCGTCGTGCGCCAAGGCGTCATTCGGTGCACGGGCTTTCGAATCCATCGAACTGACCGGCGGCGATCCACTTTCGCGATCGAACCACATTCCAGCAGCGAACGATCGTGATCACGTCGAGGGCCGGATCAGCGGACATTCGGAAGGGGCCGGTGACGAGCATCGCTCGGAAGCAGTACACCGAATCGCTGGCACCGGTTCGAATGGTGAGTCACTTGACACAATCGCGACCTATCTACGCGGAATTGCGTCGCTCTAACCACGTTTGGCCAGCAGTCTCTCGTCCTCGGGTGTGGACGGGTGCCAGGCAAGGATCAGGTTGCCACAGGTCCTCGGCGCTCTCGCTCGTGGAAGGCGCCAAGTCCAGTTGATGCTGGCCCGGATTGCGCAGGCGAGATCCCGCCCTGATGTCGGTTACCAAAGAGCCCGTGTGCGGGATCCCCGCTCGCTGATTCCCGGGATGAGGTCACCGGCGAAACGAGGTCGGGTCCTCCATGTAGCGGTCGAGGTCGGGGTCTTCGTGCAGCGCCGTGTATTCGTCGACGAGGTCCCACTCGGCTTGGAGGGTGGTGCGCAGCTGCGCGAAGACGGCCTGCACGGCGCGGTTGTGGGCGAGGCACTCCGCTTCGCGCCAGGGCCCAGGGTCAGGCGGGTACTCCCAGTTGAGCGCGGTGTCGTGCCAAGCGATGAGCCGATCAAGCTCAGAGACGAGGTCACCAGGCAGCCCGAGTTCATGGTGATCGATCGCCGAGCCGAAGGTGGCACGGGTGCGATGGTCCCCGCCCCACAGGCACAGGCCCGAACCCCAGTCGAAGAAGAACCGGGCGCGATACGGCGCCTCGACGCCGGCGCGGGCGACGGTCGCCCGAAGTTCGTCGCGGACCTTCGCGATCGGCCCGCGACACCATTCGGAACGTACCGTCCACGTGACCGACGTCGTCTGGATCGTGAACGCCGAGCCGGATAACACGCCTCGCTGGCCGGAGTGGAGGTCACTGACCGCGACGATGTCCGCCACGGAGATCCGGCGGTACCGGCCGGGCGCCCAGAGCGTCACCATTGGGCCGTCGACGCGCACGACAGAACGCTGCTTCATGCTCCACAAGATGCGGGCGCTGTGAACGGCGGCACCGACCCCGAGGACCAGCAGGAACCCGCGACCGATCCGGGACTGCGCAACGGCCTGATATCCCCCGACGGGGTTCGGCGTGTCAAGGGTGAACGCGATGGCGAGGGCCAGCAACGCCAGGCCGACGGGGATGAGACTGGTGAAGCCAACCCGCGCGTAGTTGATGGTCGCCGCGTCGGGCTGGTCACTCGTCACGGGTCGGCCTCGACGAGTTCGGTACCCGCACCACCATGAAGCTCATCGTGCGCCAGCATGCCATCGGTGGTCTCGGAGCAGTCGCCAATACACCCCGACAGACGAGGGGCCGAGCCACGACATGGGATGGTGCCCACCATCGAGCTCACCTCGGTCAGCAAGCAAGTACAGGTGATGCCGCGGCGATGATGCTGCAGCTCGACCCGAGCTTCATCTGGCCTCCGAGCGCAACTCGCCTGTGCCTCGCTGCTGCGCTGCTTTCCGCGGCACGAACCAGCGCAGCGGTCTATCGCGGAAGATTTCGACGATGTGGTGCCCCATGTTGGCGGCCATGAGATCCTGCCCGGAGGCGGCCAAGTAGCTGCCCGGGCGTGGCCATCAGAACTGCCCGCTGGCGGCCAGTGGTTCTGCCCTTGTTGATGTCCGTCGCCTGCCGGGGTCCGCCTGGTGGGTGCCCCTCCTGTGTCGACTGGTCGGTGCTGACCAGACCGTCGACCAGGAGGAGCACGTGAAGTCTTACGAGGAAGTCATGGAGATTCTTGAAGCATTCGATCTGACGCGCAGCTACCGAGATGCCGCCGAGTTGGCGGGGTGCTCGCATCACACCGTCGCCGCCTGGGTCGCGAGACGCGACCGGGGCGAACTGCCGGTGCCCGGTGAGCCGGTCGAGCGGCCGAAGGTGATCGACCCGTTCCTACCCAAGATCGAGGAGTCGGTCGATCGTTCCGATGGCAAGGTCCGCGCGGATGTCGTGTTCGATCGTCTGGTCGTAGTCGGTTTCGCCGGCTCGGCGCGCACGGTCGCATATCTCTGCTGACCGTCATCGGGCGGCATCGCATCGCCCGGAATGATCATGTCGGGCCCACCGCTGTCACGGGCGGTTCTTCACCCGATCGGCGCCGACGACGGCGCCTCTCACCGGATCCGCGACGTCCCCTATGCGCGACGATTGCGAGCGGGCCCAACGCCGGGAGTGGGACCCGCCGGAACACGCCGAACAAATTCACATCGACCAGGATTCCTGTCGCCTGGTCTCCCAGCTGGGAGCTCACCCCGTCATCCTCTCGGGAGGAGCAGTCTGTCCCGGCGGCAGATGCGAGACTTGGGCGTGTTCACACGAGCCGCTGACGGCGTGATGCTTTGGTGGGAGCGGATTGGTGCGGGCCCGCCAGTTGTGCTCCTGCCGGGTCGGGGCGATTCTTCCGATCTGTTTCCCTCGATCTTGGTTGATCGGTTGGTGAGAGCAGGCTTGTCCGTCGTCCGTATGGACCCGCGCGACACCGGCTTGTCAGGCGACGGTGGGGATGAGTACACGTTGTCCACCCTCGCCGACGATGTCGTTGCTGTGCTCGGCGCAGCCGACGTTGATCGCGCTCACACCGTTGCGGTCTCGATGGGAGGCATGGTGACGGTCGATCTCGTCAGCCGGTTTCCCGATCGGGTGCTGTCGTCGGCCTTCATCGCGGCGATGAGCCCGGATCCGGAGGGCGGTATGGGCCCGGACTTCTTCGCACCATTGCAGGGCGGTACTCCTGCCGAGATGCTCCTTGCGTTGATGGGCTCGCCAGATGACGAAGACCGGGACTGGTTGGACTCGGAGCTCGTCCGGAGTGCGCGCCGGTCGCCGGCACGGCCGGACGCCGGGCAGCGTCACATGGCGGCGTCGTTCCGGTTCGGCTGGCCTGGGCTTGATCAGCTCGACCGGTTCTCGACCCCTGCCCTCGTGATCCACGGGACTGCCGACCGGGTACTTCCACTGCGTCACGCCCGGTCATTCGCCGCAGGAATCGACGGAAGCAATCTCCAAGTCATCGAGGGCATGGGTCATCTCCCAACTCAGCGCGAGTGGCATCGGATCGCGCAACTCGTGAGCGCGCACTTCATGGCATGAACCCCGCCAAGCGTGGCCAACGCCCGAGATGAGCATCGACAGCGGGCCTGGGCCCGCCCGGGTCGTGTCCCCGAACATCCGGGCAGAAGCACGCCGTGCGAACGGGGAACGCCGGAACGAGGCCGCGTCACCTCGCGCGATCATCATGCGCATCTAGGGCTCGACGACGTCGCCGAAAGCATCGCAGTCGGGGTTCTCGCACACGAAGGCGGAGTCGATGACGTTCGAGGTCTCGGCGGGGAGCGCCGTGACGCCGCAAGAAGGGCAGATCGGTGCTCGCTCGATGTCAGCGTCATCGTTCATGCGCTTCATCATCCCAGGCGCAGCGCGGTCAGCATCAATTGTCCGGAACGCGCGCCAGCGCCAGCGCCCGCGACCGCTGGTTTGGAGTTGACCCGGTTCGGCGCGCACCTGCGGCGGACACGGTGCCGTTCGTGGTGTGGGCCGCCAGTCGCGCCCTCGACGACTTCGAAGTCGCGGTCTGGGACACCATCCAGGGCGGCGGCGACGTCGACACGATCGCGGCCATCGTTGGCGCCATCGTGGCCGCCCGAGTCGGCCGGGCCGCGATCCCACCCGAATGGATCAACCGACGTGAGGCACTCCCCACGTGGCTCACACGCCGCTGACTCTCGGTAGTCGGCCTCAGCGGCGTGGGTTTCGCGTTGAAGGTGTCCCCGATCACGCAGGCGATATGCCAGACGCAGACCGTCCGCCAGCGTCTCCGATCGCCGGGTGTGCGGGCGCCTCTGGAATCACCGGTGGTTCGACGTTTCGACGCCCGGGAGGTTTCGGAACGCGGTGGGATCCGCACTGACGATATGGCGGTCTGAGGCCTTCGCTGTCGCAGCGATGATCAGGTCGTGCGCGCCTCGTGGCTTGCCTTGCTGCCGAACTGCCACGAGGAGTTCCGCATGGGCTTCGGCGACTTCGACGTCGTAGTCGAGAATCGGGATGGTGGCGATCACATCTTCGATGTACGCGGTTCGCGCGGCCCGGTGCCGGCGCGTTGCGAGCAAGGCACCCACTCGGAGTTCGGCAACGGTGACCGCGGCGATGGCCACGTCGTCGTTGTCATCGATGGCGTCGTCGAGATCATCATCGGATCGCTCGGCGTCGATGAGAAACGTGGTATCGAACAGGAGTCGGCTCACGTGCGCTCATCGATCTCGAGCAGTCCGCGAACGGCTTCGAGATCGTTCGCCCAGTCCGTGTCCCGACGGTGGCGTCGCAGGAGCGCTTTCACGTCAGCACCTCGACCGCCGCTCATCGGCTCGAGCTGTGCGACGGTCTTGCCGCGGCGGACGATCGTGAAGTGCTCGCCGCGGTGTTCGACAGCATCGAGAAGGTCGGCGAAGTTGCGGGCTGCGTCGGTCGCAGTGACTTCAGGCATGGAATCAGATTATCAGATGACCAGGACCAGCGGAAGTGGTCTGCCGCAGCGTTGCCCGAATCGTGGGAGCTCCGCCGAGTACCCGTGTCGGAAGGCGGGCATATCGTGCCGCGAACGCGTCCCTGAACCCCGTCCCGCAAACGGGCCGACCGCCGGGAGCGTGACGTGGCGAATCGGAGGCTTCGAGGCGCGCCGACTTCAGTCCCGCGCCTTACGCGGGGCGTGGTGCGAGCTTCGTTTGTCCGTGTGGCCATCCGTGGCACCCTGGGCGGCATGCCGGGCCACGCGGAGGATGATGCAGGAGCACTCGTGCCACCCGCCCGCGAAGTGTTGGCGCTGATGGGCCTGACCTTCGTCGAGGAGCTCCACGGCGGACACCAGTCACGAGTCGTGCTGGCCCGCCGTGCCGATGAGCCGCTGGTGGTCAAGCTCACCGACGCCCACCTGGTCGATCTCGGCGAGTTCGAGACCCGAACGGGTCTGGTCAGAGATCTGGCCGCGCTCGACGAGCACACGGTCGCACCGATCGAAATCGGTGCATCGTTGATCAGCCACCTCGGCGGGTGGCTCGCGGTTGCCTACCCGCACGTCCCGGGCCGACACCCCGACACCGAAAGCCGCGCCGAGG
>JBBQHT010000087.1:0-17024 GCA_038324235.1 Acidimicrobiales bacterium
CTCCAAGTACATGACCCAGATCCCCGGCACCACCGTCGAGGGTGCCCCGCTGATCCAGATGGTCAACGGGGAGGCGTACGCGGTGAAGATCGACCCGTTCAAGACCCGCTTCGATACGGCGTCCAACCGGGCCTACATCGCGTGGGTGGGGGCCCCGGCGGCGGTCGATCCGATCGGCGTCGGCCACGAGTTCGTCAAGGCGCTCACCGCCCCCGTGTCCCCCGCGCTGTGGCCGGCGGCGCTGCTGCGGTACTTCCTGCACCAGACGAACGCCGTCGACGTGCCTGCCCCGGTGATCCGGAACGCGAAGTCCGCCCGAGTCATCCGCATCAACGTCAGCGGCCATCTCGAGACGTGGACCCCGACGACCGGTTGGCGCCTCGACCCGGTGGCGGAGGCCGCCGCGTCGACCTGGGACCTTGCGGTGGCGCCGCAGACGCAGGTGCTCGGCGACACCCGACCCGGGGACATCCGCGTCGAGATCTCGTCCCAGGCCGGGCAGAACATGGCCGGCGACTGGTACGCCGTGGGCGATCAGGTGGTGCTCGATCCGGGTGGCCCGAACGAGGAGATCGCCACGATCGGCGCGTTCGGGTCGCTCATCTTCATCAGGCCCCTGACCAAGCCCCACCTCACCGGCGAGATCGTGGCCTACGTCGGCCCGGGACCACCGGCGGCCGCGGCCGAGTCACCCGTCGCCGCGACGCCGGCGGCGGCCGCGGGCGACAGTGGGCCACCCCCGGTCTCGCCGGCCGCGGCCACGACGCTGCCGCTGACCGGAGACGACCCGCGCCGCGCCGGGCTGCTCGGGCTGCTCCTCATCGCCGGCGGCGCCGAGCTCACGAGGCGGACCCGCCGCCGCCGACCAACCGCTCCCTGAGCACCGCCGTCCGCCTGAACAAGGGCCACCGCGTCGCCGAGAACGCGTGGTCCGCCCCGCACAGGGGCCACCACAGAGCCGAGAACGCGTGGTCCGGCCCCGGTCAGGGGCCACCGCGTAGCCGAGAACGCGTGGTCCGCCCCGAACAGGGGCCATCACATAGCCCAGAACGCGTGGTCCGCCCCGAACAGGGGCCTCACATAGCCGAGAACGCGTGGCCTGCCCCCGGACACGGGCGCCCACATAGCCGAGAACGCGTGGCCTGCCCCCGGACAGGGGCCATCACATAGCCGAGAACGCGGGGTTCGTCGGTCAGGCGTCGGGGACCTGGCCGTCACCGGGAGGGACCTCGGCGCGTTCGACGATGTCGGGCGGCGGCGCCTTGTCCGGATCCGGGGTGAACGGCGCGGCAGACAGATCGATGCTCTGGCCGAGCTTGGCCAGGGCTTCGGCGGCCAGCCAGTCGCCCCCGAGGTTGTTGAGGTGCACGTCGTCCTTGGCGCGGACCACGTGCGGTTGACCATCGGCGCCGGTGAGGGTGCGGTTGTACACACCCGCAGGGTCCGTGAAGTAGGACCAGCTGTCGAGGAACACGACCCACGGTCGCTTCTTCGCCTCGGTGTAGTAGATGTAGTTGAGCTGGTCGAGGTGCTGCACCGACTTCGAGCTCATGATGGGGGCGCCGATCCACATCACGAGACGATCGTTCTTGGTGCTCTTGAGCAGATCCATCGTGTCGCCGACCCGCTGGCGGTACTCCTTCTGCCATTCCGGCGTCCCCAGCAGGTAGCCCCCGACCGGGGGTGGCATCGGGATCCCCTGTGCGTCGTTGCCGCCGAACATGATGATCATCACGTCCGGGTTCAGGCCGGCGCCGCCGCCGATCGGCACGATGTCGCGATCGAGGTACTGCGGCCAGTTGAAGAAGTCAGGACGGGTCAGGCCGGTCGACGCCCGGGAGTCCACGGTGACGTTGAAGAGCTTGGTCTTCGCCGCGATGTTGGTCATCGCGATTCCCGGCTCGTAGGCGATCGAATCCCCGCCCACCCAGAGCTTCAGCGGCTTGTCGGGCGTCGGTGCCGGGAGCTTCGGGCGCAGGTCCGGCGCGGTGCTGGGTGGCGCGGACGATGCCGGCGCGACACCGCCGGCGCCCGTGGTCGGTGGCGTGGTGGAAGCCGGTGCGGGCGCGGCGGTCTCGCCGGCCGCCGCTTCGCGGGCTCGGCGCTGGGCGACGATGTCATCCGAGCTGACGTTGTCGGTCTTGCGCTCGTGCCCGATGTAGGGCGCGACCGCGTCGTCGACGGACTTGGCCGGCAGGTCGAGCTTCAGGGCCTCGCTGACCGAGGCCACTGCGTTGGCCGTGGTCTTGCGCAGGTCCGAGTTGTTGCGCCGGCTCGACGCCTTGCGGTTGATGGAGTCGGCGCTCACGAACATCGCCACGAGCAACGCGGCCACCACGACGACCAGCACCATGCCGGCGGGCATGGTGCCCGCCTTCGAGGAGCGCACCGGCTTGAAGAACGCCGTCCACGACGAGTCCCCGAGCGGCGCCTCGACGTAATCAGGGAGGTCCTGGGGTCGCGGCGGGGCCGGGGGTCCTCCCGCCGGTGCGGGCCTCCGCTTCCCGGCGGCGGGCGCGCCGGCGCCTTGCGCCTGGCCGGTGGGGCCGGGCGCGGCGGGGCGAGGTCGCTCGGCGCGGGTTCGGTCGGTCGACGTCATGGCTCGCCCACCGTACCGGCGGACTCACCGCGGCCGGGCGCGCCCCCGGACCAGGTGGACCGGGTCGGGGCGGGGCGGCGGCGCAACGAGGGATCCCGCATCAGAACTGGAAGTAGATGAAGGGGGCGATGCCCTCGGGACCGAGGACGTTGATCAGCGCCAGGCCCGCGGCGGCGCAGAGCACCTGGAGGATGGGCGGCGTGTTGGCGAACACGATGCTGATCCGCTCGGGGATCTTCGGCGGGACGAACTGCGAGGCGATCATCAAGACGATGACGGTCACGAGCACCCAGGTGACCCGGCTCGTGCCGCCCAGGTTGGTCGAGCCGTGCAGGAGCTGGCTGAACATCTCGAGCGCGTTCGGTATCGACGTGGCCCGGAAGAACACCCACGCCCCGCACACGATGCTGAAGGTCAGGATCCACTGCAGCACGCCGACGACAACTCGGGGCACGCCGTGGGATCCACTCCAGCGTTCCTTGACGAAGCGCTCGAGACCGAGGCCGACACCGTGGATCGCACCCCAGATGAGAAAGGTCCAGTTGGCCCCGTGCCACAGGCCGCCGAGCAGCATCGTGAGGAAGAGGTTCACGTAGGTCCGCACGTACCCGACCCGGTTGCCGCCGAGCGGGATGTAGAGGTAGTCCCGCAACCACCGGGACAACGTCATGTGCCAGCGCCGCCAGAAGTCCTGCAGCGACAGCGACCGGTAGGGCGCATCGAAGTTCTGGGGGAAGCGGATGCCGAGCAGCAGCGCGACGCCGATCGCGATGTCGGTGTAGCCGCTGAAGTCGGCGTAGATCTGGACCGCGTAACCGAGGATGGCGAAGAGCACGGCCGTGCGATCGAAGGCCCCCGGCGCCGCGAAGACCGGATCCACGATCTGGGCCGCCATGAAGCTCGAGATGACGACCTTCTTGAACAGACCCCGGAAGATCAGCTCGAAGGCCTCCGCGGACTGGACGAAGCGCGGGTCGGGTCGGGCGTTGAGCTGCGGCGCGAACTCCTTGACCCGCACGATCGGCCCGGCCACGACATGGGCGAAGAAGGTCAGGTAGACGGTGAAGTCGAGCAGCGGGATCGGCCGGAGCTCGCCGCGCCCCACGTCGACGACGTAGCTGATCGCCTGGAAGGTGAAGAACGAGATGGCGATCGGCAGGATGATGTTCAGCGGCAGGGCCAGGCCGAACTTCTCGGCGATGGTGGAGAAGACGTCGAGGAACCAGTTCGTGTACTTGAAGTAGCCCAGCACGAACAGGTCGAACGCGACGGCGATGCGAACGAGCCACCGACTGGCCGCGGTCCGTTCCCGGTGCGGACCGAGTGCCGCGAAGACCGACTGGGCGAACGCCTGGTTGGCGAAGGCCACACCGAGCAGCAGGAACAGGAAGCGGGAGCTCTGATCGGGTCGTTCGGGGTAGGCGTTGTTGACGACGACGTTGCCGGCGAACAGCCCGGCCACCACGACCAGCGGGACCCAGAAGCACGCGGCCGGCGTGGAAGGCACGATCGGGGCGAGGGCGCGCTCGCGCGCCGCGTCATCGCCGGCGCCGAGATCGGCCGGGTCACGCTCGAGATCGCGGGCGAGCTCGCCCTCGAGGTCGGGATCATCGCGAAGGCGGTCGGGGTCGGTCGCGGGGTCGTCCGGGCCGACAGGATTTGGGCCCGCGGCGACCCGCCGACTCGCCCCCGCCCGCGGGCTCGCGACGCTGAGCACCTCGCCCGCCTCCGCCAGCGCCTCGGCCTGCGCCCGGTCGGCCGGCGACCGCCCGCCGACCGTGCCGAAGCCGATCTTGAGCACCGCCGCGGTCGCCAGGCCCGCCCCGAGCGTGAGCAGCACGACCACCGGGTTGAAGGTGAAGAACCTCGACCCGTCGGTGGCCACCGGATTGAACGGATCCAGGTAGAACACGCAGCTCGCGGCGAGCAGGAACCACCGCCACGCCTTCGCGTACGGGCGCAGCATCCAGCTGCCCGTGAACACGATCACGAAGAACACGGCGAAGTCGACGGTGGGAAAGAGCATCTACAGCAGGGGGGGGTTTCAGGTACGGCGGGGCCGCCACCTGGGTGATCAGCGGTTCGAAGCGAACCTGGGAACCTTCATCCTCGCGTGCCCCACCGCGAACCCCGAGGATGCCGGGATCGAGCGCGAACGAGCGGCGACTCGATCCGCCAGTTCACCACGCGGCCGCCCGCCAGGCCAGACCGCTCGCGCCGAACCAACATGGAAGCGTGTCGCAGTCGGGTCCCCGAGGCGGTGGCCCTACTCAGGCGATCCCAGACCGAGCGCGACCGCCACCGCCGCCTGGAGGTCGTCGAGCGCTCGCGCGGCCTCCTGCTGGGCCGCGGTCCAGCCCTGGGGACCGGCACCGACGGGCCCGACGATCTCGGCGTACAGCTTGACCTTCGGTTCGGTGCCGCTGGGACGCAGGACCAGACGGCCCGCGCCCTCGAGCAGCACGACCAGTGCGTCGGTGGGCGGGAGCACTCCCCCGGCGGCGAGGTCCTGTACCGCGGTGACGGCGAGATCGCCGACATGGGCCGGCGGCTCCTGGCGCCAGCGGTCGAGGATCGCCCGCATGACGTCTGAGCCACCCGGGCCCTCGTGGCGCACGGACCACGAGCGGGTGGCGTGGTGACCGTGACGGCGGGCGAGGAGCTCGAGTTGGTCTCCCACCGAGCGCCCCGTGGCTCGGAGCGACGCAACGAGATCCACGAACGCGACAGCCGCGGTGATGCCGTCCTTGTCCCGCAGGTACGGGTCGACCACGAAGCCGAGCGCTTCCTCGAAGCCGAAAACGAAGTCCAGCTCGGGGTGCTCGAGTCCGGGCCGCACCACCCACTTGCACCCGGTCAACACCTCGACATGGCGGGCGCCGTGGTGCTCGGCGATGCGGGCGAGCAACCGGGAGGAGACGAAGGTGGACACCACCAACCGACCAGGCCCGGTGGAGCGGTCGAGGAGGTGCTCGCCGAGGAGGGCCCCGATCTCGTTGCCGGTCAGGACGGTCGGGGCGCCGGCGCCGGCGCCGGCGCCCGCACCCGCGCCGCGGTCGGGCACGGCGACGCCGAGGCGGTCCGCATCCGGGTCGTGCGCGATGACCACATCGGCATCGGCATCGACCGCCGCGGCGATCGCCAGATCGAGGACCCCTGGTTCTTCGGGGTTCGGGAACGGCACGGTGGCGAAGTCCGGGTCGGGATCCGCTTGGCGGGCGACGATCTGCACCGACCGGAAGCCGCAGCGCCTGAACACCTCGAGGGCCACCGGCGCGCCCACCCCGTGCAGCGGGGTGTAGATGATCTTGAGGTCGGTGCCCTCACCCGGACCCGCCGGGCGGAAGAGGCGGGCCGCGTGATCCAGGTACGCCTCGATCACGCGGTCGTCGAGTCGCTCGATCCGCGGATCGCCCGGGGCGGCGAGCGCAGGAGGGCCCTCAGCGACGATCTCGTCGATGGCGGCGGCGATCTCGCGGTCGACCGGCGGGATGATCTGGGCGCCGTCGCCGAGGTACACCTTGTACCCGTTGTCCCGTGCGGGATTGTGACTGGCGGTGCACATCACCCCGGCATCGGCGCCGAGATGGCGGACGGCGAAGGCGAGGACCGGGGTCGGCACGATCTGGGGGAACAGCAGCGCCCGGCCGCCGGCCGCCGCCACCACCCGGGCCGTGTCCGACGCGAACTCGGCGGAGTGGTGCCGCGCGTCGAACCCGATGACGACCGTCGCCCCGGCCGGCAACCACCGGCTGAGCCCGGCCGCGGCGTCGCGCACGACCACCCGGTTCATCCGGCGCGGGCCGGCTCCCATCTCAGCGCGCAGCCCGGCCGTGCCGAACGACACCCGCCCCGCGAAGCGGTCCGCCAACTCGGCCGCGGCGGCGCCATCACCAGCCGCCACCGCGTCGACCAACGCCGTGAGCTCGGCCTGCGTCTCCGGGTCGGGGTCCGCGGCGATCCAGGCGCGGGCCGCCCCGACCACCCGATCGATCGCCAGATCGATCGCGGGATCGATCGCGGGATCGGCGCGCCCCGGTCCCACCTGTCGCCCCCCTGGCTCCATCACGGCCGTACAGTCTGCCCGAGATGCCACCCCCCGCCGACGCCGAGGCCCACCCCGGGGCCGCTGCCAGCCCCGCGACCGGCCCCGATCCAGCCCGGCGCCGTGGCGCCCCGCAGCCCGAGGCCGGTGCCGGTGCCGGTGCCGGGGGTAAAGGCGTGCTCGACGAGATACGGCGGCGCTGTCGCGAGGTGAGCGAAGCGGCGACCCTGGTGCGGATCGACCCCGCCGCGATCCGCCCGTACGCCGCGGCCCTCCTCGACGCGGGGATGGTCGGAGCCGCGCGCCCATCGGGTGAGCCGCATGGGACCGCTGCGCCCCCGGAGACGCCGGACGGGACCGACCCGGGGAGCGTGGCCGTCGTCGGGGACCCGTGGTCCGTGGCGGGCCAGCCGGGGGACCGAGCCGGGCGCACCGCCGCGGAGGAGGCCACCGCCGCCCTCGTGCTCACCCTGGCCACCGTCAACTTCGGTTCCGGCTACCACGACCACGTCCGCAAGCGGCCGGGCTGCTCGGGCGCCGTGACGATGGCCGCCGCCGTGCGCGACTGGGCGGCGGCGGAGCCGATCACGTCCGCCCGCCTGGTCGGGGTGACCGCGGCCGACGCCCACGGCCTGTTCGACCAGCCGACCCACGACGCCGCGGTGGCCGAGCTCATGGCGCTCTTCGCGCAGGCGTTGCACGATCTGGGCTCCCTCGTCGCCGACGACTTCGGTGGCTCGTTCGCCGCGCTCGTCCGCGCGGCGCAGTACTCGGCCGAGCGTTTGGTCGCCGTGCTGGCGCGCCTGTCCTTCTTCCGCGACGTGCAGCAGTACGCGGGCACGGCCGTGCCCTTCTACAAGCGGGCGCAGCTGGCCGCCGCCGACCTCGACCGGGCGTTCTCCGGGCAGGGCCTCGGGCGCTTCGACGACCTCGACCGGCTCACGGCGTTCGCCGACAACCTGGTGCCCCACGTCCTGCGGATCGACGGGATCCTGCACCTCGATCCCTCGCTCTCCGCCCAGATCGATGCTGGGGTCCCCGTTCCCGCCGGGTCGCCTGCAGAGGTCGAGATCCGCGCCGGTGGCGTGCACGCCGTCGAGCTCCTGCGCGGCGAGCTGGCGGCCGCCGGGGTGTTCGAGCGCTCGAGCGATCTGGACGCCCTGCTGTGGGGCCGGGGCCGGGCGGCGCGGTACAAGGCGGTCTCCCGGCACCGCACCCGCTCCGTGTTCTACTGACCCGCGACAACCGGTGAGGCACCGACGCGCGAGGACCCCGCGGCGCCCGCGTCGCCTGCGGATAGGGTGCCGGGATGATCACGCTCGACGAGATCCTGGTGGCCGACGACCCCGACTCGTGGCCCCGCGCCGGGTTCACCGTCGACCCCGAGGGCCTCTGCCGCGTCGGGCAGGTTCGGGTCCGTCTCGTGGGTCGGGGCCAGGGCAAGAGGATCCTGTCGTGGAGCCTGCGCGGCGTCGACCCGGCGCTGCTCGATCATGACGCCTACGGCGGGATCGGCACGAGCATCGACGGCATCCCGACCACCGTGTCCGAGGTGCCGGCCCCGACCCCTGCCGTGCATCCCAACGGGGTGGTGCAGATCGACCATGTCGTCGTGGCCACGCCCGATCAGCCGCGCACGACCGACGCGTTCGAGCGGATCGGCCTGGCGGCGCGGCGCACCCGCGAGACCGACACCTACGGCGCGCCCTTCCTGCAGACCTTCTTCCGCGCCGGGGAGGTCATCATCGAGCTCATCGGCCCGGCGACGCCCAGCGGAGAAGCGGCCGCCGGCTTCTTCGGCCTCGCCTTCACCGTCGACGACCTGGATGCGACCGCCGCCCTGCTCGGAGACGCACTGGGCGAGACGAAGGACGCGGTGCAGCCCGGACGGCGGATCGGCACCCTGCGCCACAAGCAGGTCGGCATGACGGTCGCGACGGCATTCATGTCGCCGGGGCCCGCCGCGGTTTGAACTCGCGTTAGCCTGCCGGTCCCATGCTCGATCACGTGTTCACCGATGCCATCGGCGCCTTGCGCGACGCCTTCGAGAACGCGTTGCTCGAGCGCCAGGCGTTCGAGGAGCGCTTTCAGGTCGACGTCCTGCTCGGCGACATGACGTGGGAGACCAGCTACGGCCTGCCCGGCGAAGGCCTCCCGCCCCGGGCGCAGGCTGACATCACCTTCGAGTGGCCCACGTGGGCGCAGAGCGCGTACCGCTCGTGGTACATCGGCGAGCCGTTCGACGAGGGGCCCCGGTTCGAGATCGAGATCGTCCTGCGCGTCCAACGCCTGAAGTCCAGCCCGGATCCCACGTTGCTGCTCGCGGTCCTCCCCGAGCGCAGCCCGCTGATCGGGACCGAGCCGCTCGAACGCTCCGGCCCGACGGTCGAGACCCTCTACGCCACCGAGGACCTCGAAGATCCCGAGTACGCGATCGAGGTGTCCTACGAGGGCTCGTACGAGCTCGACGAGGCCACGCTGGCCGACGGCTCGATACTCGACGACCACTTCAGCGCCATGGGTGGCTGGATCAGCTCCACCCTCGTGAAGGTCGGCGACCTCGAGTACGACTACCTCCCACCGATGGACGAAGCCGAGTTCGGCGCCTGATCAGAACGTCTTGGGGTTGGGCAGCAGATCGTCGAAGTCGGCGTCGCGCTTGTCGGCCTTGGCGCCCATGCTCTCGATCATGTCCTGGGGCTGGAACATGCCGGTCTGCCAGGTGGCGATGAAGTTGAGGCCGTCCGCCACGGAGTGATCGCGCGAGTAGTTGAGCATCTCCTTGGACCCCCAGACCGCGAGCGGGCTCTTGCCGGCGATCTCGTGGGCGATGTCGAGCACGCCACCCACCAGCGACTCGTGGTCGTCGAACACCTCGTTGACCAGGCCGATCTGGTGCGCCCGGGCGGCCGGCAGGCGGTTGCCGCGGTACGCCATCTCGCGGGCGACACCCTCAGGGATGAGCTTCGGGAGCCGCTGGAGCGTGCCGACGTCGGCGGTCATGCCGATGTTGATCTCCTGCACGCAGAAGAAGGCATCGGCCGAGGCGTAGCGCATGTCGCACGCGGTGACCATGTCGACCGCGCCGCCGATGCAGCCACCCTGGATGGCGGCGAGGACCGGCATCCGGGCCTGCTCGAGCGCCGTGAAGCTGGACTGCAGCATCATCGCAACCTGCCGGAAGTAGGCCCGGCGCCGACCCAGCTCGTCGCTGAAGCCCTCCTGCTTCGGCGCGTCACCGGCCCCCTCGGCGAACACCCCGAGGTCCATCCCGGCACAGAAGTGCTTCCCTGTGGAGCTGATCACGATCGCCCGAGCGTGGCCCTCGTCGTCGATCTCGCGCACGATCGCCGGGAGCTCGACCCAGAACGCCCGCACCATCGAGTTGAGGGCCTCGGGCCGGTTCAGCTGCACGTGGGCGACCTTGCCGTCCATCGTCACGTCGAAGCAGGTGTGGGTCATCGCTGGTCTCCCCGGGGACGGCGCACCACGGCGGGTGCGAGATCCCGTGACTGTACCGATCCGCTCTCCTCCCATCCCATCCCGGGAAACGAGGACGACCCCCGGCGCCGTTGCCGGAGGTCGTCATCGATCACCTGTCTTGTTGGGGACCCGCCGGCTGCGGGTCAGCCCGTGGTGGGCCGCCCGGGTTCGGGTTGCCCCGGTTCAGGCGGCCCGGCGACGGACCGCCAGCAGGAGGACCAGGCCGCCCGCGAGGAGCACGCCACCCAGCCAGGCCATGCCGGCGACGTTCGAGCCGGTGACCGGCAGGCTGCCGGTGCTCGACACGCCCGGATCGGCTTCGGTGAAGATCACGTCGCCGGCCGTCGTCGTCGTGTCGTTGCCCGCCGCCGTGGTCGACGTGGTCGAGCCCGGTGTCGTCGTCGACGTGGAGGTGGACGTGGACGTCGTCGAGGTGGTGGTCGTCGTCACGATCACGACCGGGGTGCTCTCACCCGACAGCTCGGCCTGCGAGTCGCTGACGCTGAGCGACTGCGAGCCGCCCGTCAGGAACGTGGCCTGGAAGGTGCCCACGCCGTTCACCAGGGGTGCGTCGGCCGGCAGGATGGCGTTCGGGTCGCTCGACGCGAAGTGCACCGTGCCCGAGTAGCTCGTGACCGTGTTGCCGAACTGGTCGACCACGGTCACCGTGAAGCTGAACGCCGTGCCGGTCTCGGTCCCACCCGGGGGCGGGGACACCTTGAACTGCGACGGGGCGGCCGCCACCACGTCGATCGGATCGCTCACGTCGGCGATCGACGACGTGAGCGTGTCGGTCGCGGTGATCGTGCGGGAGCCCGCCGTCTTCAACGTGGCGGAGAAGACCCCCACGCCGTTGGTCAGCGTGGCATCGGCGGGCAGGACCGCGTTGGCGTCGGTCGAGGTGAAGTGCACCGTCCCCGCGTAGCCCGTCGTGGGCATGTTCGCGGCGTCGAGCGCCGTGACCGTGACGCTGAAGGCCACGCCGGCGGTGGCGTTGCCCGGTGCCGAGACCAGGAAGTGGGTCGCAGGCGTGGGCGGCGCGGCGCTGACGTTGACCGAGCCGGTGACGCCGTTGATCGACGCGCTGACCGTGTCGGTGGCGGTCACCGTCTGGTTGCCGTTGGTGGCGAAGGTGACCGGGAAGGTGCCGACGCCGTTGGTCAACGTGGTGTCGGCGGGCAGCGTCGCCGCGCCGTCGGTCGAGGTGAAGTGCGCCATGCCGGCATAGCCGGTCGCCGTGTTGCCGAAGGCGTCGAGCGCCGTGACGATCACGTTGACCGGTGCGCCGTTGGTGGCCGTCGGAGGTGCGGTGACGTTGAAGTGCGTCGCCACGCCGGCCACCACGGTGACCGTGCCGCTGGTGCCGGTGATCGACGCCGTGACGGTGTCGGTACCGGTGACCGTCCAGCTGCCCACAGTCCGCATCGTCACCGAGAAGTTCGCGGTGCCGTTGACGAGGGTCGCATCAGACGGAACCGTCGCCGCGCCGTCGGTCGAGGTGAAGTGCACCGTGCCCGAGTAGCCCGTGGCGGTCGCGTTCGCCGCATCCTGGGCGGTGATGGTGATCTGGAACGAGGTCCCGGCCGTGGCGTTCGCCGGTGCCACCACCGCGAAGTGGGTGGCCGGGCCGGGCGGGACCGTCACGTTGATCTGGCCGCTGGTGCCGTTGATCGACGCCGTCACGGTGTCGGTGGCGGTGATGGTCTGGTTGCCGCCGGTGTTGAGCGTGGCGGAGAACGAACCCACCCCGTTCACCAGGGTGGCGTCGGCCGGCAGCATCGCGGCACCGTCGGTCGAGGAGAAGTGCACGGTGCCCGAGTAGCCGGTCGCCGTGGCGTTGCCCGCGGTCAGCGCCGTGACGTTCACGGTGAACGACGAGCCGGCGGTGGCGTTGGCCGGCGCCGTGACGCTGAAGTGCGTGGCGGGGGGCGGCGGCGCGTTGCTCACGTTGATCATGCCGCTGGTGCCGTTGATCGATGCGGTCACCGTGTCGGTGGCCGTGACGGTCTGGTTGCCGTTGGTGTTGAGCGTGACCCCGAACGAGCCGGTGCCCATCGTGAGGGTCGCGTTCGCCGGCAGCGCGGCGGCCCCGTCGGTGGAGGTGAAGTGCACCGTGCCGGCGTAGTTGGTATCGACGTTGTTGTACTGGTCGAGGGCGGTGACCCCGACGGTGATCGCGGTGCCATTCACCGCGTTGGCCGGGGCCGTGACGCTGAAGTGCGTGGCGGGCGCCGGGGTGATGAGGATGTTGGCAGTCGTGCCCGTGATCGATGGGGTGACCGTGTCGGTCGCCGTGTAGGTCTGGTTGCCTGCCGTGTGCATCGCGAGCGGGAAGCTGCCGGTGCCCGCGGCCAGACCCACATCCGCAGGGATGTCGGCGGCGGGGTCAGTGGAGGTGAAGTGCACCGTGCCGGCATAGGTCGGCACGATCACGTTGGAGGCGTCGAGGGCCGTGACCACGACGGACATGATCACGCCGGCCTGGCGCGTGGCGGGCGCGGTCACCGAGAAGTGGGTGACGACCTGGGGGTCGGCCACGACGATGGTGCCGCTCGTCCCCATGATCGACGCATTGGCCGTGTCGGTGGCGGTGATCGTCTGGTTGCCGACGGTGTTGAGCGTGTTGCCGCTGAGCACCGCAGTGCCGCCGACGAGCATCGAGTCGGCGTGCAGCGTGCCGGCGCCGTCGCTGGTGGTCAGGTGCACCGTGCCGGTGTAGAGCGGGTCGACATTGTCGTACTGATCGAGCGCCTGGACCGTGACGCCGAAGGGCACACCCGTCGTGGCGGTGGCCGGCGCCGTCACCGCGAGGTGGTTGGCGGCGAGGGGCTTGACGTGCATCACGAACGCCCCGTCGACGACGAGCTGGCCGGGGTAGCCGACACAGCCGTTGTCGTCGTAGTGGACCGTGATCGGGTCGTCATAGGCCAGGAACGGGACCACGTGGTAGGTCGTCGAGTTGAGGGCGTTGTTCAGGTCGACCTCGTCGCCCGTCATCGCCAGCACCGGGGTGCCGTTGCCGACCACCTGGAACGAAGCCGACGAGTAGCTCGTCGTCCACGTGCCGCCGGCGGTCGCCGTCAACAGGACCGTGCGGCCGGCGTCGGTCGTCGAGTCGCACGTGTACAGATCGGGATCGTTGAGATCGATCTGGTTGAGCAGGTCGCGGTTCTGGTTGGCGTCGGTCTCGAGTCCACCGAGCGCCGTCGGGAACGTGGCGAAGGTGGGCGCCAGGTTGGCCGGCAGGACCTCGACCTCGAAGTTGGTCGAGCCGGTGAGCCCCACGGCGATGTTCTGCTCGGTGGCACTGATGAGCACGCTGTCGATCAACGTGCCGCTCGCCGGAGTCGGCCAGTTGAGCTCGGGGATGTAGGTGACGTTGTTCAGGGCCTGGGAGACCTGGGCCAGCGTGCCCCGGAAGTTCCAGTTGACCTGGCCCACCGTCGGGTCCGAGAACGAGCAGAACGTGCCGTTGGGGATCACGCCGAGCGGGCAGATGTTGTTGTTGGGGTTGCTGGTGGACTTGAAGGATCCGTGGTTCGCGTGGACGAAGATCGCGAGGTCCTCACCCTGTGGGCTGGTCACGGTGAACTCGCCGGAAAGCTGGAGATTCGTGTTCATGTGCGTGCTGAGGGTGCCGTTCGCCGGCACCGTCCAGGCCGGCGGACCGGCCGCCCACGAGGTGACCGCGAACGCGGTCATGGCCACCATCAAGGCGGCGAGTACTCCGAAGAGCGTGTACAGACGGCGTTTCACGGGGTTCCTCCCAAGGCGAGCGGTGGTCGACGGACGTCCCACCCAGCTGCGGGGAGGTCCACGTGCCATAGGACACCGCCGAGGGTGCTCACCTCTTGAGTAGTGGCTACTCAAATCCTCGGATCGACCCAAAAATCCCCGTCAACCCCCGAGATTGAGACCGAACGACGGCCCGAGGCCGACAAACGGTCCCAATTCCGGGTCAACCCCGCTGGTCGGGCGCGACACGACCCACCCGGAGAGAGGTGGGTCGTGTCGGTCATCCCCCGTGACGAAAGGTCGGGGCCCGCGGGCCCCGTGATCGTGATCGGCCGGATCGGGCCGATCTCGGCGTCAGCCGGCGGCCGCCGCGGCGCGGTCCTGGGCGACGGCGTCGAACTCCAGGTACTCCTCGCCGGTATCGGCCCAGTCCTCGAACTGGATCACGCCGATCTCCTCGAACTTCTTGCGCAGCCAGCCACCCGAGGCATCGAGCAGACCGAGCTTCTTGCAGTTCGGGACGATCTTGGAGAACAGCATCTGCTGGAAGATCATCTGATCCTCGGGCAGCTCGAGCATCACCTGCATGATCTTGCGCTTGTCGACGCCCATGCGATCCCACACCTCCTGCTGGAGGAAGCGGTCCCGCATGCGCACGGCGGCCTCGAACGCGAACTCCTGGCGCTCGCGCAGCTCGGCGTCGGTGAGCTCGGCGTAGTACTCCTTGAGCGACAGCACGCCGAAGGCGACGTGGCGGGCCTCGTCGGACATGACGTAGCGCAGGAGCTGCTTGAGCAGCGGCTCCTCGGTCAGTTGGTACATGAAGCCGAAGGCGGCGAGGGCCAGGCCCTCGACCATGATCTGCATGCCCAGGTAGGTCATGTCCCAGCGGCTGTCCTGGATGATGTCGTCGAGGAGCAGCTTGAGGTGGGCGTTGATGGGGTAGTTGCCCGTGAGCTTGGTGTCGAGGTACTTGGCGAAGACCTCGACGTGGCGGGCCTCGTCCATCACCTGGGTCGACGCGTAGTACTTCGCATCGATCCACGGCACGGTCTCGACGATCTTGGCGGTGCAGATCAACGCGCCCTGCTCGCCGTGCATGAACTGGCTGAGGCGCCAGTTGATCGACTCGATGCCCAGCTCCTCCCACTCCTTGTCACCCCAGTTCTTGAACGGGGAGTCGTCCATCTCGGCGATGGCCTGGAACGGGCCGGCGGCGTTCGAACCCTGCAAGGCCGAGAGGACCTTGGTCGGATCGACCTCGATAGACCAGTCCAGATCGGTCTCACCGTTCCACTGCGCGGTCTTGGCCTTCTCGTAGAGCTTGTTGAGCGCCGGGCGGGCGCCCTTCTCGTAGTCCCACGTGAAGATGGCGTCGGCGTTGTCGCGCACCGCGTGGATGGCCTCGTGGATGTCGGTGTTGGACACCGCCATGATGGCCTCGAGGTCGTTGACGCTGGCGCGTCCGAGAATTTCCTGGTCGGTTGCCATGGCGAAGGTGCTCCTGAAGGTTCCGTGATTGCGTGAATGAGTGGGTGAGGCGGTTGGTGGTGTGCGACGGGTGCGACGTCGCGACGATCAGACCGGCGGGTGCGAGGAGCCGGTGAGGGTGAGATCTGGGTCGGTGAGGTTCGAGACCGTCGTCGGGTCACGGGGGTCGAGCGCGGCGACCACCCGTTCGATGAGGGCTTCCCACGGGCCGTTGTCGGGATGGGTGGCGCCGATGGCGTCATAGGCCAGGAACCCGAGACCTACGGCGTGGGCGAAGTGCACAATCGCCATCGTGTCGAGGTCCGGATCGATGAGCCCGCGCAGCTTGCCCATGTCGATCAGCCCCGCCAGGCGGACGCGGCGATCCTCGAACTGAGCTCGCAGGACCGTGGCCACCTCGGGATCGCGGCGGGCGGCTACGAAGGCCTCGAGCAGCACGCCCTGCAGCTTGTGGTCGGGCCGGTTCACGAGGTGCGCGCCCACGGTGTGGAGGATGTCCTTGGCCCGGCCATCGAACGCGTGCTCGGCGAAGAGCTGATCGAACTCGTCGGGGACCGACGTCTCGATCGCGGCGGCGAGGAGCGCGGCTTTGCCCGCATACCGGCTGTAGATGGCCCCCGTGGTGAGCCCGGCGCGGCGGGCGATCTCGGCGACGCCGGCGCCGTCGTACCCCTTCTCGGCGAAGACCTCGGTGGCGGCCTGGATCAGGCGGGCACTCGTGGGGTCGACCGCGGGCCGCAGGCGGGGCGGGACCGACTCGGGCCCCGGCGCGGTCTCGCTGACGGCCGTATCAGTCACGTGGTCATAATAACGATCATTATCGAACTGTCAAGGCGATGGATGCGTCTCCCACGTGCTCGGAACCCGGCGCGCCGGCAACGGCGTACCCTCTGACCATGACGACGTGGGTGGCAGGAACCGAAGAGTCGACGATCGCGGCGACCGATGGCGCCCTACCCGGTCGACGCGGCCGAGATGCGGCGGTGACGAGCCCTCGGGAACCGGCCGGCATCTGGCACGCGGTCGACCCGGACACCGCTCGAGCGGCGTGCGGCACGACCCGCTTCCTCGAGATCTGGCCCGCGTTGGCCTGGAGCTCGTCAGGCGACACCGACCGTTGCGGCGACTGCGCCGCCGCCGTCGACGCCGACGACTGACCCCCCCACGGAGACGTCGGATCCCGTTCTTTGCGGCCGCCCGCCGCCTGGGTCCGACGGGAGCATCAAAGAGCGCCGGGCCGGCCGCGTCGACCTTGGTGCCGCCACCGTGGGTGGCGGAAAGGGGACGAGACCGTCCAGCCGGTCAGGGGATGGCGCTGCCCACCGGCACGAACTTCTTCGTCGCCGGGGTGAAGCACTCGGTCAGGCCGTAGTCGTAGCCCTCCTGGTAGCTGAGCATCGCCGGGGAATCGATCGCGTTGGGGTCGGTTTCCATCGCCTTGGCCGCCTGGTCGAGCGTGTCCACCCCCTTCGCGACCACCACCGCGTCGGCGGCGGGAGGCGTCAGCGCACGGAGGTCGGTCACCACCTTCTGGTAGAAGGGCAGCAAGCGGGTGACCGCGTCCTTCAAGAGCACTTGGTACTGATCCTCCGGCACCGCCTTGGGGTCCGGGTACTTGGCGCTCAGTTCTTGGCCGATCTTGTTCGACTCATCCTTCGCCACCTTGCAGAT
>JBBQHT010000088.1:0-16923 GCA_038324235.1 Acidimicrobiales bacterium
CTCGCCACCACCACGCAGCCGCAGATCTGGATCAACAACTCGGGCGTGATCGGTGCCGGCCCGGCCGACACGCAGCCCGACACCGAGATCGAGAGCGTCATCCGCGTGACCCTGCTGGGGGTCATCAACGGCACCCGGGCTGCGGCCGGGGTGATGCGGGCGCACGGTGGGCACATCCTCAACGTCGGGTCGCTCGCCTCGTGGACACCCGTGCCGGGCGAAGCGGTGTACGCCGCCACCAAAGCAGGCGTGCTGTCCTACACGGTCAGCGTGGCGGCGGAACTGCGCGACACCGGCATCGTGTTCGGGGTGCTCTGCCCCGACGGGATCTGGTCGCCCATGCTGCACCAGCGCCTCGACGACCCAGCCGCCGCGTTCTCGTTCACCGGCCGCCGGCTGCTGCAACCCGGAGAGGTCGCCGACGCGGCGATGCGCCTGCTCGACTCTGGACGGATCGTCGCCTCGGTCCCACCCAACCGAGGCCTGCAGACCCGCTTCGTCGGCATCACGCCGAGCGTGTTCCTCGCGGCCGCGGGCGCCCTCGAGCGCCTCGGCCGGCGGAACCAGCACCGATTCCGAGACCAGCAGACCCGCGGGCGCTGACGGGCCGCCGCCGCCCTCCAGCCGGCCACCACCGGGATCGTCGACCTGAGCGGTAGCGTTCCCGGCGTGACCACCCTCGCCGAACGCCTCGGCTACCAGGCCGACGACCGCTTGCTCATCATCAACTGCGACGACCTCGGCGCGTGCCACGCCGCCAACGTCGGGGTGTACGAGAGCCTGCGCACCGGCGTCGCCACGAGCGCGACGCTCATGGTGCCGTGCCCCTGGTCCCGGGCCGCGGCCGCCGGCTACCTCGGCGAGGACATCGGCGTGCACCTCACCCTCAACTGCGAGTACGACCTGTACCGGTGGGGGCCGATCACCCATGCCCCCTCGCTGCTCGACGGCGATGGCGGTCTGCCCCGCACCATCACCGATGTCTGGGACCACGCCGACCTCGACGAGGTGCGCCGCGAGTGCCGCGCCCAGATCGAACGGGCCATCCTCTGGGGGTTCGACGTCAGCCACCTCGACTCGCACATGGGCACGCTGCAACTGCGCCCCGAGTTCTTCGACATCTACCTGGAGCTCGCCGTGGACTACGGCCTGCCCCTGCGCCTGTCGGGCGCGTCCACCGAGCGCATCGTCGGGTTCCCGTTCCGCCGCCTCGCCACCGAGGAGGGGGTGCTGTTCCCGGATCACTTCGTCCTCGTCGCCAACGGCGTGGGCAGCCGGCGCGTGATCGAAAGGACGCTGTTCGACCTGCGCCCCGGCGTCACCGAGATGTACGTGCACCCGGCGGCCGACACCGCCGAGCTGCGGGCCTTCGCGCCGGATTGGGCGAACCGGGTCGACGACCACCACCTGATGGTCCACGACGCCGCCCTGCGCGCCATGATCAGTCGGAGTGGCGTGAAGATGATCGGGTTCCGCGAGCTCCGCGAGGCGATGCGGGCCGGTTGATCCGCGGCGTCAGCCCGCCGACCGCAGCCCGCCGAGCGTCAGGTCGCCGGCTTCGGACCTACCGAGAGCGAGCCCGTGACCGAGGCGTCGTCGGGGTCGGTGAGGGGAATCGTCGTGTTCCCATCGGTTCCCCCGACGACCACGACGGTCGTGGATTCACCGGGGTGCATGATGCCGGTGTCGAAGCTCGTGCCGCCCTGCAACCGCCGATCGCGAGCGGCGTGGTTGACCACGTCGAGCACCGAGCCGCTCGGCACGAACGGTGGATCGGTGGTGACCGCGGGATCCTCGCGAGGCCCCCGGGCGTAGCTGAGCCCCCGGTCATCGATGGTGACGACGAGCTTCGGCGCGAAGTTCACCGAGCCCAGCGTGGGCTCGGTCGGCGTGGACGACCTGCCACAACCGGCCGCGCCGGACGCCGCCGCCATCATCGCCATCGCGACGACGATGGCGGGACGGAAGCGACGCATGGCCGACGGGTCTACCACAGCGAACGGGGCTCGGACCGCGACACGCAGTACCGTCAGCGCCGATCAGCGACCGCACCGGCCCACCCTCGCGGGCCCACTCCCCGGGCCAGCCACACCGGGGCGGCCACACCCGGCCAACCCCCGGGTCCGCGAGGCGGGGCCACCCGAGCCGGCGGGACCGGCGACACCGAAGGGACGACCATGGATGAATGGGGACCAGAGCGCGCGGGGGACCTCGCCGCGCTTGTGGCGGCGGCCCTCCCAGGCTAGGAGCTCTCCGGCGACGAGCTCCTCGCGTGCTGCTGGGAGGACCCCCCACCCGGCGGGCGCGAGCTCGGCACGGTGCTCGCGACCCCGGACGGCTCGGGCGCGATCGCCGCGGTGATCCGGTCCTGGGGTGAACCACCCGACGAGCTGCGGATCGCCTACATCAAGGTGATCGCGGTGCATCCCGACGCCCGGCGGGCCGGGCTCGGTCACGAGCTCATGGCGGCCGCGGAGGAGTGGGCCTGGGCGCACGGCGCGACCGAGATGCACCTGTCGGGGTCGGCACCGTTCTACCTGTGGCCCGGCGTCGACGCGACGGCGACCGAGATGCTCTGCCTCGCGGAGGCGAGGGGCTACACCCCGACAGGCAGCGACGTGAACATGGCGTTGACGACCACCTTCCGCGGGGCCGACCCCGAGGGCGTCACGATCCGTCGCGTGGTGACCGATGAGGACGTCGCCCGCCTCGACGAGCTCCTCGTGCGGGAGTGGCCCGAGTGGATCGCCGAGACGCACCGGGCCATCGAGCACGGCTGTTGCCATGCCGCCTGGCGGCGCGTGACCGACGGCGGGGACGGGTCCGGGGACGGGGACGGGTCCGGGAACGGGAACGGGGGCCACGCCGGGGACGTCGATGGAATCGACGCCGGGGACGCGGTCCAGCCGGTGCGCGGCGACGACGCGGACCGCGAGGAGGTCATCGGCTTCGCCTGCCACTCGGTGAACCGGGCCGGCTGGTTGGGCCCGATGGGCACCGATCCGGATCGACGGGCGACAGGGGTGGGCAGCGCGCTGCTCGGCCAGGTCTGCCGCGACCTGATGATCGCCGAGTACCCCCACACCGAGATCAGCTGGGTCGGGCCGGTGCGGTTCTACGCCAAGAACGGGGCGACCGTGAGCCGCGTGTTCCGGCAGTACCGCAAGCGCCGTCCCCGGTGATCGCCCACGACTTGTTCGTCGACCAGTGCGGCAGGCCGAGCGCTCAGCGCAGACCCGCGAACAGGTCGGTCTCGGGCCGCTCGGACTCGACGTGGGTCTGGGCGAGCACGTAGTCGTCGTAGGGGTGCACGGTCGCCGCCTCGTCGTCGGGGAGCCCGAACCAGAACTTGGACTCTGGGTCCACCTGGGTGGCGTGGGCCAGCAGCGCGTCGCGGCGCACGTGGTAGTACGGCCCCACATCGACCGAGGTCGTGATGCGATCGTCCTGGGACGGCCGCTGGAACCACTCCTCGGTGAAGGGCGATTCGAGGCCGAGCTCGAGGAACTTGTCGTGCAGTTGACGGATGCGAGCCGTGGACCAGACCGTGTAGTACAGCTTGCTCGGCTGCCACGGATCGCCGAGCTCGGGATACCACGCCGGGTCGCCGGCGCGGGCGAAGGCCGGCAGCGAGATGTCGTGCACCATGAGGTGATCCGGATGGGGGTAGCCGGTCTGATCGTCGTTGTAGGTGACGATGACCTGGGGCCGCTCCCGGCGGATGATCTCGACCAAGCGTCCCACGGCCTCGTCGAGCGGGGCGTTGGCGAACGCCTCGGGCCGGGCGTTGGCCTCGCTCTCGGGCATCCCCGAGTCGCGGTAGCCCAGCATCACCACCTCGTCGTACCCGATGATCTTGGCTGAACGGGCGAGCTCGTCACGACGCACCTGGGGCAGGTGCTCGTGGACCTCGGGCCGGTCCATGGCGGGGTTGAGGACCTCGCCCTCCTCCCCGCCCGTGGCGCAGACCAGCACCGAGCGGACGCCTTCGTCCTTGTAGCGGGCCACGGTGCCCGCCCCCTTCGAGGCTTCGTCGTCGGGGTGGGCGTGGACAGTCAACAGACACAGCGGCTCGGCCATCCCGTCAAGCTACCGGGAACGGTGTCGAGCGCGACCGGGTGATCAGCTCGGCCCGGATGATCAGCTCGGCCCGGATGATCAGCGCGGCCCGAGCGCCGCGCTGGCCACGAGTCCGGGCCGGACCGTGCTGGCCGGGACCAGCGGCAGTTCACCGGCTGCTCAGCCGACGGGGTCGCCCAGCCGGTTGGCATCCCACGAGCGCACGTCGGGCGGGCCGTCGAGCGGGACGAGATCGTAGCCGCCGTCCTCCTCGTCGAGGATGAGCCGCCAGCCGAGCAGCTCGGCCAGCATCCCGCGGCCTTCGTCGGGGCCGCTCGCGATGAGCTCGTCGCCGACGACCAGCATCACGTTGCCGCGCGGCCGGTAGAAGTAACGCCCGCCGCGGCGGACCGCGAGCACCGAGAAGCCCGGCTCGATGTTGAGCTGCAGCTCGCCCAGGGTCGCCCCATCGGCGCGGGAGCCCTCGGCCACCGGCACGCGCACCACGACCTCGTCGGTCTCGCCCAGGGCGATCGACAGGATGGGATGGATGGCCTCGTGCTGCTCGATCAGCCAGACCATCTGCTGCGCGGCATCGCCGATGTCCTCGGCGGCCTGGGACAGGTGCAACAGGCCCCGCAGCGGCGCCGGGTCGAGGTTCTCGGCGCCGGCGCGCAGCACCCACAGCTCGAGGCGGTCCTTCATCTCGTCGAGACGGTCCTCGAGGTGCCTGACCTCGGCGGCGAGGCCGACATCGCGAAAGACCAGCGCCGAGTACGCGAGCCCGACTGCCACCTCGGAGATGTTCTTCATCTCGACGAGGACATCGACGGCCCGGTCGAGATCGGACAACGTGCCGTCCTCGGGCGGAACGGGCGGTTCCCACAGCGGTGCATTGGCCAGCTCGCGGAGACGGGCGATGCCCGCGGGCGGCCCTTCGAGGAAGAGCACATCGCCCGGGGTGAGCACGACGTCGCCCTCGACATCGGTGATCCAGTCGCGATCACGCCGGATGGCCATGACGCGCATGCCCGTCGCCACCGGCAGCTCGAGCGCGCTCAGCGGGCGATGGGCCATGTGCGAGCCGTCCCGCACGAGCACGCGGTGGCTTACCTCTTCCGCGTCGGACAGATCTGCGACGAGCTCCCGCGGGATGCCCAGTCGGTGTGTCACGATCCGGGCGATGTTGACGGCGTCGTTGCCGATGCGCTCGATCGCGCCGATGACCTGCAGCACCGAGGACATCGCCTCGGCGTCTCGTGGGCTGCGGGCGGCGATGATGCACTTGGCCCGCATGTCGTGCACGAGGTCGTTCATGCGCTCTTCGAGCTCACCCACCTCCTCGGCCATGTCCGGGTCGCCGAAGTAGACCGAGGCGTAGGCCAGGTCGACCATCAGCTCGGAGGTGTCGACCGCTTCCGAGAGCATGGTGCGGAGGTTGCGAGGTTTGTCGTCCATCGAAGTGAGGCGAGCCGCAACAGGCGGGTCGTGCGAAAAGCATACGGCACCGCACGTGCCCCCGGTGCCGATCGCGCGAACGAGCCGACCCGCCGCGGCGAACCCCACCACCGTTCTCGGCTCCACGGGCGCCCCTCCACCACCCTTCTCGGCTACACGGGCGCCCCTCCACCACCCTTCTCGGCTCCCCCGCGCCACTCCGCGACCGTTCTCCGCTCCGCCCGAAGCGCCGCGTTGCCCCTTTCGGGTCCCCGTCTCCTAACCTGCCCGCCATGCGTCGCCCGATCATCCTGCTCCTGCTCGCCCTCGTCGGCGCGACCGCGATCGCCTGTGGCACCAGCGGCCGCGACCTGCGGCCCGTGGTCGCCGGGGCACCCAGCCCCACCCGATCGGTGCCCTCGACCATCGCCGCGGCCGGTCCGCTGTCGTCGGCCGTGGCCTCGACGTTCACGCTCAGCTCCTCTGCGTTCGCGGACGGCACCGCGATCCCGACCGAGTACTCGTGCACCGGCGGCTCCCCTGCCCTCACCTGGACCGGTGTTCCCGCCAACGCCAAGGAGCTCGCGCTCGTGGTGGTCGACTACGACGCCGACAGCTTCGTGCACTGGATGGTCACCGGCATGCCGGCGGCCCCCGGGTCCGTGGCCAGGGGCCAGATCCCGACCGGCGGCACCCAGCTGCTCAGCTCGACCGGCAAGATCGGTTGGTACGGCCCGTGCCCCCCGCCCGCCAGCAAGGCGCACACCTACACGTTCACGCTCTTCGCGCTGGATCAGCCTTCCGCGATCCCGGCGGGGACGAGCCCGAACGATGCGCTTGCGGCCCTGCAGAAGCAGATCAGCGAAGGCGGCGGCACCTCGACCGCGCTGACCGGCACCTTCCCCTCCGGCGTCACCGGAACGACGGGCAAGGGCGACGGCACCGACAACAACACCGGCACCGCCCCCGGCGGCAGTGCCCTCACCACCCCACCGGGCACCGCGCGCTGATCGTGCCGCCGGCGATCTGATCCGCGCGTCGCGCCGGGCCGCGTGGGTTCAGCGGGTCGGGGCGCCTGAGCTCAGAACGAACGCGGCATGTCCTGGGGATCGATGCGCCAACGCGGGCGCAGCATCGTGGGCGGGTGGAAGCGGTGGGTGCGATCCGCCGACCACGGGGTGGCGGGGGCGTCCACGAGAGCGCAGAGCGCGAGCAGCGCGGCGTCGTAGTTGACCCGCCAGCCCGAGAAGTCATGCCACGCCTGGTCCCGATCGGGCTTGAGGGGCAGACCGGCGCTGGCGAGCTCGTCGAGCAGCAGATCGAACTCCTCGCGGTAGATCGAGATCGGATCAGACGCGCTCGGGGCGAGATCGATCGGCGCGCCGAAGAACCCGGCGATGGACCGCAACGCCATGAACCCGGTGCGCAACGTGACCGCCGCCTGGGGCGGCGCGGGCAGCTCGAGGGCCGCGACGGAGATGGCGGCCGTGTCGAGCACCGCACCCGCGCACGTGATCCACGAGCTGCCCAGGCGCTGCGAGCGGAAGTAGACGAGCGCGGGGTGCGACGTGTGGCTCTCCTCGAGCTCGGCGAACCACTGCTCCCAGTCCTTCCAGGTGTCGTCGAGCTGCCCGATCCAGCCGATGCGGTGGTACCGCTGGAACATCTCGAGCGCCGTGGGCGGGCTTCCGGCGCGCACGTCGAACTTCACCACGTCGGACTCACGTCGCGAGAACAACGTGTAGATGGTCGGCAGGTAGCTGATGAGCAGCGCCACAATCCCGAGACCGAGCAGCGCCTCGCTGAAGGCCAGGAACGACTCGAACGGGCCGACCGGATCGTGCACCCCAAGGGTCGTGATGGACGAGCCGCTGAGGTAGACGCACTCCTTGAGATCGTGCACGCCGGCGGCCCAGTACATCGGGATGAACGCGACGATGACGCCCAGCGCCCAGAAGCTCGCGAGCAACAGGAGCGCCGTCGGGGCGTAGCGGGCGAAGGACCGCTCGCGGTTTTCGGTGCTGCGCTGGTAGCGGCCGAGGAACCGGTACACCCCGCGCATCAGCAGGAACGTCTTGTTCGTGAGGCGGGTCTGCTCACCCCGCGGGACGACCACCGTGCGGATGGCAGACCGGACGACCGCCTGCAGCAGCCAGAAGCCGGCGGCGAACGCCACGATGCGAAGTGCGATCATTGCGGCCGGAGCCTACCGGCGACGCCGCGGATCCACGTCCAGCCGCACCCCGACGGGCGCGAGCGCCTCAGGCCTGCGGTGCGACGACCACCAGACCAGCGGCTCGTGTCCGGTCAGTTGATGACGGCCTGCATCTCCCACACCCGCAACGCGAACGGCGTGGTGCGCACGACCTCACCGAGGTCGCCGGTCTCGCCGGTCGTCGCCGTCCAGGTGAGGTGGTAGACGGCGTCGACCGCCATCGGGAACGTGTGGTCAGGCTGCTCGCCCGAGTAGGTCGTGAACGTGTACCCGCAATCGGTCTGCTCGCTCGATCCGTCGTAGACCGAGCCCGGCCCGGCACAGGTCAACGTCGCCTCATGGAGGTGCCACACCGCCCGCACCGGCACCGCCCGGACGGTCGCCGCGACGCCACCCGCGTCGGCGGTCTGCTCCAGCGACTCCCACGTGTCGAGGTGGAACCAGGTCTCGAGGCCGACGAGCGCGCGGCCCGCAGCCGGCCAGGTCCGCAGGGCGGGCACAGGGAGGACGAGATCGGCCTCTGCCCGCGTTGCGAGCTCGGTGGCCGTCACCGGCGGCGCCGCGAGCGGCGCACCCCCGTGACCGGGCCACGGGATCCGGTCCGAGGAGACCACGTGGCCGTCACCGTCGTCGGTGCAGGTCCGCAGCACCGAGTAGCCCTCCGGGATCGCCATCGCGACCTCGTCGCCCAGGGCGAAGAAGCTGCCGCCGGCCATCGTCTCGACGTACCACGTGCACGAGACCGGGCGCACCGGACCACCCGCCCCGATGCCGGTCGACACCCGCGTCGGCACCGGACCTGCGCCATCCCCAGGCGTCACGTGCGACTTCTCCCCCGCGTGTACCGAAGCCCCGTCCTCCGTAACGCCGGCTCCGACTCGCTGATCGGGCGTGTTGGTACGACCGACCGCCGGCTCTGCCGTGAGCGCACCAATACCAAGAACGAGCACTAGAGCTACTACTCGTCTGGGCACCGTTCCGCTCCTTCCCACTCACCCTTGTTCACCCGTTCACTCAGCTTCCAGGTCTTGTCGACCAGTACCAACGCAGCGAGATCGCGAACTGTGGTCACCCGGCCGTCAATGATGGTCCCGGTCGCCTTTTCGTACAGCGGGCCATCTGAGGATTCACAGACCCACAGCCGTGCCGTTGTCGCGTCAACCATTTCGATGCGCTCGGGCCAGATGCTGAACAATCCGTTGGTCGGAAGCCTCGACGCTCTGCCCTGAATTCGGTGAGCCTCGAACACCTTCCTCCGTTGGGCCAGCATGGGGTCGACGTGGGTTGCGGCAAGCGCTGGATCACGTTCGTCGGGTTTGCTGTCAGCCACGGCCGCGGCAACCTCTGCGTCGACGAACCCGTTGATGATCGCCAGCTCGGCGTCGGTCCACTCGCCGGGCGTCACCACCAGAGGGTGCAGGTCACTGCCGTCCGGCGCGGGACCTGCCGCTGTGGTGGGCACCGCGACCGTCGTGGGCGCCTGCGTGGCCGCCGGCGAGCTCGATTGGGCCGATCCGACCGAGGCCGATGGCGTCACCGGCGGGGGCGCGGTGGCCTCGGCGTCGGAGCGGCAACCGACCGTCGAGACACCGACACCGAGCAGGAGGACCGTCGCGAGGAGGGCCGACCAGACGCGCGCACGAGCACGATCAGGCAGAGGTCCGACGAGGGGTTTGAAGGCGCGCTCGACCAAGGCGATCGAGCCCCGCGGGCGCTGAGGGGACACGCCGAGCACCGTATCGGCCAACATGAAACCAATCAAGAGTGCATGACGACGATTGCAGAGGCATCCGTCACAACCGTGCGGGCGCGTGACCAGGTCGCGCCGCGGGGCTCAGTCGAACTGCGTGCGGAACACCTCGAACTCGGCGCGCAGCTGCTCGAGCTCGTCACGGAGCCGCTCGACCTCGTCGGTCAGCGCGGCCACGGCCGCATGGTCGGCTCCGGCGGCCGATGCGACCGCGGCGGTGACGGGGGCGCCGGTCGTACCCGACGGCGACGCCGGCGTGTCGGGTGCCGGCGTATCGGGTCGGATCGCCATCGGCGATGCGGCGGGCTGGGGCGAGAACGCGCCCGGCTCGTTGAAGACGCCTTCCGCCGCGGGCATCGCGGTGGGATCGCCGGCGCCGAGCCGATGCACGTAGCGCGCGTCCTTCTGGCCCGGCCTCCGCTCCAGCCGCTCGGCCAGCGGGCCCTCGTCGTGGGCCGCCAGCCGCTCGAGCGCGTCCTGCACCTCGGCAAGATCGGCGAAGTCGTGCAGCCGGTCCGCGCGCGCCTTGATCTCGCCCAGCGTCTGGGGCCCGCGCAGCAGGAGCACCCCGAGCGCGGCCATCTCGTCGGGCCGGAGGTGCAGGTGCTCGTGGAGCACCTGGCGATACTTCGCCGCCCGGTTGCTCGTGCTGTGCACGATGCGGGTCAGCTTCTGCTCGCGCAGCGACATGAGGGCCGCCTCGATCTCGCCGTCGTCGTAGTCGACGACCGGATCGCGGTTGGTCGACTGGTTGCACGCGAGGCGCAGGGAGTTGAGCGTCAGGGGGTAGTTCTGGGGCGTCGCGCGCTCCTTCTCGATCAGGCACCCGATGACACGCAACTCCACGGGGTTCAGATCGAGCGGCATCGTCAGCTCATTCCACCGTCGCGGCGGGCTCCGGCGTCGCCGCCTCCTCGGCAGAGTCCTCTGGAGCAGCGGCCTCCGAGCCAGCCGCCGCCGATGTCTCCTCCGCGTGCGACACGGTAGCCGGCGCTTCCTCGGTCACGAGCACTTCCGGCTCGGCCGGCGCGTCGGGCTCGGCCGGCGCGTCGGGCGCAGCGGGAGCGTCGGGCGCAGCCGACGCGGCGGCGGGGGTCGCGGGCTCGGGCGCAGCGACCGCAGCGGGTGCGGCCTCGTTCGGCTCATCGGCCTCGCCATGCTCGTCGGCTTCGGCGACCTCGGCGACTTCCTCGACGTCGGCGGCCGGAGCAGCCTCGCCCGCCTCGTCGTCGGCGTCGCCCGCCCCCGCGGTCTCGCTGATTGCATCGGCGACTGGGGCCTCGACGTCCTCCGCGGCATCGGTGGCGGGGGCCTCCGCCGGTTCGGGCAGGCGGCCCTCCTTCACGGCGGCCACGGTGGCGAGCGCATCCTTGTACGCCTGCTCGGCCTCGTCCTTCTGCTCACGCGTGGCCTTGGCGTTGTTGGTGAGGCGACGGAGCCGTCCCGCCGCCTCCTCCTTGGCCTTCTCGGCGTCGGAGACCGCGCGGGCCAGATCGTCGGCGACCTTGCGCTCCTTCTTCTCCCGGGCCTTGGTCGCCTTCTCGGCATCGAGCAGGGCGTTGAACTTGAGCAGGTCGTCGGGCACCGGCAAGTTGGCGAAGTCCGCCGCGTCGTACGCGGCCTTCGGCTTGGACCGGCCGCCGCGGCGACCCTTCCCGCCCGATGCGGTGGGGGCCGATCCGCTGACCGCGGGCGCACGGCGGGGCTCGGCCGCCGGTGCCGTGGCGTCCGGCCCACCGGGTCCCCCACCTGGCTCCGAGGTGGGCGCCTCGGCGATCTCGGGCTCTGACGCCGCAGACACCTCGGCTCCCGGAGCCTCCGCCGGTGATTCGGCAACCGGCGCCTCCGCCGGGGTTTCATCGACCACCGGCTCGGCCGGTGGCTCCGCAACTGGCGCCTCGGCAACGGCCGTCTCCACCGCGACGACCTCGATCGGTGTGACCGTCTCGGGTGCGTCCGTCCCCGGTGCGTCTGTCCCCGGCGCCTCGGTCGGCGGCAGATCGGCGGCCGGGGCGGCGTCGGCCGGCGTCGTGGGATCGGTGGAGGAGGTGTCGCTCATGGTGGTGGCATCCGCTGGGAGATCGAGGCGATCGACGTTCGTCGCGGGCGAAGGTTAGCCAACTGCGGCGAGGGTCGATCCCGGGATCGCCCCTTCGGGTGACCAGCACCCGCCGCCCTTCCCTTCAGGTCCCACGGGGCGTAGGGTCGAGACGCTGACACGCCCGTTTGGCGGCGGTGCGGGCCCACCTCCGGGGAGGCCACCCATGCAAGCCCAGATCGGTCATCGCGTCGTCGTCGACGGTCACCACGTCGGCGAGCCCGCCCGGGAGGGCGTCGTGCTCGAGATCCTCCCTGACGACCAGGGGGAGCACTACCGGGTCCAGTGGGATCTGGGTGGGCAGTCGATCCTGTTCCCCCAGAGCGACTGCCGGATCGTGCACCCCGAATCGGGCGAGGCGATCATCGCCGTCACCGAGCGGCACGCCCACACGATCGACCTGCGCGTGGCCGGCGTCGAAGACCCGGAGCGCACGACGCGCACGTCCGAGATGGTCATGTTGTTCGACGAGGACGACACCCACACCGAGGCCCGGGCGCGCATCCTGCTGCGCGACTACGAGCTGACCGGTTTCGGCCGGGCCAAACGCCACCCCCACGATCCGAACCTGCCGGCGGTCGGTGAGGAGCTCGCGGCGGCGCGGGCTCTGGCCGACCTGGCCCACCAGCTGCTCGACCTCGCGACCTACCAACTCGAAAAGCGCGAGGGTCGCACGATCCGGGTCGAGCTGTGAGGGCCTTCAGGTGCCGAGCTCACTCCGACCGCCCGTGCCCCACCAGCTGGCGGTGAGCTTCAGGCCGGTCACGTTGCTGCGCGGCTGGATCTCCTCGTACATCCGCTTGTAGCCGGTGGAGGCGATCTTCCACTCGCCGTCGACCTTGCGGTACTCGTCGGTGTAGAACGCCGAGCCGCGCACCGTGAGATCCCACTCCTGCATGACGACCACATCGTCGAGGGCCCACACCCCGGTGGCGGTGTCCGGCCCCGTGATGTCGATCTCGGGATGGTGGCAGCGGTGGCTCGACAGGAACGTCTCGGCGCCCATCGCTTCGCGCAGGAAGCCCATGATCTCGTCCCGCCCGTCGAACGAATAGGCGCCGCCGCTGTACGCCGCGACGGCATCGACGGTGAACACGTCGGCCAGGTCGTCCCAGAGCTTCTGGTCGAGGCACCGTAGGTAGCGGTACTTCAACCGCTTGATCTGCTCGATCTCGAGGAGGTCGTCGATGGTCATGTCCGGTTCCCCTTGCTGCTCCGCCGCCGGGCCGCAGCGTAGCGTCCGCCGATTCGGACCGCGAGCCGTTGTGGGTCCGCATGCGGTCGGGGTGGCATGCTCAGGAGCATGGCTGGTGATCCACGTCTCCCTGGTCCGCTCGCCGCGCTCGTCGAACAGATGGTGGCCGAGGGGGTGGACCTCGACGAACCCGGCGCGATCGAGGCGTGGATGGACGCCTTCAACTCGCTGTCCTACGACGAGCGCGCGGCGATCCTCACCGATGAGGTCTTGCGCGGCGGGGCGCCGTTCGGAGGCTTCCCCGACATACCGGTCGACCTGCCGACCGAGGACGAGGCGCGGGCCTCGGCCGCCGCCGCCCCGCTGCTCAACCAAATCAGCCGCCTGGCCGAGTTCTTCGGGGCCGGGCGCAAGCTGACCCAGAAGGGTCATCCGACACTGTCCGACGCCCGCGAGCTCGTCGCCCTGCTCGAGACCGGCGACCGCGTGGACGAGTGGATCGGCGATCGCCAGTTCAAGACGAGAAGCGCGGCGGACCTCCCCCGCCTCAGCTTCATCGCGCGGCTGGCCACGAAGGCCCAGTTCGTGCGCAAGGCCAAGGGTCAGCTCATCGCCACGAAGGCCGGCACGGCCATGGGCAGGGACCCGCTGGCCGACCTCGCCCGCCTGGTGACCGCGATCGACGACGTCGGCATGGTCAGCGCCCGGACCGCGGGCGGCCGCTACGTCTGGAGCACCCTCGCCCCGTTCTTCGACGACATGTTCGTCCCCCTCGCCACGATGCTCGTCAGCGACGGCGAACCGGTCACGTTCGACTCGATCGTCGATCTGGCCTTCGGCGAGTTCGAGGACGAGATCGAGCTGGACAACCCGCACTGGACGATCGAACGACGGCGGGACCTGGTGGAGTCCCAGATGGCAACGGCGATCGAGACCCTCGAGCAGGCTGGCCTCGTGGCCTGGGCGAGCGAGACCGTCGTGCTGAGCTACGGGTCCACCAAGCGGGCGCACGGCACGGTCGATGCCACACCCGCCGGGCGTTGGGTCCTGACCACCTACCTGATCGAGGAGCACGACCAGCCGCTCGTCGTCGTCGGACCTCCGGAACTGACCGAGCTCACGTTCGAGGAGCTGGTGCTCGCGGCGGAGGAGCCCGACGGCGGCGACTTCGTGCGCTTCGCCCGCGAGCTGAAGGCGTGGATCGAGCACCGGGGTGCCGACGCCCCTGGAGAGCTCGCCGACGCGGCGCGACAGACCGAGGACCCTGCGGTGCGGGGCCTCGCGCTGGCCGCGATGGCCGACCTCGACGTCGCGGTCAGCACGCCCCTGGTCCGCTCGTTGCTCGATGCCCCCGCCGCCCGCGGCTCGGCGATCGTGTGGCTCGTCGAGCACGAGCTCGAACCGGCCACGACCCTGGCCGACCCGGACCCCCGCGTCCTGGTGGACGTGCTGGCGACGATGGTGGTGACCCACGGACCTGACGGTCTCGTCGAGGTGCTCGATGCCGTCGGCACCCACGACCAGCAGGTGGAACGGATCCAGGGCCTGTGGCGCCAATCCAACCCCGCCACCCCGTTCGTGCTCGAAGCCATCGGCCAGACCCACCCGACCAAGATCGTCGCCAAGGCGGCCCGCAAAGCCGCCATGCAACACCGGAGCTGGCTCGCCGCCGAGGGGCGCTGACCCGTTGAGTCCCGGAGCCGGCGGCCGGGGACGTTTGCGTGGGTATCACGGCCTGACACCGCCCGGTTTTCCGGACTTTCGGCGGGCGACCACGGCCAGTCCCGTGATCACGCGTGACGGCAGCGGCGACGACAGGTGTGGGCCGCGGCATCGAGATCAGGCGACAGGGCCCGGAATCGATATCAGGCTGCGGGCGATGGGGACGCGGGCTCGGGTGGGCTCGGGATGACCGTGTCGCCGGCGGGGCCACGCAGGCGCAGGGCCGGCGCGGCGGGGTCGCCGGCAGCGACGGTGGCGAGGGTGAGGTCGAGCAGGTCGATGTAGAGGTCGCCCGCCGCGTCGGCGACCACGGCGCGCAGCTCGCCGCCGCGCAGGACGTACAGCTCGGCGACGCAGGTGGTCGGGTCCAGCACGAGGACCCGTTGCACCTGCTGGGCGGCGTAGAACGCGAACTTGTCGTAGGTCTCGTCGTGCGGCGAGAGGATCTCGACGACCATCTCGGCGCCCCCTTCGACCCCGCGGGCCGTGCGATGTTCCGGCCGGGTGACCACGAGATCGGGCACGCGGTAGTCGGCGCCGGGAGATCGCTGGTCGTACACGCCGGTGTCGGTGGTGATCTCGAGACCGCGGGATTGCACAAGGGGATGGAGCGCAACGAGCAGGTTCGCCTCCAGCCGCTGATGCGAGTTCGAGGGGGGCGGGACCATGTGCAGCACTCCTTCCCAGACCTCGTCGAAGACGTCGAGGCCCTGGGCGCGTCGTTCGTGGAGAAGGCGCTCGGGGACCTCGAGGAGGAGGGCTCGCATGCCCCCGAGTGTAGGCCGCCCCGGTTCGGTGGCTCCGGGGTCGGTGGCGCCGGAGTCGGTGGCGCCGGAGTCGGTGGCTCCGGGGTCGGTGCGGACCAGCGCGCTCATCGGAAGTCCCGGGAGCGCAGGTCCGCGAGGACGGGGAGGGGCTCGAGCTTGTCGGCCACGATGTTGATCACCGTCTCGACCTTCTCGAGCCGGCCCCGCACCAGCAGGGCGGGCGACGAGCGCGCCACGGTGCGGTAGCGCGCCCAACACCCCTTCGAGCAGATCACGTTGATGAGGCCGGTCTCGTCCTCGAGGTTGACGAAGGTGGTGCCGCCCGCGGTCGCCGGGCGTTGGCGGTGGGTGACCACCCCGCCGACCAGGACCCGACTGCCGTCGGCGATCGCCGGCAACCCTGCCGCCGGGATGACCCCGAGCCGGTCGAGATCGGCGCGGAGGAACTGGGTGGGGTGCCCGTCGGGCGCGACGCCCGTGGCCCACAGGTCGGCCGCCGCGAGCTCGGAGGGGCTCATGCCCGGCAGCGCCGGCGCCTCGACCCCGGTGACGATGCCCGGCAACCGGTCGGCGCCGGTCTGGGCCACCGCGCCGGCTCCCCACAGCGCCCCCCGCCGGTCCAGCGGCCGGTCGGATCGATCGCCCGGGGACGCGAAGCACCCGAAGGCTCCCGCGGTCGCCAACGCCTCGAGGGCATCGAGCTTCACCTCGAACCCCCCGGCCGGACGGAGGGCCAGCCGGCGCTTGAGATCCTCCATGCTGGCGTACAGACCGTGCTGCTGACGCTCGGCCACGATGGCGTCGGCCAGATCAGGGCCCACTCCCCGCACGGACCCGAGACCCATACGGACCGCCGGCTGGGCCGGCACGACCCCGCCGGCCGGGTAAGCGGCCGCCGCATCGACCGACTCACCGGTGGCGCCCACCGCTGCCCCGGGGCCACCCCCGGCCATCTCGCCGGCCGAGCCCCGAGCCATCGTCGTCGGCACCGCCCCGCCGGCCGGCTGGGCACGCGTGCTGCCCATCGAGGGGTGGCGCTCCCGGGTCTCGACCCGGCCACCCTGGCACCCGGACCACTCGAGGGTGGCGCCGGCGCCGCTCTCGTTGATGTCGGGCGTGCGCACCGTGACGCCGTGGCGGCGCGCGTCCTGGGCCAGCGAGTGCGCCGAGTAGAAGCCCATGGGTTGGGCGTTGAGCAGCGCCGCGCAGAACGCGGCCGGGTAGTAGAGCTTGATCCACGAACTGGCGTACACGAGGTAGGCGAAGCTCACCGAGTGGCTCTCGGGGAAGCCGTAGTTGGCGAACGCGGCGAGCTTGTCGTAGATCTGCTCGGCGACGTCGGGCGTGATGCCGTTGGCGGCCATGCCCTCGTAGAGCCGGATGCGCAACCGCTCCATGCGCTCGCGGCTGCGCTTGGAGCCCATGGCCTGGCGCAGCTGATCGGCCTCGGCCGGCGTGAACCCGGCGACGTCGATCGCCATCTGCATGAGCTGCTCCTGGAACAGCGGCACCCCGAGGGTTTTGGCCAACGACTTCTCGAGCAGCGAGTGCAGGTACGTGACCGGCTCGAGGCCGTTGCGGCGCCGGATGTACGGGTGCACCGATCCGCCCTGGATGGGGCCCGGGCGGATGAGGGCGACCTCGACCACGAGGTCGTAGAAGGTGCGGGGTTTCAGCCGG
>JBBQHT010000089.1:0-16851 GCA_038324235.1 Acidimicrobiales bacterium
AACCGCTGTTGCCGCTCATCCAACAACGGCAACACCGCCGCGAAGAACACCACCAAGTCTTCTTCCCGGACCTCCATGCCCCCAGGCTACACGGCGCGAGTTATTTCAGCGCGGACCCTTACCCAATGCCGGGTGAATTCAGCACCAACAGCCTTGTCATCGCCAGATCTCCGCTCCCCACCTCCTCACCACGGGAAGGCATCGGGCCGCGGATGGCGTCGGCCGCTCAGCCCGTGAAGGTGGGATCCACCATGACCGCCTCGACGACCGCGGGCATGGCGGCGGGGTCGCCCGGTGGCGTCGAGGTGGTGCTCGTGGTCGACGTCTCGGGCGTCGTGGTCGTGCTGGTGACGGTGCTGGTCGTGGTGGTGGGCTGGGGGGTGTCGGCGCGGCTCAGCCCGAGGGGGATCGCCTCGGGCCCGGGGTGGGCGGGTACCAGGTCGGCCGGCCCCATCCGGCGGATGCGACTGTTGTACAGATCGCTGACGAGCAGGGAGCCGTCGTCGAGCATCACGAGGTTCGTCGGTCCCGCGAAGTGCGCGCTCGCGGCCGGACCACCGTCGCCGCCGAAGCTCCCGTACAGTCCGACCGTGGTGGTGCCGTCGCCGGCGATGGTCGAGATGATGCCATCGGGCCCGATGCGACGGATGCGGTTGTTGTCCATGTCGGCGACGTAGACGGTGCCGTCGGCCGCCACCGCCAACCCGCGGATCTGCCGGAAGCTGGCCTGGATGGCCGGGCCGCCATCGCCGCCGAAACCATACGTACCGTCGCCCGCGACGGTGGAGATGATGCCCGCAGTGTCGATCTTGCGGATGCGGCTGCCGCTGCGGTCGGCGAAGACCAGGTTGCCCGCCGGGTCAGTCGCGGGCTTGCGCACGCCGGAAAGGCGGGCCGCGGTGGCAGGGCCACCATCACCGGGGTCCTGGGTCCCAGCGCCGTAGACGGTCGTGATGGTTCCCGTCGGGTCGATGCGCCGTATCCCGGGCTCACCGGAGAGATACACATTGCCTGCCGCGTCGGCGGTCACCCAGATGCTCCGGATCTGGGCGTCGGCCGCAGGGCCGCCGTCGCCCGTGCTGCCGCACGTCTTCGTCCCCGCGAGTGTCGAGATGACTCCGGCCGTGTCGACCTTGCGAATCACGCAGTCCCAGAGGTCAATGACGTAGAGGTTCCCGGCCCCGTCGACAGCCACATCGCCGGGCAGACGGAACGTGGCGGCCACGGCCGGCCCCCCGTCACCGCTGCTCACGGCCGGCGTCGAGTCGCGACCGTTGGGCCCGCTCCCGGCGACGGTGGTGATCACCCCCGCGAAATCGATCTTGCGGATGCGCCGGTTCAGGGAGTCGGCGACGAAGACGTCGCCTGCGCCGTCACGGGTGATCGCCGCGGTGTACAGCAACTGCGCGTCCGCCGCGGGCCCGCCATCGCCGCTGAAGGACCAGTAGGTGGTCCCGAGCAGCCGCGTCAACGTCCCGGCGGCGTCGACGCGCAGCACCCGGCCGCCCTCGACCTCCGCGATGAGCAGCGAGCCGTCCCCGTCGAACGCCAGACCCGCCGGCTGGTCCAGTTGCGCGGCGGTCGCCGGGCCCCCCTCACCGGCCAGGCCGGCAACACCCGTGCCCGCGATGATCGTGACCGATCCGTCCGGATCCACCCGTCGGACCTGGTTCGCGTAGGTCGAGACGAAGATCGCACCGTCTGGATCGATGGCCAGACCCCCGATGTCGGCGGGCGGGGCCAGCGCAGTGACCGTCGAGATGATCCCCGTGTGATCCACCCGTCGCAGGCCCGTCGTGTCGGCGATCACGAGGTCGCCGTTGGGGGCGAAGGCGACCCGCTGGGGCTGGCTCACGGCCGCGTCGGTCGCCAGGCCGCCGTCGCTCCCCACACCGCCGCCGGCGACCGTGGTCACGACTCCGGCCACGTCGATCCGGCGGACGCGGTTGTTGCCGGTGTCGGCCACGTAGAGGTCACCGGAGGCACTGATCGCGATCCCGGTCGGCACGCTGAAGGTGGCATCGATCGCGGGGCCGCCATCGCCCGAGAACCCACTCGCACCCGTCCCGGCGAGGGTTGTGATGAGCCCCTCGGCGCTCACCGCTCGGATCCGGTTCGTGCCCCGGGCGACAACGACGAGACCGCCGTGCTGATCGCGCGCCAGGTCCGTCAGTTGGCGGAACATCGCCGTCGTGGCCGGCACCCCGTCGGGGAGGGGGCCGGTGAGGTCAGCGACAGCCGAGCCTCCGATGCCGGCGACGACCTGCTGCGTCCCGGCCACTCGATCGAAGCGACGGACGACGTTGTTCACGTAGTCGGTCACGAAGAGATACGGGCCGTCGGCGAACAGCGCGGTCGGCGCCATGGAGACCGCACCGGATGCGGACGGACCGGTCGACCCGGCCCACGAGTCGATGTTCAACGGGGCCGGGCCCGCGTCGGCCGGGGCCGGCGCGGCGGTCGCGATCGTCGGCACCGCGAGCGCCAACGCGATCAGCACCACCCTCGGTCGCCGCCACCATTGTGTGCGCCCCACGTTTGCGCCCATGCCTCACCCCACTCAGCGATCCACCCGGACGCGAGCAACATAGCCCTCCCCGTAGGGCGGGACCTCTGGGTGAGCGACGGGACCGGGCCGCGGCGCGGGACATACGGGGGGCATACGGGGGGCATACGGGGCACCTAGCATGGTGACGACAGTCACAGCGTGATCGAGGGGGAGCGGACCGGTGCGGGTACTCGTCGTGGAGGATGATCCGGCGCTGGCCGACGTGATCGCGCGGGGCCTGCGCCAGGACGCGCTCGCAGTGGACCTGGCCGGCGACGGGGGAGAAGCCCTCGAGAAGGCCGCCATCACCACCTACGACGTGATCGTGCTCGATCGGGACCTGCCGGTGGTGCACGGCGACGAGGTCTGCCGCCAGCTAGCGAACGCCGGGCAGGGCGAACGGATCCTGATGCTCACGGCCTCGGGGACCCTCGATGATCGCGTCGACGGGCTGGCCCTCGGCGCGGACGACTACCTCCCGAAGCCGTTCGCCATGCGCGAGCTCGTGGCGCGCATCCGGGCGCTCGGCCGCCGCCAGCCCGGTCTGGTGCCGCCGCACCTCGAGGTCGGTGACCTCATCGTCGATGTGCCCGCCCGAGCCGTCACCCGCGCCGGCGCGCCGATCTCGCTCACGCGCAAGGAGTTCGGGGTGCTCGAGACCCTCGCCTCGTCGGCGGGGCTCGTCGTGAGCGCCGAGGAGCTGCTCGAGCGGGTGTGGGACGAGAACACCGACCCGTTCACCAACGCGGTGCGGATCACCGTGATGACGCTGCGCCGCAAGCTCGGCGACCCGCCCATCATCGATACCGTCGTGGGCACGGGCTACCGCCTCCACGCCGCGACCCCCCCTTCTGCCCCGGAAGCCGAGCGCCACCTGGAGGCGACATGAAGCCCCGATCCACGAGTCGGCTGCGCCTGACCCTGTTCTACGGCGTGGCGTTCGCGCTGTGCGGGTGCGCGCTGCTGGTCGTCAGCAACCGCGTGGTCGACGGCGGGCTGCTCAAGGACGAGGGCCGCAGCGACCAGCGGGTGATCGACACCTACGGGTACTCGCCGGCGCAGGTCAAGCTCTTCTACGACATCCCCACCCCGCAATCACCGAACCACCCCGACGTGCACACCATCCGCGACGTCATCGGCGGCATTCAGGGCGACATCCGCAACGAGGTCGTCCACGAATCCCTCATGGGATCGATCGCGGCGCTGGGGGTGTTGATGGTGATCTCGATCGGCGTCGGGTGGTTGATGGCCGGCCGGGCGCTGCGCCCCGTCGGCGAGCTCACCAGCCGAGCCAGGAGCCTGTCCGAGCGCAACCTCAACGAGCGGCTCGCGCTCGAAGGCCCCGACGACGAGCTCAAGGAGCTCGCCAACACGCTCGACGCGATGCTCGCCCGCCTGGAATCGGCGTTCGACGCGCAACGGCGGTTCGCCGCGAGCGTCTCGCATGAGCTGCGCACCCCGTTGTCGGTGATCCGGGGGGAAGCCGATGTCTTGTTCGCGGCTCCCGACGCGACCGCGCGCGAACGACGCTTCGCGGCCTCGGTGCGCGACGCGTCGGTGCGCTCCGAGGCGTTGCTCGAGTCCTTGCTGGCCCTCGCCCGCAGCGAATCCACGATGAACGATCGCGAGTTGATCGATCTGGGCGACCTCGTCGGCGACACCGTCGCCGAGCGCATCGAAGCGGCCGACACCGCGGGCGTGCGCGTGGACCTGGAGCTCGGTCGGGTCCCGGTCGAGGGAGACCCGTGGTTGCTCGAGCGCCTCGTCGTGAACCTCATCGACAACGCGATCACGCACAACCGGCCTGGCGGTTGGATCCGCATCGAGGCTGATTCGCTCGGGCAGGAGGCGGTGCTGCGCATCGCCAACAGCGGCGACGTGCTGACCGATGCGCAGGTGACCGCGATCCTCGAGCCGTTCCAACGCGCCGATCGCACCCGGCCGGGCTACGGACTCGGCATGAGCATCGTGCAGTCTGTGGTGCGGGTCCACGGAGGCGTGCTCGAGGTCGACGCGGCCGACGGCGGTGGACTCGTGACGACGGTGCGGCTGCCGCTGGCGGGCGCGGACGCCCGCGAGTCGGGCGTGCCGACCCTCGTCGGCGCCTGACCGGTCTCACCCCGCCGATCAGCGAGGTTCGCGCGGGAGACCGAGGATGCGCTCGCCGATGATGTTGCGCAGGATCGAGGTCGTGCCGCCCATGATCGTGTACGCCGGCGCGTAGCACGCGTTGCGGGCCACGCGGCTCGACAGCAGCGCATCCGGCCCGGCGACGCGGCAGCAGAACGCCGAGACGCGCTGCTCGAACTCGGTGCAGAAGGTCTTGGTGATCGCCGAGAACCCGGGCGGGGCCTGACCGAGGACCTCGCGCAGCACCAGCAACCGCCCGATGCGATAGCCCGCGATCAGGGCCGCGATCTCTTGGCGCACGAGCGGGTCGTGGCGATCGGCGCGGGGGAGGAACTCGTCGAACAGGGCGCGGTTGGACACGAGCCGGTCGATCCCGCCGCGCTCGTGCTCCATCTGGCGCATCACCTGCCGGAAGCTGCCGTTCTCGACCCCGACCAGGTTCTCGGCGGGCACGCGGACATCCACGTAGGCGACCTCGCAGAAGTGGCGGCTGCCGGTCATGTCCTCGATCGGCGAGATCGTGATGCCGGGGCTGTGCAGATCGACGATGAGCTCCGACAGGCCGGCATGGGGCGGCGCGTCGGGATCGGTCCGCGCGATCAGGTAGCACCAGTCCGCCTCGGCGGCGCCACTGGTCCAGATCTTGGTCCCGTTGACGATCCAGTCGGCATGCTCGCCGTCGCCGTCGCGCCGGGCCCGGGTGGCGATCGCGGCGACGTCGCTCCCCGCATCGGGTTCGCTCATCCCGATCGACCACGCGGAGCTGCCGGCGATGATGTCGGGGAGGAAGCGCCGACGTTGCTCCGGGGTCCCGAACGCCAGCAACGTGGGGCCGATCTGGCGGTCCGCGAACCAGGAGGTCGCGACCGGAGCACCCGCGGCGATGAGGGCCTCGAACACCACGAAGCGTTCGAGCGCGCTGCGCCCGTGACCGCCCTCCGCCTCCGGCCAGGTCATGCCCAACCACCCGCGCGCGGCCAGCTCTCGCGAGAAGGCCCGAGAGGTGCCGATCAGCCACGAGTCCTCCCGGATCGGTCGGTCTGCGGCGTCGGCCTGACCCACCTGACGCGCCTCCGCCTGCAGTGCCAGCAGCTCGGGCGTCCATGCGAAGTCCACGTCGTCAGCCCGAGGTTCCGGACGGGCTGGGCGCTCCGGACGGAGTCGGCAGGACCGACTCGTACACGTCGATGATCTGCCGGGCGATCGCCGTCCAGCTGAAGTGCTCGATCACCCGTTGCCGTCCCGCCCGGCCCATTGCCTCACGACGCGGCGCATCGTCGAGCAGGGTCCGCATCGCGGCGGCCAGATCGGCGACGTACCCGGCGGCGTCGGCCGGAGCGGCATCGTCGGGCCCGGCCGGGGCGAAGGGCACGAGCAGGCCGGTGGTGCCGTCCTGGACGACCTCGGGGATCCCGCCCACGGCGCTGGCGACGACCGCGGTCTCACACGTCATCGCCTCGAGGTTGACCAGTCCGAGCGGTTCGTAGATCGAGGGGCAGCAGAACAGGTCGGCGTGGGTCAACAGCTGCATCATGTCCCGCCGCTCGAGCATGTCCTCGATCCAAAACACGTTGCCGCGCGCCGCCCGCAGGTCCTCGACCTGACGGGCGAGCTCGACGCCGAGCTCGGCGGTGTCGGGCGACCCGGCGCGCAGGACGAGCTGGACGCTCGGATCGAGGTGGCGCATCGCCTCGAGCAGGTAGCGGATGCCCTTCTGGCGGGTGACGCGCCCGACGAAGATCACGATCGGCGCATCGGGATCGATGCCGTAGCGTTCCAGGGCCGCGGTGTCCGTGTCGGGCTTCCAGTCGTCGGCGTCGATGCCGTTGTGCACGACCCGCACGCGGTCAGGACGAACCTCGGGGTAGCACGCGAGGATGTCCTCTCGCACCGCGTCCGACACGGCGATCACCGCATCGGCGCCGACCAGCCCGGTGCGCTCGCAGAACATCGACACCTCGTAGCCGCCGCCGAGCTGCTCGGCCTTCCACGGCCGCATCGGCTCGAGGCTGTGCACCGTGGCGACGTGGGGGATGCCGTACAGCAACTTCGCGAGGTGCCCGGCGAAGTTCGCATACCAGGTGTGGGAGTGCACCACGTCGACGGCGCCGAGATCGGCCGCCATCGCCAGGTCGATCGACATCGTCTGCAGCGCGACCAGGTGGGGGTCTGACCCTCCGAGCCGATCCCAGGGCCGGTAGCTGTACACCGAAGGCGCCGCGCCCGGGCCCGGCCGGTCCGCGCCGAAGCAGTGGACCTCGACCGAGGTGAGGTGCGCCAGCTCTCGCGCGAGGTACTCGACGTGCACGCCCGCGCCCCCGTAGACCTCGGGTGGGTACTCCTTGCTGAGCAGCGCGACCTTCATGGGAGTCTCCTCTCGGCGGGCGCCGCGGACGTTACCCGGCCTGTCCGGCACCGCCGAATCCACCACCTCGACCGGATCTGTCCGGATCTGATGCCGCATCGCGGCTCGTGGTCTACCTTTCCGCCATGGTGTCGTGGGCGGAGCGATACGAAGCCGGGGAGGAGCGCGTGGTGTGGGACGAGCTCGTCGCGCTCGGCCCAGAGGTCCTCGAGCCGCACCACCGCGCCGACGCCGAGCACGTCGCCGACCTGACGATGCAGCGGGCCGCGGCCAACGTCGCGACCCTGGTCGTGCGCCTGACGGTGATGGGCTACCGCTTCGGGGCCCGCTACCACCACAACCGCCGGCGGCGCACGATCGAGGATCTGGGTCTGCGCGACAGCCTCGAAGCCGCCGGCCGCGACGTCGGCTGGGTCGACGCCGGTGACGTGGTGGAACAGGTCATGGGCTGGGTCGCCCCCACCTTCGCCGTCGAGCCCGAGATCGACCACGCCGAGCACCTGCTCGGCCCGCTCCCGCTGACGATCCCGGCCTTGATGCGCTGGGTCGACGCCGTCGACCTCACCGGCTCGTTCCCGTCCTGGAACCCCTCCGCGTTCGACTTCGACGAGGGCGACAACGGGATCCCGTTCGGCGTCTACAGCGGCGCGCTCCACCTCAACGGCATCGCGACCATCAACGAGAACTTCCAGCCGTCGCCGGCGATGTTGGTGCCCGGCGCGGTCCTCCCGGCCCGGAGCTTCGCCCTCCCCCTCGGCCCTGATCACCGGCTCAGCGCGAACCGGGAAGGCGACTACCACCACATCCTCGTGCCCGATGCGGTCGCCGATCCGCTGCTGCTGGGCGTCGACCGCCGCCCCGACATCCGCCTCGTCGAGTACCTGCGCACGTGCTTCGACTGGGGTGGCTTCCCGGGCTTCGAGCTCGCCGACGAGGTACCCCCGGAGATCGCGGTGCTGCGCCGCGGGCTCCTGCCGATCTGATCACGTCGGCGGGGGATCCCGTGTCTCCGGGGCATAGGGTGAGCCCATGAAAACCACGAAGTCGAAGAAGCTGTCCGGCAACCGTGAGCTGACCTGGGACGAGCAGGACATGGGGAACCTGCACGCCGTGATGAACGGGCGGATCGATGGCGTGCTCATCAGCGACGCCGATCTCCAGAAGCTGATCGAGTAGCGCCCGGCCGAGGCGCTCAACTCGTCGGGGGAGTCCCGACTGCACGTGCGTGCACGGACACGACGTAGGAGCCGTCGGCCCCGATCGGGACCCGATCCCAGGTCGCCCACCGCTCCTCGAGCACGAGACCTGCGGCCGCGCACCACTCGTCGTAGTCCGCCACACCCGGCCACCCGGCCTGCAGCGAGAAGCCGGCGATGAGGCGACCACCCGGTACCAGGTGGTGGGCGCACGCCGCCACGGCCTGCGCCCGCCGGTCGGCGGCGATGAACGGCACGACGTTGCCGGCGAGCACGACCACGTCGAACTGGCGGCCGAGCTCGAGCCCGGCCAGGTCGCCCTGCACCCACACGAGGTCGGGCGCCTTGGCGATGGCCCGGGCCAGCAGGTCGCCGTCGAGGTCCGTGCCGATGACCTCGACGCCGCGCCGAGCCAGCTCGATGCCCACTCGGCCGGTCCCGCACCCGGCGTCGAGCACCGAGGTCGGCTCGTACGACATCACGAGATCCGCTTCGCCGTGCACGTTCTGGCCGGTCGCTTCCATCTGCCGCCACCGCTCGTCGTACTGGTCCAGGTCGACGCGCTCGCGCCACGCCCGCCAGTCACCGGGCAGGGTCATGGGCGGAACGCCGGAGCGACCTGCTCGATGAGCTCATCCATCGCGTCGAGCTTGGCGTGGCCTCGGCCCAGCACGAAGTCGGGCACGATCACCTCGGCGACCCCGGCGTCGCGCCATCCCGCCACGACCTCGGCGACCTGGGCAGCCGTGCCCGCCACGGCGGGACGCGGGGCCACGGCGTCGACCAGCCGACGGGCGGCCTCGGCATCGTCGGTGAGCATCACGAGCGCCTGGGTCGACCAGCTGATCTCCGCGGGATCGCGGCCGATCTTCTCGCACGCCCGATCGAGTGCCGCACCGCGCTCGGCGATGGTGTCGGGGAAGCTCCACATGTTCCACTCGTCGGCGTACCGGGCGGCGATGCCGAGCATCCGATCGCCCTTGCCCCCGACGAGCAGCGGCAACGGCTGCTGCACCGGCTTGGGCTCGCAGACGGCGTCGTCCAACTGGAACCACCGACCCGCGAAGGTGGTGCGCTCGGTGCGCAGGAGGGCGTTGAGCACCTCGCACGTCTCCGCGAAGCGATCCACGCGCTCCCGCACGAGCGGCAGCTCGATGCCGTACTGCTCGTGCTCGTTGATCTGCCAGCCCGCCCCGACACCGAGCACGAAGCGCCCGGTCGAGATCTGGTCGAGCGTCGCCGCCCACTTCGCGAGCACCGCCGGGTGGCGGTACGTCGCGCCGAACACCAAGGAACCGAGCCGCAGCTTGGACGTGACGGTGGCGAGCGCGGCCAGCGCGGCGGTGGCCTCGAGGGTCGGTGTCTCGACGGCCCCGAAGCCACCGTCATCACCCATGAAGTGGTCGGCGACGTAGGCGCCGTCCCACCCCGTCTTCTCGGCGTAGCGGACGATGGCCAGCACGTCGGCCCAGGACTGTTGCAGGTTCGGCCAGATGGAGAAGCGCACGCCGGAACTGTACCGGCCGACCCCGGTGCGCGGGCCAGCAACCCGTGGCCGGGCCGCCACAGCCGCCACAGCCGGACCGACCGGACCGACCGGACCGACCGAACGGGACCGAACCGGTGGGGACCGACCGGGCCGGGCCGGCCGGACGTGATTGAACGGACCACCGGACGATTTATGTCGTACTACGATAGAACGCGTGCCCGATCGCCGCCGCCCGCTCACCTGGACCCGTCGACGCGCCCCCACGTCGGCGCCGACACGGATCATGCAGACGCTCGCCGCGTGTCCGCGTCCGTTCGCCACGGTGGCGTCGCCCGTCGTGGCGTTGCTCCCCATCGTCGTGGTCGGTGTGGTGGGCGGCGTCGTCGCCGTCGCCTACGTGCTGCTGCTCCGGGTGCTCGAGTCGTTCGTCGGGCCGGGCACCCATGCTGTGGCAGTTCAGGCCATCTTGCTGGTCGGGGCCGGCAGCATCGTGGCGGTCGGCACGCGATGGCTCGGACCGACGGGCGACGTCGAGCTGGTCGTCGACAACATCCACGTCCTGGGCGGGTCCGAGACGATGCGCGAGACGCGGGCGATGCTGCCCATCTCGCTCGCGTGCATCGCCGTCGGCGGTGCTCTCGGTCCGGAAGCACCGATGGTGCAGACCACAGGCACCCTCGGCACCTGGATCGCGCAACGCTGGCACCTCGACCGCGACGCGACGCGCATCCTGACCATCACCGGCATGGCCGCCGGGTTGGCCGTGCTGTTCGGCGCGCCGCTCGGGGCTGCGCTCTTCGCGCTCGAGATCCTGCACCGCCGCGGCCTGCAGTACTACGAGGCGGTCCTGCCCGCCGCCATCGGCGCCGTGGCGGGCTGGCTCGTGGCGGCGCTGGTCCTGCGATCGGGCCTCAGCCCCGTGTGGGCGTTCCCGCCCGTGGGACCGATCGTCGCGACCGACCTCGTGTGGGCTGTCGGCGCCGCCGTCGGCGCGGCCGCGATGGCCCTCATGTTCACCGCGTTGGCCACGCACGGGCGGCGGGCCTTTGACCGGTTGCCTCCCGCGGCCCGACCGATCGTCGGCGGCGCGTTGCTGGCCGGGCTCGCCACCCTCTCGCCGTATGCCCTCACCTTCGGCGAGGAGCAGCTCACCACCGTGCTGCTCGGGCGGCTGACGCTCGGCGCGCTCGCCCTGGCCGTGTGCGCCAAGCTCGCGGGCACCCTCACGAGCATCGTGTCGGGCTGGAAGGGCGGCTTCATCATCCCGCTGTTCTTCCTGGGCGCGACGATGGGCCAGGTGCTCCACGTCCTGTGCCCGTCGGCCAACGAGACCGTGGTCATGGCGTGCTTCATGGTGGGCCTCTGCGTCGGGGTCACGAAGACGCCGTTCGGCTCGGCGCTGGTCGTCACCGAGATGGCCGGCATGGCCCTGTTGCCCACCACGCTCGTCGCCGCCCTCGTCGCATTGGTGCTCACGAGCCGCTCGGGCCTCATCCACGGCCAGCGCGACAGGGACGCCCAACCCGAGCAGCGGCCCGAGCCGGACTCTGAGCCGGAGCCGGAGCGTGAGCGTGAACACGAACCCGAGCACGGCGACGAGACGCCCGCGCTGCGGCGGTCCGATCCGTGACGACGACCCCGCTGACCGATGCGGAGTACGAGGCGTTGGCCGCGTTCCGCCACGCGCTGCGCGTCTTCCAGCGCTTCAGCGAGGAGGCCGCCCGGGCCGCGGGGCTCACCCCGGCCCAGCACCAACTGCTCCTCGCGATCCGGGGAACGGCCGGCGGCGCAGCCCCCACGATCTCGGATCTGGCCGAGCGGCTGCAGACCCGGCACCACTCCGTCGTCGAGCTCATCGGGCGCGCCACCGAGGCCGGCCTGGTGCGGGCGACCGCCGATCCCACCGACGCCCGCCGTCAGCGCGTGACGCTCACCGCCGCGGGGGCCCACCATCTCGAAGCGCTGTCCGCGCTCCACCGCGACGAGCTGCGCCGCTTCCGCGACGAGATGGCCGCCCTGCTCGGCGAGCTCGACTGACCGTCGTCCGCGGCCCAACCCGCCCCTGACGGGCCGTCAGATCTATCATCGGGTGCCGCTCGAGGAGGAACCCATGACGATGACCGATCCCGCCACCGCTGCCGTGGACCAGGCGCGAGCCCTGACACCGCTCATCGATGCGGAAGCGGACCACACCGAGGCGCTCGGCACGATGCCTCCGGCCGTGGTCGACGCCGTGACCGACGCCGGGCTCTTCTCGATCATGGTGCCCCGGGAGCTCGGTGGCCTCGAGGCGGACATCACGACCGCGCTCACCGTGTTCGAAGAGCTGTCCTACGCCGATGGGTCGACGGGATGGTCGGTGATGGCCAACGCGACCACGGCGTGCTTCGCGGCCATCTACACGGCCGACGCCGGCGCGGCGGCCATCTTCGACGGGGTCAGCCAGCCGATCCTGGCGGGCATGCTCGGCCCGATGGGCACGGCCGTGGCGAGCGACACCGGCTTCAACGTGAGCGGTCAGTACCAGTTCGGCAGCGGCTCGGGTCACGCGACCTGGCTGGGCGCCGGCGTGATGGAACTGGTCGACGGCCAGCCGGCCCTCACCGAGATCGGCCTGCCGGCGATGCGGGTGGTCTTCATTCCCCGCGAGCTCGTCGAGATGCAGCGCAACTGGGAGGTCATGGGGCTGGTCGGCACCGGCAGCTTCGACTACTGCGTCGAGGGCGTGCACGTCCCGACCGAGTGCTCGTTCCCGCTGCTCGAGGCCACCCCTCAGCGAGGCGGTCCGGGGTACGGGCTCGGGCTCTTCGGCCTCACCGCCGCCGGCCACGCGGCGTTCGCGATGGGCGTCGGCCGGCGGGCCCTCGACGAGGTGCTGCAGATCGCGCGCACGAAGGAGCGCCTCGGTGGGGATCCGATCGCCCAGCAGCAGCTCTTCCTGCACGACTTCGCGATGCACGACGCGGCGGTGCGCGCGGCACGGGGGTACGTGTTCGAGTCGTTCGCGGCGGCCGAGGCGGTCGCGGTCGCGGGCGATCCGCCGACCAACGAGCAGCAGCAGCGGATGCGTCAGGCCACCACCTACGCCACCCGCGTGGTGGCCGACGCGTCGCGCTTCGCCTACACGTGGGCGGGCTCGAGCGGTCTGCGCAGCCCCAGCGTCGTGCAGCGCTGCTTCCGCGACATCCACGCCGGCACCCAGCACCTGTTTGTCGACAACAACACGCTCACCGGCTACAGCCAGGCGATGCTGGCCGGGTGATGACCCCCCTGCTCGAGGGCAAGGTCGCCGTCGTCACCGGCGGAGCCGGCGGGATCGGACGCGGCATCAGCGAGGCGTTCGCCGCGCACGGCGCCGCGGTGGTGGTGATGGACCGCGACGAACCGCGGGCCGTCGAGACCGTCGCCGCCATCGCCACCGCCGGCGGGCGGGCCGTCGCTCACATCGCGGATGTGACCGATCCCGCCACGGCGGCCGCGGTCGTCGCCACGGCGCTCGACGAGCTCGGGCGGATCGACGTGCTGGTCAACAACGTCGGCCACTTCCTGTTCCCGGGCCGGCCCTTCGTCGAGACGACGGCGGCGGAGTGGATGTCGCTGTACGCCGTGAACCTCGAGCAGGTCCTGCGGATGACCCAGGCGGTGCTGCCCCCGATGATCGACCAGCGAACGGGTGGGTCGATCATCAACCTGTCGACCGTCGAGGCGTTCCGCGGCATCCCCCAGCACCCGGTGTACGCCGCGTGCAAGGCGGGCGTCACCCAGTTCGGCCGCAGCCTCGCGGTCGAGATCGGCCGCCACGGCATCCGCGTCAACGACATCGCGCCCGACGTCACCCGGTCGCGCCAGCTTCCCTACGAGCGCTGGCTCACCGAGGAGGACACGGCCCGCATCCCCACCTGGGTGCCCCTGGGCCGACTCGGCGAGCCGCGAGACACAGCCGGCGTCGCGGTCTTCCTCGCGTCTGATCTCGGCGCGTTCGTCACCGGCACCACCGTGCACTGCGACGGCGGCACCTACGCCGCGGGTGGCTGGTACCCGACCGAGCACGACGGCCGGGGCTGGACCAACCGCCCGTTCGACCCCTGACGAGACGACCGTGACCATGCGCATCGCCACCACCGTGCCCACCGAGGATCCCCGCCGCGCGGGGTCGCTGTTCGCCGAGCTCGAAGGCATCGGCTACGACACCGGGTTCTCGTTCGAGTCGAAGCACGATCCGTTCCTGCCGCTCGCCCTCGCCTCGCAGACCACGAGCGCGCTGCGCCTCGGCACCGCCGTGGCCATCGGGTTCGCCCGCAACCCGATGGTGCTCGCCAACGTGGGCTACGACCTCCAGGTGCTCACCGAGGGCCGCTTCGTGCTCGGGCTGGGTTCCCAGATCCGACCCCACATCCAGAAGCGGTACAGCGAGACGTGGTCGCGCCCGGCCGCCCGCATGCGAGAGCTCGTGCTGGCCATCCGGGCCATCTGGGGGTGCTGGGAGGGCCAGACGCCGCTGCGGTTCGAGGGCGAGCACTACCGGCACACGCTGATGACGCCGGCGTTCGACCCCGGCCCGAACCCGTTCGGTCCACCGCCGGTGTTCGTCGGGGGCTTCGGGCCGCGCATGATCGAGGTCGCCGGCGAGGTCGCCGACGGGCTGATCGTCCATCCGTTCAACACCCGCCGGTCCCTCGAGCAGCTGGTGCTGCCGGGTCTGGCGCGAGGCCGGGCGCGGGCCGGCCGTCCGGACGATGCCGTCGAACTGGTGTGGGTGACGATGGTCGTGACCTGGTCCACCGACGAGGAGCGCTCCGTCGCGATGAGGTCCGCCAAGGACCAACTCGCGTTCTACGGATCGACGCCGGCCTATGCCCCCGTGCTCGACCTGCACGGGTTGGGCGAGCTGCACCAGGACCTCAACCGCATGTCGAAGGACGGGCGCTGGAGCGAGATGGCCGATCTCGTCCCCGACGCGTTCGTGGAGGAGATCGCCGTGGTCGGTCCGCGGCCGACGATCGCGGCCCAGCTCGTGGCGCGCGCCGCGGGCATCACCGACAGCGTGAGCCTGGTCAACAACCGCAACCCGGACGCGGCGCACTTCGCCGACATCGTCGCCACCCTGCGGGCCCTGACCGACTGATCGCTGCTCACCAGGCGATGTCCTCGCACGAGGCGCGCAGCTTCGCGCCCCGGGTCGGATTCGACGCCTCGACCCAGGAGATGCGCCCGAGCAGATGGCTGCGGAAATCAGGCCGGTCCTCACGGTTGGCCACGACCGGGCCGTTCGTCGCGGCATCGTGCACCACCGCTTTCAACTGATCGAAGTCGGCGCGGGGAACATTGGGTCGTTGGTTCACGACGAGGCCGGCGAGGAGCTGGCGCTCGGCACTGGTGGCGATCCGCGTCTTGCTGCGCTGCACGACAAAGCCCTCGTCGCGGACGATCTGGTTGACGAGGTCGACCAGCGCGGCGCAGGACCGTCGAAGCCGGTGGGGCCCGGAGAAGGCGAGGTCGTCGGCGTAGCGCGTGTAGGTCGCACCGAACGAAGCCGCCAGACCCGTCAAACGCCGATCGAGCGCGTACGCCGCGAGGTTGGCCAGCGCCGGTGACGTTGGTGCGCCCTGCGGGAGGTGAGGATGCGCGAGGTGCTGGAGGTGACGGCGGTGGGCCGCCCGACCATGGCTCGCGGGCGTCGGGACGGCCTGCTGCGTCGCCAACGGCGTCGTGTTCGTCACCAGCCCGGTCAGCACGTGGGCCACGGCCTCGGGGTAGCCCGCGGTCCGCAGGATCCCGAACACCCGCCCGGCGGCGACCGAGGCGAAGAAGCCTTCGAGGTCGAGCCGCACCACGACCGCGCAGCCGACATGCGGCGACGCGTAGGTGTGCACGGAGCGACCGGGCCGGAACCCGTGGGCCGCCTCGTGCGGCGGGATCACGCTGACGACCTCGCGGAGCAGGTGGCGCTGCACGAGCTTCAGCCTCGGCTTCGGGGCCTCGATCAACCGAGCGCCGCCCGTCCGCTTCGGGATCCATCGGTAGCGGTAGTGGCGCAGCGCTTCATCGGGGACCGTGCGCTCGAGCGAGGCGACATCGGCCAGCCACCGCAGCCGGGCGGGATGCAAACCGAGCTCGTTGGCCAGATCACCGACGCTGTCGAGGCGCAGCACCGGCCAGCGGGTGGCGCCCATCTGCGAGGGGACGAGGACCACCCGGGGCCGCCAGGGGGCGCGACCCTCGCGCCGATCGGCGTGCCACTGCGCCCCGAGCACATCGCAGTGCGCGATCACGTCCGCGAGCTCGCGTGGGGCATCGACCGGGGCGGTGGCGAAGGCATGGACCACGACGACGGCCAGCTCGCGCAACCAGACCCGACGCCGGTCCTGGATCGCGATGCCGGCGCGGTCCGCCATCGACGACGGTTCCCACGGGCCGGCCAGGAAGGCGCCGCCGATCGACGACGCGACCTGCGTCAGGTGCCGGCTCATCGGTGTGCGTGCGACGGTGTGGCCCGACGGAACCCGTGGTGCTCGCACGAGCGTCCGCGCACGCGGACTTCGGTGCGGGCGATGAACTGCCCAGGTACCACTGCTGACCCCGGGGGTACCCCGGAGAAGGCGTGCGCCTCCCGCACGGGGAGGCACCTACCAGGCTCGGGTCCACACCGGCGCACGGCGAGCAGCGTAGGGCAGCCCCCCACCCCCATGACGGAGAAGCACATAGGTGGCGAGCAGGCGGCGAGCACGCGGCGAGCGAATGCGGATGTCGGCGCGAGCCAACGCTACTCTCGGCCTGTCCGGCGCTGGGCCGGGCGGCCTGCGCCGGCGGACCCTTCGGCGAGCAGGATCCTGTCTTCGAGGAGGCGCCATGCGTCGCACGTCGTTCATCGCTCTCGGTTTCGCCGCCACCCTGGTCGTCTCTGCCGGGGCTTGCAGCAAGACCGATTCCGGCGCCCCGATCGTCTCGCAATCCGGCAACGCCAGCACCTCGACCACGGCGTCGGGCAGCAACGGCGACGGCAGCAGCGGCGACGGCTCCAACACCAAGGACAGCGTGAAGGACCAGGTGAGCGAAGCCAAGAAGCTCGACGACGTCGCGGGCTCGGGCAGCTGCATCCAGGCCTACACGGCTTGGGGCACGG
>JBBQHT010000090.1:0-16836 GCA_038324235.1 Acidimicrobiales bacterium
CAGGCCGTCGGCGCCATCAGCCTGACCTGCGGTTCTCCGTGTCGGGGTGGGGAGATTTGAACTCCCGATCTCTGGTCCCCCAGACCAGCGCCTTAGACCAAGCTGGGCCACACCCCGGGACGGCGGCGACTGTAGTTCGTCGCGGTCACCTGCCGGAAATCTCTTGCTGCGGCACGCCCACCCGAGCGACACCATCCCCGCGACGTGCGGTTCAGCTGCTGACCTGGTCCCGGTCGCCGCGCCCGCTCCACCACCACGATCCACCCCACGCCACGAGCGCCACCACCGCCACGCCGGCCACGATGGCCCACAGCGTGTACCCGTTGTCGAGCAACCAGGCGAACCCTTGGATCAATCGCCACCCGAGGTAGATGCCGAGCGCCACCACCAGCACCCAGAAGTGCCACGGCACCTTGCTGTCGGGCGGCTCGGCGATGATCCGCCCGCACGTGGGGCAGGTGCCGTCGGGCGGGATCGTGTTGGGGTTCCAGAACTTGGAGCAGTCCTCGCACCACGGCATCGGACGAGCCTCGCTCCCCGTTCAGACCGGGGGCACGCCGTGGCGGCGATCGCTGAAACTGCGGTCCTTGCCCTCGGCGTAGCGGAACCGGCGGATGAGGTCGCGCCGCAGATCGGCGAACTCGACGATGGCATCGATCACGAGCTCGGAGGCGAGGCGCAGGATGTCGACGTCCTCCTCGTAGATCCGCCGTTGCTCGGCGACGAACGCGTCGCGTTCGTCGGGGTCCTCGATCGCCGCGATCTTGTTGGCGAACACCGCGTTCACCGCCGCCTCGGGCCCCATCACCGCGATCTTGGCGGTGGGCATGGCGATGGTCGCTTCGGGCTCGAACGCCGGCCCGGACATCGCGTACAACCCGGCGCCGTAGGCCTTGCGGACGACGACGCAGAACTGCGGCACCGTGGCCGACGCCACGGCCGACACCATCTTGGCGCCGTGGCGGATGATGCCCTCGCGCTCGACCTGGGTGCCGACCATGAACCCCGGCACGTCGGCCAGGAAGATGAGCGGGATGTTGAACGCGTCGCAGCACCAGATGAAGCGGGCAGCCTTGTCGGCCGAGTCGGTGAACAGCACCCCGCCCTTCATCGCCGGGTTGTTGGCGACGATGCCCACCGGCTTGCCGTCCAGGCACCCATACCCGACGATCAACTCCGGCGCGAACAGGGGCTTGACCTCGAAGAAGCTCTCCGCGTCGACGATGCCGTCGATCACATCGTGCATGTCGTAGCCACGCGACTCCTCGGCGGGCACGACGTGGTCGTCGAGCGGACGAGACGGCGCCGCGGGGTGGTACTCGGGCGGCTGCTGGCGCCAGTTCTGCGGGAAGTAGGTGAGGTAGGCCCGGGCCTGCTCGATGGCGTCCTGGTCGTCGTGGGCGAGGTTGTCGCCACAGCCCGACACGGTGGCGTGCATCCGGGCGCCGCCCATCTCCTCGAGCGTGGTCTTCTCGCCGATCACCATCTCGGCCATCCGCGGCGAGCCTAGGTACATCGAGGCGTTGCCCTCGACCATGATGATGATGTCGCAGAAGCTCGGGATGTACGCGCCGCCCGCGGCCGACGGCCCGAACAGGCAGCAGATCTGCGGGACCCGCCCCGACAGCCGGACCTGGTTGTAGAAGATCCGTCCTGCGCCCCGCCGGCCGGGGAAGAGCTGGACCTGGTCGGTGATGCGGGCACCGGCGGAGTCCACCAGCCAGAACACGGGGATCTCGTCGTGCAGAGCCCGTTCGGTGAGGCGCACGATCTTCTCGACCGTGCGGGCGCCCCACGATCCGGCCTTCACGGTCGGGTCGTTGGCCACGACGCACACAGGTCGCCCGTCGATCGTGCCGACGCCGGTGACGACGCCGTCCGCAGGCAGATCCGCCGCCATCGTGTTGGCCAGGAGCGCGTCCTCGATGAACGACCCCGGGTCGAGCAGCAGGCTCAGGCGCTCCCGCACGAACAGCTTGTTCTGGGCGGCGAGCTTGTCGCCGCCCTTCTCCAGGTTCCCCGCCAGCGCCCGCTGCGCGGCCGCGGCCAACAGGGCGTGATGGGCGGCGGCCTCGGCCGGCAGGGCCGGGAAGTCAGGTTCTTCGGATGGCGAGAATGGCGACGTCATCAGTGATCGCTCCGCTGGCGAAGTCCGTGGCGGCTTCGAGAAGGGACTTGCACAGTACGTCGGCCACGACCCCCGGATCACGTCGAAGCGTGTTCGCGATGCGATCCTCGCCGAAGAGCTGCTCGCCGTTGCGGGCCTCGGCGAGCCCATCGGTGTACACCAGCAGCAGATCGTTCTCGTCCAGTTCGATCTCGCGACTGACGTAGGTGCCCTTCGGATCGAGCATCAGCAACGGCCCGGTGGCCCGCAGCGGCTGCACCTCGCGGTGGTGCCAGAGCCAGGCGGCGGGGTGGCCGGCACTGGCGTAGCGCAGGGTGCCGGCCTCGGTGTCGAACACGGTGACACACAGCGAGATGAACTCCTCGGGGCCACCGACCCCCGACATCTGGGTGTTGAGCTCCTCGAGCGCCTGGGCGGGATCGCGGTACTGGCGCAGGAACACCCGCAGCAGGTACTTGGCCTGGAACGCCGTGATCGCCGGATCGATGCCGTGACCCGACACGTCTCCGATGACGGCGGCCACCCGCGTGGAGCTCACGCGGAACACGTCGTAGAAGTCGCCGGCCATGTGCCCCGACCCCGCCTGGTACACCCGGCCGACCTCGAAGCCCGTGAAGTCCGGCAGGTCCTCGGGGGCGAGGCGCTCGGCCCACCGCTTGGGGGCGAGGTCCTCCTGGACCAGCACCTCCTGGGCCCGCTTCTCGAGCTGGGTCCGCTTGTGCTCGAGGCGGGCCTCGCGCACGAAGTTGCGGCCGAACACGAACGAGATGCCGACCGGGATCAGGACCAACGAGAACAGCACGGCCACGCCCGAACCGTCCGCGACGGCCCCGACCAGGGAGCTGACGCACAGCACCGCGTAGAGGATCGTGGTGTGCAGGTCCTTGCGGAAGTCCGACAGCAGGAGCTCGTGGAGGTCGGCGTCGGTGTCCTCCTGCTCGACGCGGCGCAACATGCGTTGCCTATACGCCGCGGAGCGACCCCAGATGGCGGCCGCCGCGCCGCACGCAACGGCGACGACAGCCAGGATGGGCTGGTTCATGGTGTGGTCATCGTAGTTGAGGTGGCGCCGGGGGCATAGATGCTCCTTGTCGCAGGAGCTCGGCTACACCGACCCCATGTCGGCCACGGCACCCAGGGGCCCGTCGGTGATCAAGGCGCCGGGAGGCCAGCGCTGACCCGCACCACCTCGGGTCCGAGCCAGGCGGCGACCTCGTCCGAGGTCGCCCACGTGAAGTGCACACCGTCGGGCCGCAGCCGTGCGTCGTCAGCCTGGTGCGACGCCACGAAGCCGGCGAGATCGACGATCCCGACCCGCGGCCGGGTCGAGGCGACCTCATGGAGGATCTGGTTCCAACGGGTCATCCGCGCGGGGTCCGACTCGGCAAACGGCTGGGGCGGCGAGCGCCCGTCGACCCGGCCGGAATCGATGTCCGGCGACGTCAGGAGGACGACCTTGGATCCCTGCGCCAGCAGCCGGTCCACGCCGTCGGCCAGCTTGGCGCGGACCGCGTCGTCGAGCTTCGGGTCGCCGAGGGACTGGTACTGCTCCTCCCCCGGCAACTTCGTGTCGGCGGTCTCCCACGGACCGATCTGCACGACCGACACCGCCGGATGGTTCGCCGCCGCGAACTCGCTCCACTTCTGCGGCCAGTCCTTGCAGACATCGGGGTAGGTCACGATCGCACCCTGGTAGCGGCGCTCCACATCGAGCGTGCCGCACCCCAGCTCGGCGAACCCGCCGGCCTGGGCGAGCAGGGTGGGATGCTGCCCGGACCAGTCCCCTAGCCCGAGGCCGGTCATCAGCGCCGACGAATCCCCGAACACGGCCGCGGTCGGTGCGGACACCCCGGGCGGCGGATCGTTGAAGCCCTTGAGCGACTCCCAGTCGATCGTCTCGCCCGGTTGGGTCGGGGTGGACTTCGCCTTCTCCATCGCCTCGATGCCGGCGAGCTGCTCGGGGGTGAGCGTGGGCTGGCCGGCCTTGGTCCGGTTCACCAACTCCTGGCGGGCGGCCTCGAAGTCGATCGTTGCCGGGGTCGGGGCCCGGCTCTCGATCACCACCGCCCCGCCGATGATGGCCACGATCGCCACCGGCGCCAGCACCAGGCCCCAGTGCTCGGGCAGCTTGCGATGGCGGATCGGTTGCTCGACGAGGAAGTACGACGCGGTCGCCAACGCGAACGTCACGCCGACGCGCAGCGCGAACAGCGGCCACGGGGCCAGGCCGGTGCGCTCGTCGAGCCAGACGAAGACCGGCCAGTGGATGAGGTACGCGCCGTAGGACACGAGGCCGATCACCACGATGCCGCGCCACGACAGCACGGCGCGCACCGGGCCGTGGGGTTGCACCGCCGCGATGATCACGGCCGCGGTGAGCAGCGCGTAGAGCGGGAGGCCGCCGTGGTACCAGATGCCGTCGGTGCGCACGGCGACGTGCCACAGCACGAGCATCGCCAGGAAGGCGAGCGCACCGAGGATCAGGGCGACGCGACGCCCTTGGGGGCTGAGCTCGCGATGGCGAACCCACCACACGGCGAGCAGACCGCCGATAAGCAGCTCGGCGGCGCGCACGTCGCTGCCGAAGTAGAGCCGGTCGAGCGGGGCACCTCGGGCGAGGAGCACGAGCCCCGAGCCCACCGACAGCGCGATCAGCGCCGCGAGGATCCCGGCCAGCCAGCGCCGTGATCCCTTGGCGGCCGCCAACACCGCCGCGACGACGAGGGGGTACACCAGGTAGAACTGCTCCTCGATAGCGAGCGACCAGAAGTGCTGCATCGGGGACTTGCTGGTGAACATCGCGCCGTAGCTGTCGCCGGCGATGATGAAGCGCCAGTTGGCCACGTAGGCCAGCCCCGCGACGACATCGCCGCGCAGCCGGCTCAGCTGCTGGGCATCGCCGAGGAACGCCGACGCGATCACGATGCCGGCGATGGCCACCAACGAAGCCGGCAGGAGGCGACGGAACCGCCGCCCCCAGAACGCCCGCCGATCGATGCGGTCGTGACGCGCGAACTCCGCGAGCAGCAGCGTCGTGATCAAGAAGCCGGAGAGCGTGAAGAAGGTCGACACCGACAAGAACGCGCCCGGTGCCCAGTCGAAGCCGGCGTGGAACACGAAGATCGCGATGAGCGCCAGGCCCCGCAACCCGTCGAGGGCGGGCTGGTAGCCGAGGGCGGGGGCCGGGCCCTTGGCCGGCGCGTCGTGCGCGGCCGTCGCCTCGTGGTCGCGCAGCTCGGCCGTGAGCACCGTGGTGCTCCCCCGGGAGTGGGCGGCGGCCGCCTCCGCGTCAACGCCGACGCCGGGGTCGGCGGGGTCCGGGGATGCGGAGGCTTCGATCGTGCCGGTCATGCCGGTCCCCGGCGCGGTCGTCCCATCAACACGGCGGCCAGTCTCGCATGCCCGGTCGGGCGAACCTCGCCACGGCAACCGAAAAAGCCGTACCCGGACCTGTTCTAGTTCGAGCGTTCCCGCACGCGGATCTTGATCGGCGTGGCGCCGAAGTCGAACGCCTCGCGCAGCTGCCGCTCGAGGTAGCGCACGTACGGGGAGGGCAGCTTCTTGTTGGCGAAGAAGGTGAACGTCGGCGGATCGACCGCACCCTGGGTCGCGTAGAGCACCTTGGCGCCGTGCGGGCCCGGCTGGGCGGACTGGGCGCGGCGCAGGACCTCGTTGACCTTCCGGGTCGGCACCCGCTTGTGGTACTCGTTGATGGCGCCCGACAGGACGGGCAGCAACTTGTCGACGCCCTTGCCGGTCAGCGCGCTGATCTTGAGCACCGGCGAATCACCGAGGAAGTGCAGGCGCTCACCGAGCTGGTAGGTGGCCTCGAGGCGGGCTTCGGCGTCGAGGGTCTCCCACTTGTTCAGGATCACCACGATCGGGCAGCCCGCGGCGTCGACCCGCTCGGCGAGGCGCTGGTCCTGGTGGGTGACCCCGGTGGTGGCGTCGACCACGAGCAGCGCCACATCGGCGTCGTCGATGGCCTTGAGGGCCCGGACCAGCGAGTAGTACTCGGTGCCCTCGTCGATCTTGGCCTTGCGGCGCATGCCGGCGGTGTCGATGAAGCGCACCGGTCCGCTGTCGGTCTCGATGACGGTGTCGATCGAGTCCCGGGTGGTGCCCGGCATGTCGTGGACGACCGCGCGCTCCTCGCCGATGAGGCGGTTGAACAGCGTCGACTTCCCGACGTTGGGCCGGCCGACGATCGCCACGGCGAACTGCTTGATCTCCTGGGCCGCCAGTTCGTTGCCGAACTCGTCGAGGCCATCGTCATCGAAGCGGGGATCTTCGGGGAACGTGGCGCAGAGCGCTTCGAGCAGGTCCCCCGTCCCGCGGCCGTGCAGCGCGCTCACGGGCCACGGATCGCCGAGGCCGAGCTTCACGAACTCCCACGTGCTCGCCTCGCGGTTGGTGTCGTCGACCTTGTTGACGATCACGAACACCGGCACCTTCGAGCGGCGCAGCAGCTCACCGACCCGGCTGTCCTCCTCGGTGATGCCCACGGTCGTGTCGACCACGAAGAGGATGGCGTCGGCTTCAGCGATCGCGCGCTCGCTCTGGCGCGAGACCTTCTCGTCGAGCGCCGACCCGCCCGGCATCCACCCGCCGGTGTCGACGAGCAGGAACGGACGGCCCTGCCACTCGGCCTCGACCTGCTTGCGGTCGCGGGTGACACCGGGCTTCTCCTCCACGATCGCCTCCCGCCGGCCGACGATGCGGTTGAGCAACGTGGACTTGCCGACGTTGGGTCGGCCGACGATCGCTACGACGGGCAGACCTGCGGGGAGTGGGGCTTCAGCCATCGGAGGGCCTTCCGGACGTGACGAGGTGCGGGGCCTGCGCGGCCGCGGTGGGCTGCCAGGTGGGATCGAGGGCCTGGCGCAGCGCCTGGCCGTCGGTCGGGATGATCTCGACCGGTCGGGGCAGCTCGCCGGGCGTGGTGCCGTCGAGGAAGCGACCCTGGGACAGGCACACGTCGGGCAGCAGGTAGCGGTGCCCTTCGGGCTCCTCGCGGAGCACCCGGGCCAGATCGGCCCCGACCATCAGGCCGGTGACGGCGGTGTTGCCGCCGAAGAACTCGTTCGCCACCGTCACGACGCGGATGTCAGGTCGCCCCAGCGACGCGACGAGCGGGGCCAGCACTCGGGCGCCGTACGGGCCGGTGAGGATGCCGATCGGCGCCCGCCGCGACGGGCGCAACACGACCTGCCCAGGGGCGGCGGGAGCGAGGCTGCCGGAGTCGAGGCGCGGCGCCCGGTAGCCCTCGGCGGGTGCGCCGTCGACCGACGCGAAGAACCCGGCCTGCGGCCCGGTCACGCCCGCTCCCTCCCCCCGGAACTCGAGCTCGAACGTGCGGACCATGCCCACCCCGTCCTCGTGCATCGGAAAGCCCTCGTAGGTCTCCGCCGCCGGGAAGGGCCGGTCGGCGAGCAGGTAGTACTCGTCCGCGGCGAACACCAACCGGTGTCCGAGCACGGCCTGGTAGATCTCCTGCCAATCCGCCACGGCGTCGACGACGGCACGCGCCTCGGCACGGGTGTGCGGCCGCATCCGGGCCTCGTGGTTGAACTGGCTGACACCCAGCGGAACGATGCACAGCGACGCCAGCTCGGGGTACTGATCGAGCACCCCCGCCAAGGTGTCGTCCAGGATCTCACCGTCGTTCAGGCCGGGGCAGACCACGACCTGGCCGTGGACCTCGATGCCGTGATCGAGCAGGGCCCGCAACCAGCGCAGGCTGGTGGCGCCGCGCCGGTTGCGCAGCATCTCGATGCGGACCTCGGGGTCGGTGGCGTGGATGCTGACGTGCAACGGCGACAGGCGTTCGGTGACGACCCGTTCCAGGTCCGCTTCGGTGAAGCGGGTGAGGGTCGTGAAGTTGCCGTAGAGGAACGACAGGCGGTAGTCGTCGTCCTTGAGGTAGAGGCTCTGGCGGAGGCCCGGCGGCAGTTGGTAGATGAAGCAGAACTCGCAGTGGTTGTCACACGTGCGCACCTGATCGAAGAGCGCCGAGTGCACATCGATGCCCAATGGGGCCCCGCCGGCCTTGTCGATCTCGACCTGGAGCTCGAGCCCGCCGCGACGCAGGTCCAAGACGAGCTCGTCGTCATCGGCGAGCAACTGGTACGCGATGACGTCGCGCGGGACCTGCCCGTTCATCGCCAGGATCTCGTCCCCCACCTGCAACTGGGCGCGCGCGGCGGGCGATCCGGGCGCGACAGCGACGATGCGGGGAACAGACATGGCCTTCCACGCTACCGGTCCACCCTCACAGACCCCTACTCCTCGGGCCGGCGCCGTTCGACCCCGCCGCCCACCGATAGCCTGGGCGTGATGACATCGATCGCGTCCCCGCCGCCCCCGACCCAGGTCGAACGGGTACTCCTGGCGAGTCCCCGCGGCTTCTGCGCCGGCGTGGAGATGGCCATCAAGGCCCTCTCGTGGATGGTGCGGGCGTTCGAGCCGCCGGTGTACTGCTACCACGAGATCGTGCACAACCAGCGGGTCGTGCAGCGGTTCGAGGACCTCGGCGTCATCTTCGTCGACGAGGTCGGCGAGGTCCCGGAGGGACGCCCGCTCATGCTGAGCGCCCACGGGTCGGCCCCCGAGGTCGTGGCCGAGGCCACCCGCCGGGGTGGCTACGTGGTCGACGCGGTGTGCCCGCTCGTCACCAAGGTGCACCACGAGGTCAAGGTCCGCGCCGGCAAGGGCTTCGAGATCGTCTACGTCGGTCACGAGGGACACGAGGAGGCGGTCGGCACGATGGCAGTGGCGCCCGATGCCATCCACCGCGTCGAGTCCGTCGCCGAGGTCGCTGCCCTCCCCGAGTTCGACAAGCCCGTCGCACTGCTCGCGCAGACCACGCTCAGCCACCGGGACTGGGCGGGCGTCCTCGAGGCCACCCGCACGCGCTTCCCCGCGATGTGGGTGCCGGGCCGCAGCGATCTCTGCTTCGCCACCACCAACCGGCAGTCCGCGCTCATGGTGATCGCACCACGCTGCGACGCGATGATCGTGATCGGGTCGGCCAACTCGTCCAACACGCGGGCGCTCGAGAGCCTGGCCCGAGAGGCCGGGTGCGCTCGGGTCTACCGCGTCAACAGCGCCGAGGAGGTGCCCGACGACCTCCACGGCATCGTCGGCGTCACCGCCGGCGCGTCAGCCCCCGAAGAGCTCGTCGAGGCGGTCATCGCCACGCTGGCCCCCGTCGACGGGGTCGAGGAGATCACGATCACCGACGAGGACGAGTACTTCCCGCCCCCGCGCAACCTGCGCGATCTGATCAGCGCCGTCGACTCGTTCGCCTCGTTCATGCTCGGCGCCTCCCTCCCCGACCGACCCGAGATGAACGACCGCGCCCTCGAAGCCAGCGACGTCCTCGCCTCCCTCGGCTGACCCCCGACGAGGCGCCCCGCCCGGTACGGGCAAGGCCCCCGAACGTGTCGCCCGACCGTCGCCCTGGCGACGGATCCGCCTAAAGGTCAGGTGGGAGGTCACCACGCTGGCGTGGGTCGAGGTGGTCAGCGGTCTCGGGCGGTGACGTACCAGGCGAGATCGACCAGCGCCTCCTGCACGACCGGGTCGAGCCGGGCCGTGTCGAGCGCCGCGATCGCGTCGGTGCGCCGGGTCTCGATGTCGTGCTCGATGTCCGCGGCGGCTCCGGTGTCGACGAGCACCTGCTGCATGCACTCGATGTCGGCCAGCGCGAGATCGGCGGAACCCACGCGGGCCAGGACCTCGCGCTGGGCGGCGTCGGCGCGCTGCGCGGCCATGGACAGCAGGGCGGTCGGCTTGCCCTCCCGCAGGTCGTCGCCGACCGGTTTGCCGGTGAGCTCGGCATCGCCGAAGACCCCGAGCAGATCGTCGCGGTACTGGAACGCCTCGCCGAGCGGCACGCCGTAGGCCGTGAACACCCCACCGAGCTGGTCGAGCTGCCCGCCGAGCGCGGCGCCCAGGTGGAGCGGCCGCTCGATCGTGTACTTGGCCGACTTGTACCGGGCGATGCGCCGGGCACGACCATCGGTCGTGTCGCCGACGGCCGAGCCGAGCAGATCGAGGTACTGCCCGATGTTCAGCTCGACCCGCAGTTCGTTCCACACGTCGACCGCCGGGCGCGGGAAGTTGGCGGCCAGGACGTCCGCGTACACATGCGCCAGGTCGCCCACCAGGACCGCCACCCCTTCGCCGAAGCGACGCGACTCGCCCCGCCAACCGGCGGCCGCGTGGTTCGCGATGAACGTGACGTGCATCGCCGGATGACCCCGACGGGTGGCGCTGTCGTCCACGACGTCGTCGTGCACGAGCGCGAAGGTGTGGAGCATCTCGAACGCAGCTCCGGCATCATCGACCCGCGGGTCGGGAACGCTGCCGCCGGCGGCCGCGAAGCCCCAGTGCACGAACGCGGGACGCAGGCGCTTGCCCCCGGAGGTCACCATCGCCTCCAGCATCAGCAGCGGCTCGCCCAGATCCCCGTCGAGGGCCTGCCAGCGCTGGCGTTCCTCGGCCAGGAGACGCCGGAGGCGGGCATCGACCCGATCGGCGATCGCCGGAAGATCGGCAGGAGGGATCACGGTCGCGTCAACCGGGTGCGAAGGGGTGGTTCCCACCCCCCTGTTGTACCGCGAACGCGCGGCCCGTCTCGCATCGGGCGGCGCATCGCCGACGCGGGCAAACCTCGCCGCGAAGGGTGACATGCGCGTCAGTGGCTGGCACAATGACCCCATGGCCACGACCTTCACCCGCATGGACGAATCCACCGCCGAGCAGTGGGCGGTGATCGGGACCGAGACGTTGAACAACCTGCCTCGGGTCGCCGATCAGTTCCTGGCGATGCTCGAGCAGTGCGCCACCATCACCGACGGCTTCGCGACCGATCAGCTCACCCACTGCCTCCAGACCGCCACGTTGGCCGAGAAGGCAGGAGCCGACCCCGAGGTCGTGTTCGCCTCCCTCTGCCACGACATCGGCAAGATCGTCAGCGTGTTCAACCACCCGGCGATCGCGGCGGAGATGATCCGGCCGTTCGTGCGCGATGACGTCTACAACATGGTCCGCGTGCACCAGGACTTCCAGGGCAAGCACTACTACGCCCACTTCGACAAGGATCCCAATGCCCGGGTCCAGTACGAGGGCGAGTCCTACTACGACCTCGCCGCCCAGTTCGCCGACGAGTGGGACCAGATCGCGTTCGATCCCGACGCCGAGACCTATCCCCTCGAGCACTTCGAACCGCTGATCCGCGAGATCACGGCCGTGCCGAAGTACAGCTGACCGATCCCGCCCGCCGCAGACGCCGGTCCCGCGCTCGCGGCCCGCGCGCCGGTCGCCATGGCGGTCCGGAATGGCGTTCAGCTGGGTCGGTTGGGGGTGCCCGCGAGCTCCTGGGCCTCGTCGAAGAGCGCCTGGAGCGACTCGCGCAGCTCCTCGGTGAGCTCGCGGACCGCGCGGCGCGGGACCCGGCCCTTCGGCCCCGGCTTCGGGGGGTGGATCGGCGCGCCGACCACGACGGTGACGCGGGCAGGTCGCGGGAACTTCGTGCCCTTGCCCATCGCCGCCTCGGTCCCGCCGATCCCGATGGGCAGGATCGGCACCTGCGCCCGGCACGCCAGCCACGCCGGGCCGTCGAACATCTCGGTGACGACCGGACCTGATTGGCGGGTCCCCTCGGGGAAGAGCACGAGCGGTTCGCCCCGGTGGAGCACCTCGAGACACGCCTTGAGCGCCTCGCGGTCTGCGGTGGCCCGCTCGACCGGGAAGCCCCCGGCGGCGGTGAAGTACCACGCGCTCCACCCGCGCTTCCACAGCGACTCCTTGCCCATGTAGCGCATGCGCCGCTTGGTGATGAGCGCGATGGCGGGCGAGTCCAGGTTCGACCGGTGGATCGGCGACACGATGAACGCACCGGTCTCGGGCACGTTGTCCAGCCCGCGCGTCTTGGCCCGGAAGTACGAACGGGCGATGGAGACGGACGTGACCCAGGTGAGGCCGTACACGATCTTCTGGCCGAAGGTCATGACCTCGCCCCGCTCGTGACCCTCCGGGATGATGATCTCCTCGTCGGCCTTGACCTTGTCGATCACCGGGCGCTTCACCCGGTTGCCGTGCTCGTCCCGCATCTCGTCGTGCGCCAACGGGTGCGAGTCGTCGTCGGGGTGGTCGTCGGGGTGGTCGTCGGGGTGGTCGTCAGGCATCTCGAGCTCCGAGCTCATCGAGGACCTTGGCCACGATCTGGTCCACCGACAGGTTGCTCGTGTCGATCGTGACGGCATCGTCGGCCGTGCGCAGCGGGTCGTGCTCGCGCCCCTGGTCGAACGCATCACGCCGAGCGATGTCGGCGGCCACCGTCTCATACGACAGGTCCGTGACCTCCTGCGAGCGGCGCTCGGCCCGCACCTCGGGCGACGCGTCGAGGTAGACCTTCAGTGTCGCGTCGGGGAACACGACCGTGCCGATATCTCGACCCTCCATCACGCCCCCACCGTGGCGGGTGGCCCATTCGCGCTGGCGCGACCGCATCTCCTCGCGCACGCCCGGGTTGGCCGCCACCACGCTGACCGCCCGGGTGATCTCGGGACCGCGGATCTCGATGGTCGCATCGACCCCGTCGACCTTGACGACCCCGCCCGGCTCCATGCGCAGCTCGAACTCGCGCGCGACGTGGGCCACCGCGTCGGTCTCGTCGATGTCGACCCCGCGACGCAACGCCGCGAACGCCACGGAGCGGTACATGGCGCCGGTGTCGAGGTAGTCGAGGTCGAGCGCCTCGGCGAGGGCCCGGGCCACCGTGGATTTCCCCGAGCCTGCGGGCCCGTCGATCGCGATCACTCTCATGGAAGGGTTGACACTAGTGCGGTCGACGCCGTTGCCGCCTGTGCGCAGCGAGTCGTACACCTCCCAGAACGTCGGGAAGGTCTTGGCGACGCAGCCCGGCTCGGCGATCACGATGCCGGGAGCCCGCAACCCCAGGAGCGCGAAGCTCATCGCCATCCGGTGGTCGTCATAGGTGCGGATCGTCGCCGGCGCCGGGGTCCCCGGGTGCACGCGCAGTCCGTCGGCCAGCTCGTCGACCAGGATCCCGGTGCGCGCCAGCTCGGTGGCGACCGCCGCGATGCGGTCGGTCTCCTTGCGGCGGATGAACCCGATGCCGTCGATCGTGGTCGGCGTGGCGGCGAACACGGCCACCGCCGCCAACGTCTGCGCCGTGTCCGAGAAGTCCGCGAGGTCGACGGCAACCCCGTGGAGCTCGCCGTCGCACCGGACCTCGGTCCACGCCTCGCCGCGCTCGACGGTCGCCCCCATCTGCGCCAGCACCTCGAGCAACGCCATGTCGCCCTGGATCGCGTCCGCCCCCAGCCCTTCGACGCGCACCCGCCCGCCGGCGATCGTCGGTGCCGCGAAGAAGTAGGACGCGGCCGACGCATCGGGTTCGATGGCGTAGCGCGCCGCCCGATAGATCGCGGGCGGGACGACGTAGGTGTCGTCGTCGGGCCGCTCGACGGTCACACCGAAGGCATCCATGACGGCGATGGTCAGCTCCAGGTACGGGCGCGACACGACGAGCCCGTCGAGGCGGATGGTGAGCCCGCCGGCGAGCGCCGGCGCGCTCAGCAGGAGCGCGGACGTGAACTGGCTCGACACATCAGCGCGCAGGCGTGCCTCGCCGCCGCGGATGCCTGCCTCGCCCGCCCCACCACCGCCGATCTGCACCGGCAGGTGACCAGGTTGGGCCAGATCGGTGATCGACGCACCGAGCGAGCGCAGCGCATCGAGCACATCGCCCATCGGTCGCGCCCGCAGCGGCTCCGAACCGTCGAGCACGTAGGGCCCCGCGCCGAGGGCGAGCAAGGGCGCCAGGAACCGAGCCGTCGTGCCCGAGAGCCGGGCGTCGAGCGACACCGGGCCCTCCGGGACGCGTCCCGCGAGCCCCTGCACCTGCACGACGTTGCGGACGCGGTCGATGCGCAGATCGACACCGAGGCGCGCCAGCGCGTCCAGCATGGCCTCGGTGTCGTCGGCGAAGAGCACGCCGGTCAACTCGCTCGTACCGTCGGCCAGGGCGGCGGTGATGAGCGCCCGGTTCGTGAGGCTCTTGGATCCCGGCACGCGGATGACGGCGTCGATCGGACCGGTCAGCGGTTGCAGCGGGCGCTCGTCGCCTGACGTCACTCGAGTCCCCGCAGCGAGGGACGGAACCCGCGGGCGGTGAGCCCCTGGTGGAGCGTGACGCCCGACGCGGTCTCGACCACGAGGATGAGCACCCCCTGGGGCCCTTCGGCGGAGTGGGCGATCTCGATGTCCCAGATGCTCACATCGAGCTCGGTGGCCAACGTGGTGATCTCGGCCAGCACCCCCTTGCGGTCGGGGATGGGCACGCGGATCTCCGCCAGGTCCTGAGCCCGGATGAAGCGGGCCGGCAGTGCCATGCGCGCGTCGCGGGCCTGTTCGAGCATGCCGACGAGCGTGTCGCGGTCACCGGTGGCCACGACCTCGCGCACCTCGCCGAGCGACGCGATCAGGCGATCCAGCTCGTCGACGATGGCGTCGCGGTTCTCGGCGCAGATGTCGGGCCAGATGCCCGGATGACCGGCGGCGATGCGGGTCATGTCACGGAAGCCACCGGCGGCCAGCCGCAGGAGCGCCCGGTGCTCGACCGCCCGATCATCGGCCAGGCGCATCAGGGTCGTGGCGGTGAGGTGCGGGATGTGGGACACGACCGCCACCATCGAGTCGTGCCGTTCAGGTGGGATGGCGACCACATCGGCGCCGAAGGACGACACGACCGCGCGGATCTCGGTGAACGCTTCGTCGTCGGTGCCGGCGGTGGGGGTGAGCACCCACGTCGCCCCCTCGAACAGATCGGCGCGCGCCCCATCGACGCCCTCGAGCTCGGATCCGGCCATCGGGTGGCCGCCGACGAAGCGGGGATCGTCCATGAGGGCGAGCATCGGGGTCTTCACGCTGCCGACATCGGTGACCAGCCCACGGGTCTTGGCCAGCGCCTCGCGGACCAGACCGGGTATCGCCCCCACCGGCGTCGCGACGAAGGTGAGGTCGGCGTCGGGATCCACCCCGAGCGCATCGAGCGCACCGAGCTCGACGGCGCGGGCCGCCATCTGCTCGTCTCGATCCGTGCCCGTGACGTGCCAGCCCTGGGCCCGCAACGCCAGACCGATCGACCCGCCGATGAGCCCCGAGCCGATGATCGTCGCCCGGCGGGCGCGTGCAGCCGCCGCCATCACGCGGGCAGGTCGTCGCGCAGCCCCGCCGCACCGGCGAGGTACACGTGGCGCAGCTCGGCACGGGTCCGGTCGGTGTTCATGTGCATGAGCACGCGGATGCACATCGGGGTGGCGCCGGTGATGTCGAGCTCGCGAGCACAGATCAACGGCACGTCGCCGAGGCCCAGGGTGCGGGCGACGGTGGCGGGGAACATGCAGTGGATGTCGTCGGTGGCGGTGAACAGGATGCTCACGATGTCGTCGTGCTCGATGCCGTTGCGCAGCAGCATCTCACCAAGCAGTTGCGTGACCCGCTCGTTCACCTGTTCCGTGGTGTCGGCGTCGACGGTCGTGGCGCCCCGGAGGGCACGAAAGGCGGAAGGCACGGGCGCACCCTACTTGTCGCGCGTTGCGGGACGGGCGCCGGTTCGTGCGGAGCCACCCGCCTTCGTGCTGCCGGTGGGCCCGCCCTTGGGACCGCCCTTCGCGCTGCCCTTGGCGCCGCTGGTCCCGCCGCCTTTCGGTCCGCCTTTCGGTCCACTTTTGCCGCCGCCCCGCGGACCACCGGCGGAGCCCTTGGCGGCGCGCTTCTCCGCGCGCTTGGCGGCGAACGCCGCTTCCTTGTCGTTGTGGCGCTTTTCGGCGCGAACCTTGCGGGACCGGTTGGCGCGCTTGGGTTCGGGCGGCAGCGCCGCGGTGCGGGGGTCGGTCTCGAGCGCCGCAACCCGTTCGAGCGCCATGATCTCGTCGGTGGTGAGCAGGCGCCACTGCCCCGGCTTGAGCTTGCGTTCGGTGATGGGACCGATGCGGATGCGCACCAGGCGTTGCACCGGATGCCCGATGGCTTCGCACATGCGCCGGACCTGGCGATTGCGGCCCTCGTGGATCGTGATGCGCAACAGGCCCGGGGCGACAGCCGCGACCTGGGCCGGCGCCGTCAGGCCGTCTTCGAGCTCGATGCCGTCGCGCAGCATGCGGATCGAACCGCGCGCCGGATCGCCCTCGACGTGGGCGAGGTACTCCTTCTCCACCCCGAAACGGGGATGGGTGAGCCGGTAGGTCAGATCGCCGTCGTTGGTGACGATGAGCAGCCCTTCGGTGTCCTGATCGAGTCGGCCGACCGGGAACACGCGGGGCTCGTCAGGTAGCAACGAGACGACGGTCGGGCGGCCCTGGGGATCGTCGGCGGTGGTGATCACGCCCCGCGGCTTGTGCAGCAGGTAGTGCACCAGGCCCGGGTTGATGGGCAGCGGCGTGCCGTCGACCTCGACCCGGTCCACCACGATGTCGACCCGCCGACCCAGATCCGCGATCTCGTCGTTGACGGTCACCCGCCCCTCGGCGATGAGCTCCTCGCACACCCGGCGACTGCCGAGCCCGGCGCGCGCCAGCACCTTCTGCAGGCGCTCGCCTTCATGATCGTCGGACATCTGGCTGGTCACGCCGTCAGGGTAGTGGCCGCTCCCCCGACGCCCCGAACCGACCGGC
>JBBQHT010000091.1:0-16726 GCA_038324235.1 Acidimicrobiales bacterium
GAGGGGGTCCTTGCGCGTACAGACATCCCCACGCTGACCCATCCCCACCGCCACCACCAACCCGCGCCCACCCAAACACGTCCTCACCCCCGATGGCGCAACCCCACCCCCGCGTGGTCATCCACGATGGCGCCTAACAACAGGTATGAGACACACTGGTCTGGCGCGCTTCGGCGCGCTCGTGGTCGCGGGGGCCTTCGTCCTCGCCTCGTGCGGATCGAGCACCACCACCTCAAATCCGACCTCCGGGAGCGTCGCGCCCGGTGACACCGCAGGCAGCGGTGGCGGGGCGGGCCAGCCCGTGACCGGCGGGACCTTCGTCGACCTCCAGAACTTCAGCACCGGCGAGCCCGCCCACATCGATCCGGCCCTCGCCAGCGAGCTCAACGGTGCCCAGGTGGCGGCGCTGCTCTACGACGGGCTCACCGAGTACGACTTCACCGATCGGGCGAACCCGGTGCTCAAGCCGAGCATCGCCGAGTCCTTCACCAGCAACGACACCGCTGACCAGTTCACCTTCAAGCTGCGCAAGGATGTCACGTACTCCGACGGCACACCCGTGGTGGCGAGCGACTTCAAGAACGCGTGGGAGCAGGTGCTGAACCCCGCGCTCGCGTCGGACCTCACGTACCTGCTCGAGATCATCAAGGGTGCGAAGGACATCGAGAAGAACGGGGCCACGGAGCTGTCGGGTGTCGTCGCGGACGATGCTGCGGGCACGCTGACGGTGACCCTCGACGAGCCCTTCGCCGACTTCCCGGGTGTGGTCAGTCATCCCGTCTTCTCGCCCAAGCCGAAGGCGCTCTACACGGCCAAGACCGCCGCGGACTGGGAGAAGACCGCGATGGTCGGCGATGGCCCGTTCAAGATGAAGAAGGCCTACGCGTCGGGCGATCAGCAGATCGAGCTCGTCCGCAACGACACCTACTTCGGTGGGCTCGAGAAGCACAAGGCCTACCTCGACCAGATCGACTTCAAGATCTCGAAGGACATCGACTCGGCGTACGCGGACTTCGAGGCCGGCAACGGCCAGACCGCCGCCATCCCGTCGGGCAAGTTCTCCGAGGCGACCAAGACGTATCCCAACGCGACCCAGCCGAGCCTCGGGCTCTACTACTTCGCCTTCAACCAGGAGGACCCGGTGGTGGGCGGCGCGAAGAACCTGAAGCTGCGCCAGGCGATCTCGTTGGGCATCGACCGGCAGGGCATCAACAAGGCGGCCTACGACGGCTCGCGTCGGATGCCCACCGGCATCACACCTCCGGGACTGCCCGGGTTCAAGGAAGGCCTGTGCGGTGACTACTGCCCCGAGTCCCCGAACCTGGACAAGGCCAAGCAGTTGCTCGCCGACTGGAAGTCAGCTGGTGGATCGCTGTCGGCCCCGATCAAGATCCAGTTCAACGCCGGGTCCGGGCACGAAGACGTCGTGAACGTCATGGTGGCCAACCTGAAGGACCTCGGCATCGACGCCGAGGCCGACCCCCGCGACGCGAAGACGTACTTCAAGGACATGCGGGGCGGCGCCTGCCAGCTGTGCCGGGCCGGCTGGATCTGGGACTACCCGATCTACGACAACGGCGTGAACGCGCTGCTGAACAGCGCGTCCATCGGCGGCGACAACCTCGCCCGCTTCAACGACCCGGCCGTCGACAAGGACATCACCGATGCCCGCAAGACGACCGACCCCGCCAAGCGTGCGTCGCTCTACCAGGCCGCGGAGAAGGGCGGCCTCGATGCGATGGCCACCATGCCCGTCAACTGGTACGCCGGCAACATCGTCTACACGGACAAGGTGCAGAACTACATCTACACCCCGCTGCAGTTCACCCTCTACGAGGACCTCTGGTTGAAGAGCTGATCGACCGGTTCGCAGACGTGCAGCAAGACGTGTAGTTCAAGATCGGGGTGATCACCGCCGCACGACCGGCGGCGGTGATCACCCCGGATGGTCGTCTCGATCGCGACCGCCAGTACCGAAGGGGTGATCGACTGTGGGTGCGTTCATCGTGCGGCGGGTCCTCGTGACCATCCCGGTCATCTTCTGCGCCATCTCCCTGCTCTTCCTGTTGTTCTTCCTCGTCCCCGGCGATCCCGTCGACACCCTTGCCGGCGGTGGCGGCCAACGAGCCGTGTCCGAGTCGGTGCGCCACAACATCGAGGAGAAGTACGGGTTGAACAAGCCGATTCCCGTGCAGTTCGTCGGGTACTGGCAACGCACCGTCACGGGCGACCTCGGCATCTCCTACAAGAACAACCAGTCGGTCAACGACATCGTCGGTCGCACCATGGTGGCGAGCTTCCGCCTGGCCTTCTGGGCCATCTGCATCGAGGTGCTCATCGGCATCAGCGCCGGCATCGTCTCGGCCGTGAAGCGCTACTCGTTCGTCGATGGGCTCACGACCGTGTCCACCGCCGCCATCAGCGCGCTGCCCGTGTTCGTCCTCGGCTACCTGTTGCAGCTGGCGTTCGGCGTGTACGGCGGCCAACACGACTGGCCGCAATGGGCGCGCCTGCCCGTGCAGGGCATCGGCCCTGACTCGTGGGCCTTCGGCGTCATCCCCACTGGAGACCAGTGGCGCTACCTCGTGCTGCCGGCCATCACACTGGCGTCGGTGTCGACCGCGCTCGTCGCCCGCCTGACCCGCACAACGATGCTCGAGGTCGTGCGGTCCGACTACATGCGCACGGCGCGGGCCAAGGGGCTGCTCGAGCGGCAGGTCGTGCTCCGGCACGGGCTGCGGAACGCGATGATCCCGGTGATCACCTTCATCGGCATCGACTTCGCCACCCTCATGGGCTCGGCCATCGTGACCGAGACCGTCTTCAACTGGCCGGGCATGGGCTCCCGGCTGGCCGAGGCGATCGGCGCCCAGGACATACCCGTGGTCCTCGGCATCACCCTGGTGATCGTGGTTCTCTACGTCAGTGCGAACCTCCTGGTCGATCTGAGCTACGGCTGGTTCGATCCGCGCATCCGCACCGGGATCAAGGAAGGCCGATGAGAGACGCCATCGATCCACGCTTGGAAGACGCCGAGGGCAGCCCGTTCCCGGAGCAGACCGACCCCACCCAACGCGTCGAGCAGAACCGTGACCTGGCGTTCGAGGGCGGCGCGTTCGGCCTGGGCGAGACGCTGATCGCGGCACCGTCGGGCGCCGCCATGCGCACCGACGTGTGGCGCCGGTTCCGCCGCAACAAGCTCGCCATGCTGGGCCTGGCGGTCATCGTGCTGCTGGTGCTCGCCGCGCTCTTCGCTCCCTTGATCGCCCGGTACGACCCGTACCAGCTCTCCTCCGAGCTACGGAAGCCGCCGAGCTCCGAGCACTGGTTCGGTACCGACACCGTGGGGCGCGACCTCTTCGCACGACTCGTCTACGGCGCCCGTGTCTCGTTGAGCGTCGGCATCTCCGCCGCGCTCATCGCCACCGTCGTCGGCGTGATCATGGGCGCGCTGGCCGGCTTCTACGGCGGGTGGATCGATGCGGTCATCATGCGCGTGACCGACATCCTCCTGGCCTTCCCCTACATCGTGCTGGCCATCGCCATCATCTCGGTGATCGGCCGCGGGCAGAGCACGGTGATCCTCGTGCTGGGTCTGCTCGGCTGGCTGGCGATCGCCCGCGTGCTGCGATCGAGCTTCCTGCAGATCAAGCAGATGGAGTACATCGAGGCCGCCCGCGCCACGGGCGCGTCCAACATGCGGATCATGTTCCGGCACATGCTGCCCAACGCCATCCAGCCCGTCATCGTGTACTCCACGCTCTTCGTCGGCGCCGCCGTCCTGTCCGAAGCCGCGCTGTCGTTCCTCGGCATCGGCATCCAGGAACCCACCCCCGCGTGGGGCCTGATGGTCAACCAGGGTCGCAAGTTCCTGACCTCGGCCCCGCACCTGCTCATCTTCCCTGGCGCCGCCATCTTCTTGATGGTGCTGGCCTTCCTCTTCGTGGGCGACGGCCTGCGCGACGCACTGGACCCCAAGCTCAAATGACCGCCCGCCCGCTCCCGAAGTTCACCGACGACGTGCTGCTCTCGGTGCAGCACCTCAGCACCGAGTTCCGCACCGACGACGGGGTGGTGCCGGCGGTCGACGACGTCACCTTCGACATCCGCCGTGGCGAGGTGTTCGCGGTCGTGGGCGAATCGGGGTCGGGCAAATCCGTGACGGCGATGTCGATCCTCGGCCTCGTGCCCTCGCCACCCGGGCAGATCACCGGCGGCCAGATCATGTGGAAGGGGCACGACCTGGTCCAGGCCTCTCCGGCCGAGATGCGCGCGATCAGGGGCAAGGAGATCGCGATGATCTTCCAGGACCCGATGTCCGCGCTGAACCCCGTGCACACGATCGGCGAGCAGATCGGTGAGGTCACCCGCATCCACGAGGGGCTGCGCAAGGGCGCGGCCCGAACCCGCGCGATCGACGTGCTCTCGATGGTGGGCATCCCCCAGCCCGAACGACGCGTGGACGACTACCCCCACGAGTTCTCGGGCGGCATGCGCCAGCGCGCCATGATCGCGATGGCGATCGCCTGCGAACCCGATCTGCTCATCGCCGACGAGCCGACGACCGCGCTCGACGTCACGGTGCAGGCCCAGGTGCTCGATGTGCTCCTCGAGATCAAGGACCGCATCAACTCGGCCATCATGCTCATCACCCACGATCTCGGGGTGGTGGCGGGCACCGCCGACCGCGTGATGGTGATGTACGCCGGCACGTCCGTCGAGTTCGGCACCGTGGACGAGCTCTTCTACCACAGCCGCCACCCGTACACGCTCGGCCTCCTCGCCTCGCTGCCGCGCCTCGACGACGACAGCCGAACCCGATTGGTGCCCATCCCCGGCCAGCCCCCGTCGCTGCTGCGCCGACCCCCGGGCTGCCCGTTCCACCCCCGGTGCGCGTACGCGCAGACGCCGTCGCCGTGTGCCACCGACGCACCGGTCATGCGGCTCGTGGACCACCTCGACCACCGGTCGTCGTGCCACTTCGCGGAGCAGCTCGTCGCCCGGCCGGAGCACAGCCGATGAGCGCCGAGACGACCGTGGGCGCGGCGCCATCGGCCGCGTCCGGACCCGAGGCGAACGCACCCATCCTGCGGGCCGAGCACCTGGTGAAGGAGTTCGCCATACGTGGTGGCTCGATGATGCGGACGGTCAACAAGGTGCAAGCGGTGTCGGACGTGTCGTTCGACCTGGCCCGCGGCGAGACGCTCGGCGTCGTCGGCGAGTCCGGTTGCGGCAAGTCGACCACTGGGCGGATGCTCCTCGATCTGCTGCACCCGACCTCGGGGACCGTGTCGTTCGAAGGCAGCCCGATCGCGGAGCTCTCGGGCCGCGACCTGCGCCGGGTGCGCCAGCGGCTCCAGATCGTCTTCCAGGATCCGTACTCGTCGCTCAACCCGCGCATGACCGTCGCCGCCACGCTGTCCGAGCCGTTGCGGGTCCACGGGCAGTGGAACAGCGACGGCCCCGAGCGCATCGCGGCGCTGCTCGACCTGGTCGGACTGTCCCCTGAGCATGCCCGCCGGTATCCGCACGAGTTCTCGGGCGGTCAACGTCAGCGCGTGGGGATCGCCCGCGCGATCGCGCTCGAACCGTCGGTCGTCGTGCTCGACGAACCGGTGTCCGCCCTCGACGTGAGCATCCAGGCGGGCATCGTGAACCTGCTGTCCGAGCTGCAGGAGCGTCTCGGCCTGTCCTACGTGTTCATCGCCCACGACCTCTCGGTGGTCCGCCACATCGCGGATCGCGTCGCGGTCATGTACCTGGGCAAGATCGTCGAGATCGGCAGTCGGGACGAGGTCTACGGGAGCCCCTCACATCCGTACACCCAGGCCCTGCTCTCCGCGGTGCCGGTGCCCGATCCGGGCAAGGAGCGCACCCGGCGGCGCATCGTTCTCGAGGGCGACGTCCCCAGCCCGATCGACCCGCCGTCGGGGTGCCGGTTCCGCACGCGCTGCCCGAAGGCGGAAGCCATCTGCGCCGACGAGGAGCCGGCCTTGATCGATCGGGGCACGGGTCATCCCACGGCGTGCCACTTCGCCGAGGTCGAGGTCGTCCTCTGACTCCCCTCGCGACTGGCGATACGAGTCCAGGTCGAGGCTCGGGGCCTCGCGATCAGGTCCCTGACTGGGTGTGCACCAGATCGATCAGGTTCCCCTCGGTCAGGTCGAACTCGCTCAGGTGCAGACCCCAGCCGGTGATCCCCACGAGCAGGTTGGTGGTGTTGCGCACATCACCGGCCTGGGGTGTCGACGAGATCGACAGCACGTGGTGGGCGTTGACCGTGATGCACGCGGCGGCGAGCGCGTTCGGGATCTGGATCCAGTTGGTGGTGACCGGACCCACGCCCGCGACCCCGCCTGGGGTCAGGTAGGACTTGAGCACGCCGGTCGTGCCGTCGGCCTTGGCCGGATCGACGGGGTTGACACACGCCGCGCCGTTGGACCCGAAGCCCCCGGCTCCGGTCGGCGGGTTGTTGGCGCCGTAGCTCGAGTAGTTGACCACGCACGCCTTCTGGGTCGTGGACTGGCACAGCGGGATGTTCTTGAGGGTGCCCCCGACGACCTGGCCGGCGGGCACGTTCACGGGCCACCCGATGATGTCGGCGCCGACCAGCTTGGTGCGGAAGTTGGCGTCGTTGTCGAACTCGTCCTGCAGGAGGTGCACGAGGTGCTGCGCGCCCTGGGAGTGACCGATGAGCACGATCCGGCGCCCGTTGTTGAAGTTGGCCATGTAGTGCTTGAACGCATCGTGCACGTCGTTGTACGCGACCGCGAGCGCCGTCTGGTAGTCGGCGGCCGAGGCGCTGTAGGCGGACAGGTTCATCTGGCGGTACAGCGGCGCGTACACGTTGCAGGTCTCGGTGAAGCGGGCGATCTGGCGGTGCACGATGTTGACCTCGGCCGTCGTGTCGGCCGCCATGGCGAGGTCGTTGCCGCCGCCGCTCGCGAAGTTGACGGTCGGATAGACGTAGAAGCAGTCCACCGGCGCGGTGGGGGTGGCCTGGTTCAGGGGGACGTGGTGCACCACGGTCTTGGTGCCGTTTGCCGTGACGACGGTGGAGTCGTTGAAGCTGCCGACGCAGTTGTTCGGGGCCGTGCTGCCCGGGCGACACAACCAGTTGACGTCCTGTGCGTAGAGGCCGCTGGAGAACCCGACGAAGCGCGTGGGGATCGTCTGACACCCGGCCGCCCCGGCGATGGCGAGCACCGCCACGATCGCGAGTCCGATGACGTGTCCCGGTCGGCCGGCGATTCGCCGTCGCGTGCTGCCCATGCCCGTGCCTCCCCTACGCCCCGAGTGTTGACAGTGCATCATGGCACGTTGGGCGGGGCGCCACCGGGCCTGGTGGATGGTGGGCTGATCCGTGGATCCCACCGGACGGGTAGCCTGCCGCCCGCCCCCTACCCCAAACCGAGGAGCCGGCGTGATCGTTCAACCTGAGGCCACCCCTCGTCGCCTGTCGATCGCGGAGCGACGCGACCGTGGCAAGCAGGCCCGCAAGGCGACGCCCCGCACCAGTCACGCGGGGTGGACCCCGGCGCCGGACCGGGCGGATCCGGTGACGCTGCTCGCCGAGCAGAACGCCGACCGCCTCCAGTTCCTGGTGCCCGTGCGGCACGGGCGCATGATGGTCTCGCCGTTCACCTTCTACCGGGGCGCCGCGCGGGTCATGGCGGCGGATCTCGCCGCCACGCCGTCGAGCGGTCTTGCGGTGCAGGTGTGCGGCGACGCGCACCTCGCCAACTTCGGTACCTATGCCTCGCCCGAGCGTCAGCTCGTGTTCGACGCCAACGACTTCGACGAGACGCTTCCCGGCCCGTGGGAGTGGGACGTCAAACGCCTGGCCGCGAGCTTCACGATCGCCGGTCAACACCGCGGGCTGGACGAGGCTCGCTGCGGGGAACTCGCGCAGCGGGCCGCCACCGAGTACCGCGTCGCGATGGCCCGCTTCGCCGAGATGCGCACCCTCGACCTCTGGTATGACCACGTCTCCGGTGACGACCTCGCCAAGCTCTCGGACTTCCAGGAGAAGGCGAACCGCAAAGCGCTGGCTCGCTTCGAGGCCAAGGCGCGGAGCAAGGACAACCTGCAGGCACTGCAGAAGCTGGCGGTGGAGGTCGACGGTCGGTACCAGATCCGCAGCGATCCTCCGGTGCTGCTGCCCCTGCGCGAGCTCGGCTCCGACGTGCTCCCCGACGAGGCCGACAGCGTGATCTACGACGCCTTCCAGACGTACAAGGGCACGCTCCCCGACGATCGTCGTCATCTCATCGATCGTTTCCGGCCCGTCGACCTCGCCCTGAAGGTGGTCGGGGTCGGGAGCGTCGGCACCCGGTGCATGATCTTGTTGCTCGAAGGCCGCGACCGGGATGATCCGTTGTTCCTGCAGGTCAAGGAGGCCACGCGCTCGGTCCTCGAGGATCACCTGCCGGCGAGCACGTACGACAACCACGGGCGGAGGGTGGTCGAGGGTCAGCGCCTGATGCAGGCCGTCAGCGACGTGTGCCTGGGCTGGACGCGCGGGGTCGAGGGGCGGGACTACTACGTGCGCCAGCTGCGCGATTGGAAGGGCTCGGTGGATCTCGAGAAGGGATCGGTCGACTTCCTCGACCACTACGCACAGCTCTGCGGGTGGACGCTGGCGCGAGCGCACGCTCGCACCGGCGACTCGGTCGCGATCTCCGGCTACCTCGGCACCTCGACGGTGTTCGACGAGGCGATCGCCAGCTTCTCGGTGGACTACGCGCGCCAGAACGCGGCCGACCACGCCGAGTTCGTCGATGCGATCAACAGCGGTCGCATCGCCGCCACGCCCGGTCAGTAGTCGGCCCGTGCCCTCCCGCACCGCCGCCCGCCTCGTGGCGGTCGCGGGGCTGGGGGTACGCCGGGCCCCGGTGATCAACCGAACAGGTCGAGGCGGGGCTGGTGGTGGTGCTGCTCGAGGTCGAGCAGGGTGCGCTTGTTCTCCAAACCCCCGCCATAGCCGGTGAGCGATCCGGTCGAGCCGATCACGCGGTGGCAGGGCACGATGATCGCCACCGGGTTCCGGCCGTTGGCCAGGCCGACCGCGCGCGACGCGCCCGGCTTGCCGATCCGCGCGGCCACCTGCCCGTAGGACTCGGTCTCGCCGTAGGGGATCTCGACCAGGGCGCGCCAGACGAGCTGTTGGAACGGTGTCCCGTCGAGGCGGACCTCGAGGTCGAAGGCCGTTCGCTCGCCGGCGAAGTACTCGTGCAGTTCTTCGACCGCCTGCGAGAAGGCCTGGTCGTCGCGGGTCCACGAGGATCGGTGGCTGGGCGGGTGGGCCTGGTGCTCCATCCGCACGTGGGTGAGCGCATCGCCGTCGCCGGCGAGGGTGAGCAGACCGACGGGGCTGTCGATCGTGCGGAAGCGGGTGGGGGTCATGACGGCTCCTTGGGTGGCCAGTCGTTGATCGGGTGGTCGTGCATCGCCCACAGGTGCTGCACGGCATAGGCGCGCCAGGGGCGCCATTGCTCGGCGTGGGCGGACAGCGCTCGTGGCGTCGTGGCGATCTCGACCGCGTCGGCGCCCCGGCGTACGCCCAGGTCGCCGACCGGGAACGCGTCGGGGTCGCCGAGCGCCCGCATCGCGATCATCTCGACGGTCCACGGGCCGACACCGGCGACCTCGCCGAGTTGGGCGCGCGCCCGGTCCCGGTCGATGCCGACGCCGAGCTCCACCGATCCGGCGGCCAGGGCCCGGACCAGGGCGGTGACGCAACGGCGGCGCGCCTCGGGCATCGCGAGGGTGGCCGGGTCCACCTCGCAGAGAGCGGCCGAGGAGGGGAACAGGTGGGTCAGCTCCCCCATCGGGTCCGACACGGGTGTCCCGTGCCGGGCGACGAGTCGGCGCGCGTGGGTGCGAGCGGCCGCGGTGGACACCTGCTGGCCGAGCACCACCCGAACGGCGAGCTCGTCCTCGTCGACCGTGCGGGGAACTCGCCGGCCGGGTGTCTTGTCGACGAGCGCGGTCAGGTGGATGTCGGCGCGCAGCGCATCGTCGACCGCCTCGGGGTCGGCGTCGAGGTCGAGCATCCGCCGGCATCGGCTGATCGCCGTGGGCACGTCGCGCAGATCGTCGAGCAGCAACTGACAGGACACATGATCGGCGCGCGGCGTGAGCGCCGCGATGCCGCTGCCGTTCGGCAGGCCGAGGGTCCGCCGGTACGCGCCGTCGCGGTGCTCCTCGACGCCCGGGATCGCCGTGGCGATGAGGTGACCGAAGAGGTTGTCGGGGCAGAACGGCGCCCGGAACGGCAGCCGCAAGGTGAGGGTCCCGGGGACCGGGTGTCGTGCGGATCGAGCCCGGCGCCGCAGTTCTGTCGGGGTGAGCGCGAACACGAGTCGCACCGTGTCGTTGAACTGGCGGATGCTGGCGAAGCCGGCGGCGAACGCCAGCTCGGCGAAGGGCAGCGCCGTGGTCTCGATGAGCAACCGGGCGGTCTGCGCCCGCTGGGCGCGGGCCAGCGCGAGGGGCCCGGCGCCGACCTCGGCGAGCAGGTGGCGCTCGACCTGCCGGGTGCTGTAGCCGAGGCGGGTCGCGAGGCCCTGGACCCCTTCCCGGTCGACGACCCCGTCCGCGATCAGCCGCATCGCCCTCGCCGCGAGGTCCGCCCGGACGTTCCACTCCGGCGATCCGGGCGTGGCATCGGGGCTGCACCGCTTGCACGCCCGGAAGCCCGCGTGCTGGGCGGCGGCCGCCGTCGGGTAGAAGCGCATGTTCCGCGCCTTGGGGGGGCGGACCGGGCAACTGGGTCGGCAGTAGATGCCAGTGCTCATCACGGCTGTCACGAACCAGCCGTCGAACCGGGCATCCTTGGATTGCACGGCCCGGTAGCACCGGTCGAAGTCCTCGAACACCTCGCCAGCGTGCCACCGATCGGCAGGGCTGTCTGGCGGGAATCCGACAAGGCGGTGGCCGAGGTGGAGGTCGAACGCCGACCCGGCTCGTGCCACCCTGCCCTACTGCAACCTCACGTTCGTCCCGGGAGGCCGGCGCATGGACTACACGCAGCTTGGGCTCGGTGTCGTCGGGCTGTTCACGCTGATCGTCGATCTCTGGGCGATCATCAGCGCGGCACGGCGTCCGCAGGCGGCGTTCGCGTCGGCCGGCAAGAGCAAGGGCATGTGGGTGGCGATCCTCATCCTCGGAATCTTCGTGTGCAACGTCGGCTTCTTCGTGTCTCTGTGGTACCTGATCATGGTCGACCCGCAGGTGAAGCAGATGGAGAAGTTCGGCGGTGGCATAGGGTTCCCGGGTGGCACCGGAAACTTCCCAACCTGATCCCGTGGACGCGCCTGACGAGCGACCCGGTGGTGCGACAGACGCGGCGCCGGGCAGCCTGGTCCTGGGCGCGGTCCTCACGCTCACCGACCAGCTCCGAACCCTTGGCGCGGATGCGTCGGCCACCGAGGATGTCGCCGGTGATGCGCCATCGCCAGACACGCCCGATGCCGACCGATTGCGCCACCTTGCGATCGGGTTGACCCTGGCGTCGCGGGACCGCGCGGTCGAGGCCAGCCAGCTCGTCGGCACGGTCATGGACACGGTGCGCCCCACGGTCGACCGTCTCACCCGCATCGGACCACTGGGTTCGTTGCGCCGCCGGGCCGAGCGCCAGCTCGAAGGTCTCGTCCAGCGAGGAGAGGTCGAAGAACGACGCTCGCGCGAGCGTGTCGAGCTCACCTTCGGGGCGACGATCCACGCGGTCACCGCCAGCTCGATGGTCGACGACGTGGTGAACGACGTGGTCGGTCGGGCCCTCGATCCGATCCTCGCCACCGCCCTGCCGAGGGTTCTCGACGATCTCGGCGATCAGCCCGAGTTGCTGGTGCCGCTCGTCGAGTCGATCGTCGGCGCGGTCCTCCAACCGATCCTGCAGCAGGCCATCCCTCAGGTCATGGACCAGATGGAGGGCCAGCCCGAGCTGCTGCTGCCGCTGGTCGAGGCGATCGTGAACGAGGCGCTCGAGCCGATCCTGCAGGACGCCATGCCGAAGGTGCTCGCCATGCTCAACGAGGATCCCGATGCGATCCGCTCGCTCGTGCGCGATCAGTCCACCGGCATCGCCGTCGAGATGACCGACACGGTCCGGGTGCGGGCCGCGACGGCCGACGAGCGGATCGATCGCATCGTGCGACGGGTGCTGCGGCGGGCCCAGCCCGAGCTCGAGATCGTGGTGCCCTCCCGCCCGGCGCTGCCTGCGGCACCGATTGCCGGTGAGGTGATCGACGTTCAGTCCGTGGTGCCGTCCACGGGTCTGCCGCGCGTGGTCGGCGGTGGCGACGATCCTGACGTCGACCCGGGTCCCCCGCGCCGTGATGATGGTGACGAGGTCGACGGCTCGAGCCGGTCGGCGGCTTCGTGAACGATCCGTGGCAGGGCCACTACGCCGGCATCGTGAGCCGGGCGGGTGCGTTCATCATCGACGTCATCGTCGTCACGATCGCCACGTCGGCGACGTTGTTCTTCTTGCAGGCGCTCGATGCGATGGTGAGCAGCGTGCCCGTCGGTGAGGTGCAGATCGCGGCGGAGTGGGCGGCGGTCGTCTCGATGTTCATCTTCCTCGTCTACTTCGTCGGTGGCTGGTCGGTGTTCGGGCGCACCGGGGGCGAAGCGCTGTTCGGTTTGCGCGTGGTGCGCCGCAACGGGACCCGCGTGCACTTCCTGCGCTCGCTGTTCCGCTTCTTCGTGTTCTTCCCGTCGCTGCTGCTGATGGGCGTGGGCGTGCTGTGGATCGTGATCGACAAGCGTCGGCGTACGTGGGCGGACATCGCCGCGCGGACCGTCGTCGTGTACGACTGGGGCAAGGTCCCCGAGCTCAGCGGCTCGTCGGTGGGCCCGGGCGCCGTCGACCCGGTCGGGTAGGCTGCCCGCTGTGACGGCCCGGCGACTCCCCGTGCGGCGCGTGGCGTTCGAGTACCCGGCCGACACCGATCCGGCCTGGAACGCACGGTTCCCCGAGTTCGCGTTCGCGGCCAACAGCGTGTCCCTGTTGATGCCGTACGCCGAGCCCTACTTCGTGAAGTCGGTGCGCGGCGCGCTCCCCCAACTCGACGGTCCGCTCAAGGCCCAGACCGAGGACTTCCTGCGCCAGGAGCTCGGCCACCACGTGCAGCACCGGCGCTTCAACGAAATCATCGAGGTCCGCTACCCGAAGGTGGTTCGGCTCGAACGGTGGATCGGGCGCACCTACGGGTGGTTCGGGCGGACCCGCAGCCTGGAGTTCAACCTCGCCTTCGCCGCCGGCTCCGAGACGATCGCCTACACGCTGGCGCGCTGGTCCGAGGAGCACCTCAACGACCTGTTCGATGATGCGGACCCGGTGGTGACGACGCTGTTCCTGTGGCACCTCGCCGAGGAGGTCGAGCACAAGACCGCCGCGTTCGACGTGTTCATGGAGGTTGACGGCTCCCGCCTGCGCTACGCGTGGGCGATGTTCGTGTCGTTCTCGTTCTTGGCCCTGTTCAGCACCATCGGAACCCTGATCATGCTGTTCTCGAGCGGGCGGGGCTTCCACCCGGTGAGCTACTTCCGCCTGCTCCGCTGGGCGCTCAGCCTGGCGTGGGAGATCGTGCCGAACATGGCGGCCTCGGCGATGCCGGGCCATCATCCGTCGAGCTTCACCGATCCGATCTTGCTCAGCGCGTGGCTCAAGCTGTTCGATCCCGTCACCGGGACGATGCCGTTGTGGCAGGGCTCGTCGGCCGCGGATCCCTTCGCCGCGTTCGACCCGCCGCATCCGACCTCCGCGGACCCACCCGCAGCCTGAGCGCGTCGAGGACCGAGCCGACCCGCGCCCGTCGCACGAGGGGCCGGAGCCGGGTCAAGAACGCGAACGAGATGAACGAGCCACCTGTTCACCGACCGTTCACTTCGCCCGTGGTCACCGCGTGGGTCCGGTGGATCGAATAGACATCAAGCCATGATCGTCGTGCGGTTCCTGAGCATCGTGGCGGGTCTGGCGCTCGTCATCGCAGTGCTGCTCTCCGCGCTGAAGACCGTCGTGCTGCCGAGCGGGGATCTCACGGCCATCAGCCGCTTCGTCTTCGCGTTGTCGCATCGCGTGTTCATCAAGCCCGTGACCCGCCCGTTCGCGTCGCGCCGCCGGCCCCTGTACGCGCCCGTCGCGCTCGTCACGCTGCCCCTCATCTGGGCGATGCTGGTCACGTTCGGGTTCACGTTCGTGTTCTGGGGTCTCGATGCGGGCTCGTTGTCCACCTCGTTCGTCACGAGCGGTTCGTCGCTGTTCACGCTGGGGTTCTTGAAGCCGGACCACGACGGGCTCGTCGCGATCACCTTCGTCGAGGCCACGATCGGGCTGGGGCTCGTGGCCCTGCTCATCAGCTACCTGCCGACGATCTACACGGCCTTCAGCACCCGCGAGAAGGGGGTCACCGTGCTCCGTCCCCTCGTCGGGCAACCACCGCGCGCGGCCGAGCTCATCCGGCGGCTGCACTTCGGCCAGGCGGTGCGCGCCGGGCCCATCTGGACGAACGCCTGCTCGTGGTTCGCCGACGTCGAGCAGAGCCACACGGCCTTCCCCGCGCTCTGCTCCTTCCCGTCCCAGGACGACCACGCCTGGGTGTCGAGCGCCGCCGCGGTGCTCGACGCCGCGGCGCTCCTGCTCTCGTGCCTCCACGACGAGGTGCCGGTCGCCGAAGCGCAGTACGTGCTGCTGCTCGCCCAGGGCGTTCCCTCGCTCGTGCGCGTCGGCAACAGCGCCGAGCTCCCGCTCGGCACCCCGACCGAGTTGATCGACATCGTGCCCCACTTCGACGAGGAGCCGCCCCCGATCCTCGTGACCCGTGAGGAGTTCGACGAGGCCCGCGCCACCCTGCGCGCCGCCGGGCTCCCGGTCGGGACGAACGCCGACCGGGCCTGGCGCGCCTTCTCGTGGATCCGTGCGACCCACGAGCCCGCCGTCGTCGGGCTCGCCGCCTTCACCGTCGCCCCGGGCCAACCGTGGGGCATCACGACACCCGCGATCGTCGGGCGCCCCTGGTTCTTCGCCAAGCGGCCCGTGACCGTGACCTGGCTGGCAGGGATGGCCCCGATCCGATGAGCAGACCCCCGTGGATCTCACCCACAACGGATGTTGCCCCGGGCCCGAAACCGGACCAGAGTCCACGTCCATGCGGATGATGCTCACCAGCGTCGACGGTCAGCGGGCCGAGCCTGATTGGGCCACCATCGATCGCTACCTCGACGGCGATGTGATGTTCTGGCTCGACATCGTCGGGCCAACCGATGACGCCATCGACGAGCTCGGCCGCCGCCTGCACCTGCACCCGCTCGCCGTCGAGGACTCCAAGGCGTTCGACCAACGGACCCGGGTCGAGATCTACGACGACCATGCTCTGCTGATCGGATTCGGCCTCGACGAGGTCGGCCAACTCGTCGAGGTGCACAGCTACTACGGCACCGACTTCCTCGTGACCCTGCGTCACGGGTCCGCCCCGTTCCTCGAGGCGCTGGCGCAGACCACTCGGTTGCAGACGTCGCTGTCGGGTGATCCCGTGATCGTTCTGTACCAGGTCGCGTCGGCGGTGTGCGGGTCCTACGAGCGCGTGTTCGATGAGATCGAGCGCCGGTTGGACCAGCTCGAGACCGAGATCGTGAAGCGCCCCGAGGCCGGTCAGCTCGAAGAGATCTCGGCGATCCACGAGCGGGTCGCCGACGTGCGGCGGGCGACGGCGCCGAGCCGGTCGGTCCTCGGCGGCGGGCATGGTGTCGCCGTGGGCATGCTGCCGGGCATGACGAGCGGAGGCACCCGCTACATCGCGGACTACTTCGACCTGGTCGAGCGCCGCGCGTCGGACATCGACGAGCTGCGCGAGCACGTGAAGGCCGTGCGGGACCTGCACGTCAGCATCACGAGCAACCGGCAGAACGAGGTCATGCGGCAACTGGCGTACGTCGCGACGATCTTCCTGCCCTTGACCTTCCTCACCGGCTTCTTCGGGCAGAACTTCGCCACCCTCGTGGACCTGCAGTCCCATGACGGCACGTTCCTCGTGTTCGGGCTGGGGCTCGAGATCGTGTCGGTCATCATCCTGCTGCTGTGGCTCAGCCGGCGGGGGTGGCGATGAGCGGGCCCTCGCTGACCATGACCCCGGTCCGGCTGAACACGCGCATCGGGATCCTGTTCATGATCGGCTCGTTCTTCTTCGCGTTGGGCTCGGCCCCCGGGTTCTCCTCCGTGGCGCCGGCGTCGGTGCTCGGTCCGGTCTTCTTCATCGGTTCGTTGTTCTTCACGAGCGCCGGCTACCTGCAGTACGTGCAATCCATCAACCTGCCGCTCGACGGGTCGGCGCCTGTCGCTCTGCGGCTGGCGGCCTGGCAGCCGCGCCGCGTCGACTTCTGGGCGTCGGGCATCCAGTTCGCCGGCACGCTGTGGTTCAACCTGAACACGTTCAACGCGATGCGCGTCGGCCTCACCGTGAAGCAGCAGGACCTGCGGATCTGGAGCCCAGATTTCATCGGGTCGATCTGCTTCCTCGTGGCCAGCGGCCTGGCGTGGCACGCCGTGGGCGGGGTGTTCGCCAAGGGCTCGGGACCCAACCGGCCGTGGTGGATCTCGGCCATCAACATGGCGGGATCCGTGTTCTTCATGTTCTCCGCGATCGCCGCCTTCGTCCTGCCCGACACCGGCTCGTTCCTGGACGCGACCCTGGCGAACTCGGGCACGTTCCTCGGCGCCGTG
>JBBQHT010000092.1:0-16671 GCA_038324235.1 Acidimicrobiales bacterium
GTGGTCGGCATGAGCGTGCCGTTCGTGCCGCGCGCACCGATGATGCCGACCGAGCTGCTGAAGATGATCTTCGGCGACACGTTCTTCTACATGCTCTACTTCCAGGAACCCGGTGTGGCCGACGAGGAGCTCGCCCGGGACGCGGCCACGATGATGCGCCGGATGTTGGCCGGCCTCAGCTTCGATACCACCGCCGTCGAGCTGGGCGCGATGGTCTCGGCCAACGACGGGCGCGGCTTCGTCGACCGGCTCCCCGAACCCGAGTCGCTGCCGCCGTGGTTGCCGCCCGCCGCGCTCGACCACTACATCGACGAGTTCACGCGCACCGGGTTCACCGGCGGCCTGAACTGGTACCGCAACCTCGACCGCAACTGGGCCCTGACCGAGTCCTTCGCGGAGACGAGGGTGACGATGCCCGCCGCCTTCATCGCCGGCGCCGCCGACGCGGTGCTCGCCATGACCCCGCCGAGCATCATGGACGGCTGGGTCACCGACCTGCGGGCGACGGTGTTGATCGAACAGGCCGGTCACTGGGTCCAGCAGGAACGGCCCGACGAGGTGAACGCCGCGCTGTTGGCGTTCCTGGGCGACGTGCACGAGACCGCCTGACGCCAACGTGACCCATGCGACACGACAGCCTGTCGCATGTTCGAACCCGAGAGCGTACGGTGGCGGGCATGGCCCCATGGTGGAGATCCGCGACGGTGTACCAGATCTACCCTCGGTCCTTCGCCGACAGCAACGGCGACGGCATCGGTGACCTCGGAGGGGTGCTCGACCACCTCGACCACCTCGAGCACCTCGGCGTGGACGCGGTCTGGCTCTCGCCCTTCTACCGCTCCCCCATGGCGGATTTCGGTTACGACGTGTCCGACTTCTGCGATGTCGATCCGCTCTTCGGGGACCTGGCCGACTTCGATCGCATCGTGACCGAAGCCCACGCGCGGGGCCTGCGGGTGATCATCGACTGGGTCCCGAACCACAGCTCGGACCAGCACCCGTGGTTCGTGGATGCCCGCTCGGGTCGTGACGCCGCCAAGCGGGACTGGTACGTGTGGCGGGACCCGGCCCCCGACGGCGGGCCTCCCAACAACTGGATCCGGGCGTGGAGCACCGAACCGGCCTGGACCTTCGACGAGGCGAGCGGGCAGTACTACTTGCATTGCTGGCTGCCTCAGCAGCCTGACCTGAACTGGGCGAACCCCGAGGTGGTGGCCGCGATGCACGACACCCTGCGGTTCTGGCTCGACCGCGGGGTCGACGGCGTCCGCATGGATGTGGTGCACCTCATCGGCAAGGACCCGGCTCTGCCCGACGACGATCCCGATCTGGCCGTGCTCAGTCATGTGCCGCTCAACCACCGGCCCGAGACCCACGCGCTCCTCCGTGATCTGCGCGTGCTCTTCGACAGCTACGACGGCGACCGGGTGGCGCTCGGTGAGATCTACCTGCTCGACACCGCGCAGGTGGCCACCTACTACGGCACCGCCGACGAGCTCCATCTCAACTTCAACTTCCCGCCGATGTTCGCGAAGTGGGACGCCGCCGACTGGCGGGCACAGATCGAGACGACCTACGCACAGCTCGACCCGATCGAGGCGTGGCCTACCTGGGTGCTGTCGAACCACGACAACTGGCGGCACCGCACGCGCTACGGCGGGGTCGAGGCCCGGGCCCGGGCCGCGGCGGTGCTCCTGCTGACGCTGCGCGGCACACCCTTCCTGTTCGCGGGGGAGGAGCTTGCCCTCGAAGATGCCTACGTCGAGCCGGATCGCGCCGTCGATCCGGGCGGACGAGATGGCTGCCGGGCGCCGATCCCGTGGGACAGCTCGCCCGAGCACGGCTGGGCCACGGTCGACCCGTGGCTTCCCTGGCCTCCCGACCCCGAAACGCGCAACGTGGCCACCCAGCTGGCCGACCCCCGCTCCACCTTTCACCTCTACCGGCGCCTGCTCGCCGAACGGCGCGCATCACGGGCCCTGCAGACAGGGGCGCTGCACCTGTTCGACGTTCCCGAGGGCGTCATCGGGTACCACCGCGAGATCGGGTCCCACGGCACGGGACCCGAGCCGGTGACCGCCTCGAAGCGCACGGTGCTGATCAACTTCACCGGGCAGTCGGTCGGCCTCGACACCGCGCTGGCCGCCGGCACCGTGATCATCAGCACCCATCCCGAGCACGAGGGCAAGCCGTTCCAGGGCCGCCTGGCGGCGGACGAGGCGGTCGTGCTGAGCGCCCCGCCCAACCGGGCCGGAAGCTGATCGGCAGGGCGGAACCAGGGATCAGATCAGGGGTGATGGACCCGAGCCGCGCCGGTGCCGCTCGATGCATCGATGACATGGGTCGAGTGGGGGTCGGTGGGCACCGAGATCTTGGGCGGTGACCCGTCCTCGGTGTCCATGACCAGGTAGCTGGTGCCGTCGGCGGGGAGCTCCACGTCGACCGAACCCGTCCCGGCCCGGGCCTTCACGAGGTCCGGCGGCGCGCTGAACTGGAGGCGGACCGAGCCGGCGCCGGCGCTGGCGTCGACCGTGCGGCTCGCGAGGTGATCGGCCCGGATCGTTCCCGCCCCGGTCTCGACCCGCAGCGGCCCCCGCACGTCGGTGAGCTCGATCTGCCCGGCACCCGTGAAGGCGTGCACGTCACCACTGCTGTTGTCGACCGTGACGCGGCCGGTCCGGCTCTCGATGTCGAGCCGGGTGCCGGTGGGGACATCGAGGTCGTAGCTCACGCTGCACCACGCGATGGCGAAGGCCGTGCAGTGACCGTCGAGGTGGAGGGTGTCGCCCTCGACGCGCTCGTCGATCGCCGGCTCTTGCATCGCCCGATCCACCGTGCGGGTGCCCGAGACGTCCTCGGCCCCGCCGTGGACGTGGACGGATCCGGTGTCCACGCGCACCACGACCGTGCGGACGGCGGACCCGAACGCCAACGGTTGGGTCTCGGTGACGCGGCCGAGCGAGTTGGCCGCCGCAACCGCCCCGCTCGCGAGCACGACGACGGTGAACAGCGCCCCGACGAGGATGAACAGCCACCGCACGCCGACCGGCGGACGGCGGGCGGGGCCCCGGTGGCGGCGCGGTCGGCGCGGTCGACGAGGCGGGGGTGGCAGGAGCGGCGGCGCCGGGGGCGGTCCGTCGACGCGGGTCCCTGGCACCGGCGGGATGACGGGCGGCGCGGTTGGCGACGGCGCGGTTGGCGACGGCGCCGTTGACGACGGCGCGGTTGGCGGCGGCGCGGTTGGCGACGGCGACTGTTGCGGCGCAGGCGGCGGCGAGAGCGAAGGCGAAGGCAGGGGCGATGCGGCGGGAACGGACGGGTCGGACACGGTCACGCCTCCAGGTACCGCAGCACGGCAAGCACGCGACGGTGGTCGGAGTCGGCGGGGGCGAGGTCGAGCTTGGTGAAGATCGACGACACGTGCTTCTCGACCGCCCCCTCGCTCACCACCATCTGCGCCGCGATTGCGGCGTTGGTCCGACCTTCGGCCATGTACTCGAGCACCTCGGTCTCGCGCGGCGTCAGCATCGCCAGCGGGTCGCGCTTGCGGCTGTGCGCGAGCAGGTGCGACACGACCTCGGGGTCGAGCGCCGTGCCTCCCGCCCCCACGCGCCGCAGCGCATCGACGAAGTCCGCCACGTCGGCCACGCGGTCCTTGAGCAGGTAGCCGACGCCGGCCGTGTCCCCGGCGAGCAGCTCGGTGGCGTAGTGCTGCTCGACGTACTGCGACAGGACCAACACCGCGACGCCCGGGTGCGAGCGCCGGATGGCGAGCGCCGCGCGGATGCCCTCGTCGGTGTGGTTCGGGGGCATGCGCACATCGAGCACGATCAGGTCGGGGGCGAGCTCGGCCACCGCGGCCTTCGCCTGCTCGGCATCGCCAACCGCAGCCACGATCTCCTCCCCGAAGTCCGCGAGCAGGCGGGCGAGCCCCTCTCGCAGCAGGACCGAGTCCTCGGCGATCACGACGCGCATGGCAGCTCCACTCGTATCTCGGTCGGGCCCCCGAGGGGGCTCGTCACGACGAACGTTCCATCCACCGACGCCACCCGCTCGACCAGCCCGGTGAGCCCGGTGCCCAGCGCCGGGTCCACCCCACCGATGCCGTCATCGGTGATGTCGAGGAACAGCGTGTCGCCGTGTTGGACCAGCCGGACCGACACCCTGGTGGCCTGCGAGTGCTTGACCGCGTTGGCCAGGCACTCGGAGACGATGAAGTAGGCGATGCCCTCGATGGCGGCCGGGAGCCGATCGGGGAGGGCGACGTAGACATCGACGGGGATCGCGCTGCGACCGGCCAGGGCGGGGATGGCGCCGGGCAGGCCCCGGTCGCTCAGCGACACCGGGTGGATGCCACGCGCCAGATCCCGCAGCTCGGCGATGGCCCGCTTGGCCTCGTCGTGGGCGTGATCGATCAGCTCGCGGGCCCGCGCCGGATCGGTGTCGAGCTTCTCGCGCGCCAGGCCGAGGTCCATGGCCAGCGCCACGAGTCGTTGCTGCGCGCCGTCGTGCAGGTCGCGCTCGATCCGGCGGCGCTCGGCCTCGGCGATCTCGACGGCCCACGAGCGGGTGACCTCGAGCGTCTCGACGCGCTGCTCGAGCACCTCGGTCGAGGTCCGGCCCAGCAGGAACGAGCCGACGGCGCGGTCCAGCGCCGCCCAGCCCCGCGCCAACCAGGGCGCCACGAAGAGGCCGACGACACCCGCGGCGACGAGGCCCCACAACCCGGGGCCGGCCACGATCTCGTGGCCGGCGAGGTGCACCGCGCGGCGGGGAAGGCGATCGAGGTACAGCGGGAGCGTGACGAGCGCCAGCGATGCGGACCACGCCGTGACCACCAACGAGAAGCCGATGACCCCGAGCGGGAAGAGCAGCAAGGCGTAGACCAGCTCCTTCCACGGCGCGGCGCCGAGCACCCAGGTCCTCGTCTTCTCCCACCAGGTGCCTTCGAACACCGGGTACGGGTCGGCGATCGGCACGCCGAGCAGCGAGGCGAATCGGGCCCGTTCGCAGGCGCCGATCACGCGGGCACCGAGGAGCAGGATCGCCAGCGCCGGGATAGCCAGCACCAGCGTGCAGAGCAGGCCGAGGGTCACCGCCGTCATCGTCACGACGAAGGTGAAGGTGAGCGTGCCGACGAGCAGATCGAGCAGGACGTGCGCCGTCGCGCCCCAGGTGCGGAGCGACACGGGGGCGCGCAGGAAGGTCCACGTGGCCTTCGGGCGGGCAGGGGCGGTCAGGGCGAACGTCATCGGCGTTCACCGTAGGGAACGCGGGCAACCCGCACCATCCCGCCAGTCGGTGACCGCGCCCGGGGGTTTCCCCCACCCCCGTTCGCCCGCTGGCGCCATGTCGTCGCCCCGCACCCCTGCGTCAGGGTGAAGGGACCACCTGCACCGGAACGAGGACCCATCATGACCGTGACCATCACCGCCCCCACCACCACCGCCATCGCGGCCCGGACCATCGGCGCCGTGAAGACCTACGGCGCAGGCGACACCCGGGTCCGCGCTCTGGACGGCGTGGACGTCGCCTTCCCCCAGGGTCGGTTCACCGCGATCATGGGCCCGTCGGGGTCGGGCAAGTCGACCCTGCTGCACTGCACCGCGGGGCTCGACTCGCTCAACGCCGGCCACATCTTCATCGGCGACACCGAGCTCGGTTCGCTCTCGGACCGCCAGCTGACCCTGTTGCGCCGGGACCGATTGGGCTTCGTGTTCCAGGCGTTCAACCTCGTCCCGACCCTCACCGCCCGCGAGAACATGGTCCTGCCCCTCGCCCTCGCCGGACGCCAGCCGGACAACGAGTGGTTGGATCTCGTGATCCGCACCGTCGGTCTCGAGTCCCGCCTCAGCCATCGGCCCGCCGAGCTCTCCGGCGGCCAACAACAGCGGGTCGCGGTCGCGCGGGCGCTGGTCTCGCGCCCCGAGATCGTGTTCGCCGACGAGCCCACGGGCAACCTCGATTCGCGCAGCGGCGGCGAGATCCTGTCGTTCCTGCGCCAAGCCGTGGACGCCTTCGGCCAGACCATCGTGATGGTCACCCACGACTCCGCGGCCGCCGCGCATGCCGACTCGGTGCTCTTCCTGTCCGACGGCCGCGTCGTCGACGCCATGGACCAGCCCACCAGCCAGCGCGTCCTCGACCGGCTCGGCGCCCTGAGCGCCTGACCCCTGACCCCTGACCCCTGGCCCCTGGCCCCTGGCCACCGCATCCCGCTCGCCATCGGAGACCCCCATGTTCTCGCTCACCCTGCACAACCTGTGGTCGCACAAGCGGCGACTCATCTCGACCTTGCTCGCGATCGCGCTCGGCACCGCGTTCCTCACCGGCACGCTCGTGCTCAGCGACACGATGCGCTCCACGTTCTCCTCCCTGTTCACCCAGGCCAACGCCGGCACCGACGCCGTCGTGCAGACCCGCCGCATCGAGACCGAGATGGCGACCCAGCAGGGCGTCCTCGACCCGTCCCTCGTGTCCCGCATCCGCGCCGTCGACGGCGTGGCGCGCGCCGAGGCCGTCGTCGAGGGCTACGGCCGGCTGGTCGGCCACGACGGCAAGCCCGTCGGGCAGATGGGACCGCCCACCACCGGCGGCAACTGGGTGGACGACCCGGGCCTGAACCCGTACCGCCTGGCCGAAGGGCGGACGCCTCAGGCGATCGACGAGGTCGTCGTCAACCGCGGGGCGGCCAAGGCCGGCAACCTCCACGTCGGTGACACCACGACCTTGCTGACGCCGGATCCGGTGCCGATCACGATCGTGGGCCTGTCCACCTTCGGCGACGCCGACAGCGCGAGTGGCTCGACCTTCACCGCGTTCACCCTGGAGGGGGCGCAACGCCAGGTGCTGCACCAACCGGACAAGATCACCCGCGTCGCCGTCGCGGCCCAGCCCGGCGTGAGCCAGGACCAGCTGGTCGAGCGCATCCAACCGATCCTGCCACCCGGCGTCGACGCGAAGACCGGCGCGCAGGTCACTGCGGATCAACAGACCTCGATCAACGCCGGCTTCCTCGACTTCTTCACGACCTTCCTCACGGTGTTCGCGGCGATCGCGCTGCTCGTCGCGGCGTTCAGCATCTACAACACGTTCACCATCCTCGTGGCGCAGCGCTCCCGCGACGCGGCGCTGCTGCGCGCGCTCGGCGCGACCCGCGGGCAGGTCCTCACCGCCACCGTCACCGAGGCGCTCGCGATCGGGCTGGTGGCGTCCGCGCTCGGCGTCGTCGGTGGCCTCGGCATCGCCGCGTTGCTGCGCCAGCTCTTCGCCGCCTTCGGCTCGGATCTTCCCGCCTCGGGCCTGACGCTGACCGGCGGCACGGTCCTGGTGAGCATGGTCGTCGGTGTCACGGTGACGCTGCTGGCCGCGTTCCTCCCGGCTCGCCGCTCGTCGCGCATCGCCCCGATCGCTGCCCTGCGCGACGTCGCCATCGACCACACGCATGCCGGCGTGATCCGCATCTCGCTCGGGGTGGTGCTCGGCGTCGCCGGGGTCGGTGTCACGGTGGCCGGCGTCTCGGGCTCGAAGCTGGCCGTCGCGGGGCTCGGCGCGGCCGCCACGTTGGCCGCGCTCGTCACGCTCGGCCCGGTGCTCGCCGGCCCGGGCAGCCGGATCATCGGTTGGCCGTTGCAGGCCACCCGGGGCATCACCGGCGAGCTGGCCCGCGAGAACGCCCGCCGCAACCCTCGCCGCACCTCGGCCACCGCCGCGGCGCTGATGGTGGGCGTCACCGTCGTGACCCTGTTCACGGTGTTCGCCTCGTCGTTGACCTCCTCGGTCGACGCGAGCGTCCGCCGGTCCTTCGGTGGCGACCTCGTGGTCACCGGCGGGCCTCAGGACGGGGGCGGCGGGTTCAGCCCGTCCCTCGCCCGGGACGTGGCGTCCCGACCGGAGGTCGCCGGCGCGGTGGGCTTCGGGCAGGGCGCTGCTCGCGTCGACGGGCAGGACCGCAGCGTCAGTGTGGCCGACCCCCGACAGCTCGTCCGCGTGCTCGACCTCGGCGTCATCCAGGGGTCGGTGGCGGACCTCGGCCCCCGCGCCCTCGCCGTGTCCGAGACGTTCGCCCGGGAGAAGGGCTGGAAGATCGGCACCGAGGTGCCGATGGCCTTCGTCGACGGCACCGAGACCACCTTCACCGTCGGCGCGATCTACACGGGCAGCGACGTGGTCGGGGACCTCGCCATGAGCCGCGCCGCCTGGGCGCCCCACGCCCAGCAGGACCTCGACGACGCCGTCCTGATCGCGCTCGCGCCGGGCGTGAGCCTGGCCAACGGCAAGGCCGTCGTGACCCAGATCGCCCAGCCCTACGCCGGCACCGTCGTGCAGGACCGCCAGGAGTACCTCGACGCGGTGGCGTCGAACATCAACCGCACGCTCAGCATCATCTACGTGATGCTCGCGCTCGCGGTGCTCATCGCCCTGATGGGCATCGCCAACACGCTGGCCCTCTCGGTGCTCGAACGGCGTCGCGAGCTCGGCCTGCTCCGCGCCGTGGGCGAGACGCGACGCCAGGTGCGCTCGATGATCCGGGGTGAGTCCATGATCATCGCCGTGTTCGGCACGCTCGGCGGTCTGGGCCTCGGCGTGTTCTTCGGCTGGGCGCTCGTTCGAGCCGCCTCATCCCAAGGCCTCGGCGTGTTCGCGGTGACGCCGTCGCAGTTGCTCGTCGTGCTCGTCGCCGGCGCCGCGGCCGGGGTGCTGGCGGCGATCCGCCCCGCCGGCAAGGCTGCCCGCCTCGACATCCTCCAGGCGATCGCCACCGACTGATCGGACGACGAGCCCTCGACGCCGACGTTGAGCCGCGATCAGTGGTCGGGGCCGCTCTAGGCGGCTGGCAGGAATTGGACTTGGCGCCAGAACAACGAGTCATCCCGCCACGCGGCGTCCTCGGATGTCGCCATTCCGAAGGCAAGGAGTGGCGAATCCTGCGTCCTTGCCTGGCGGGCGCCTCGCCGCTCTGGCATCCAACCCATTCCCTGCCAGCCACCTAGGGGCAGGTCCAGGAGGGATCGTTGCCGACCTTCTGGTAGATCACGCACGAGGCGTGGGCGATGAACTCCTCGAGCTCGGGGAACTGGGTGTCGGTGGTACCCATGACCGCGATCGCGTAGGGGTCGGCGTGCTCGGGGAACACGAGACCGAAGTCGAGCAGGTCGAGAGGATCGGTGTCCGTGGGCAGCAGCCACCCGGCTTTGTGCGCGACCTTCTTGCGCACCGATGGCGGGAGCTGTTCGGGCAGGCGCCCCGAGTACGGCTCCTGGCTGCTGTCGTCGGGCGCGAGGCGCATCCAGTCGATCACCGCGGCGGTCCCGCGGGCGTCGAGCAGCTCACCCCGCTGCAGGCGGGTGAGGAAGGTGACCATGTCCCGGGCGGTCGTGTAGTTGGACTCGCCGAGCCGCTCGGTGACGTGGGTGGCGGTCTGGACTCCCGAGGTGTTGCTCTTGTCGTTCGCGAGCAGGGCGCCGTTGGCCACCCACTTGACCAGACCGGTGTCCTGCATCTTCACGAGGTCGTGGGTGAAGGCGTTGACGGCATCGGGGCCTCCGGCCAGATCGATCATCTGCGCGGCGGTCACGTCCGACGAGTACATGAACGTGTCGCGGGCGAGCGGCTCGACCTTGGCGACGCCGGCTTCGCGGACGGCGGCGGCGGCCCAGTAGGCCTTGGCCGACGATGCGGACTTGTACAACCGGTCCGGCTCGACCGCGGAGATGTCGCCGGTGCGCATCGGGACCACGGCGATCGAGATCTGCGCGCCGGGCACCCGATCGTTGGCGAGCCGGCCGAGCGAGACCACGAGCTGATCCACGGCCAGCGTCTCGGGCGAGCGGGTCGGGGTGACCGCCGCGACCGCCTGGTTGCCGCCGACGTCCGTCGCGGATTCGCCGCCGGCGGTCGTGCAGGCTCCAGCCGCGAGCGCGACGAGCGCCACGAGGCCGGCAGCGGTGCGACGGAGCATGCGCCATCTTCGCATCTCCGGGCGGCCGCCTGAACCATCCGGCCCATGCGCGGCGCCGGAACCCTCGCGATGGTTGGACAAGCGATCCAGGCAGTCAGGCCACCAGAACGAGCTCGTGCGCCGCCCGGGACGCGGCGAGGTAGACCTCCGCGGCGCCCATGCCCGCGCGCTCGACCACCACGGCGTCGTACTCGACCCCCTTGTGGTCCCAGACCTCACCCGCCGCGATGACCGCGACGTTGCCCCACCGCCCCTGGAGCTCGAGCGTCACCGCCTCGGCATCGCGCCGCGCGACGTCGCGCACCTCGGTACCGGTCGGGCGGATGCCGACGAGCGTCACCGCGTCGATGCCATGGGCTTCGGCATGGGCGTTGAGCCAGTCGGCGATCTCGGCCGACATCCGGTACGCGGTGTCCATCGTGTCGAGATCCACACCCAGGATCGTCGCGGCGCGGCGCAGCCCGATGCCCACGGGGTTGCTCCGCTGGGCGTCATCGCCCACGAGCGACACGCCGGTCGCCCGGCGCATCACGGCGCGGAGCTGGAGCAGGGAGAGGTCCTGCGCCTCGTCCACGATGACATGCGCGTAGCGGGCGGGCACGCCCTCGAACCGCGCCCGGACCTCGTCCTCGAGCGCGCCGTCCCCCGTCGCGGCCAGCCAGTCATCGCGCAGATCCGCGTCGACGCCGAGCGCGTCGAGGGTGCGACGGCTGCGCAACTTGGCCATCGCCTGCTTCGTCGTGCACGTGGGCCACACCGGCTGGGCCGCCTTCGCGATCGACGCGGTCGTGACCTCGAACCGCCGGGCGAGCGACTCGACGAAGATCTTGCGCCGGTCCCGCCAGGGCAGCGGACGGTCGCGGAGCCGCTCGAGCGTCTCGGTCACCACGTCGGCGGGAATGGTCCGCACCGGGCCGAGCGCGACCGGCCCAGGCCGGAACAAGCTGGCCTCGAAGCGGTCGAGGATGTCCAGCCAGCGCTCGTCGCTGCCCGCCGCGCTCGACGGCCCGAGCAGGCGCTCGAAGGTGGTCTGCTTGATCCGCGCCTCGCCGAGGGTGGGGAGCACCGCCGAGACGAACCGCAGGAACCGGTCGCTGGGGCCGATCACCAGCACCCGATCCGCCGTCACGCGCTGATCGTTGTAGATCAGCCAGGCCGCCCGGTGCAGGCCCACGACCGTCTTGCCCGTGCCCGGCCCGCCCCGCCCCGCAGCACGAGCGTGGCAGTGGGATCCAGGCGCACCAACCGGTCCTGATCGGCCTGCAGGGTGGCCACGGCCGCCCGCATCTCCGAGCCACGCCCGCGCGACAGCTCGCGCAACAGGGGCGAGGAGCCCGCGACCTCGCCGGAGGCGAAGTCCTCGATGAAGAGGTCGTCGATGCAGCCCACGTAGCTGACCCGTCGCCGCAGGCCTCGCGGATCGCTGAACCCGGCCTGGTAGAACGCCTCGGCGAACGGGGCGCGCCAGTCGACGACCAGCTGCTCGCCGCCCGCATCGATGCCGTACAGCCCGACCCGCCACGCGTGCTCGTCGTCGATGCGGCCGAACACGACGAGGTCCTGCTGCAGCTTCTCGATCGTGCCGGCCACCACGGCGTCGATGTACTCGTCGGCCAGCGCGTCGGCGCCGGCACCCAACCCCCGCAGACCGCCCAGCGTCACCAGCTTGTCGGCGACCGCATCGCGGGCGCGGGCGAGCTCGGCGCGCTCCTGATCGAGGTCGACCTCATCGCCGACCGGATCCGACTCCACGACCTGCTCCCCTCGTCCCCGCCGGCGCTCGACGGGGCCGTCGACCCTAACTGGTCGAAAGCCGTGCCGTCACGGGGAATGCATGTGACACATTCAGGTGTCCTCGCCCACTTCAGGTCGATGGAACGAACGCACGGAGAGCCGGTGAAGGACGAGGAGGGCTTCGACGAGTTCGTGACCGGGTTCGACCGCCGGCTTTGGCAGGCTCTCGTCCCGACCGTCGGTGCGGACCGGGCCCACGACGCTGCCACGGAGGCGTTGGTCTACGCCTGGCGCCATTGGGACCAGGTGTCGACCATGGACAACCCGCAGGGGTACGTCTATGTCGTGGCCCGCAACTACGCGCGGCGGTCGACCCCTCGAGCCTGGGGGCTGCTTCCGGCCCCTGAGCCCAGTGAGCTCCCGCGCGTCGAGCCAGCGCTGATCCCAGCTCTCGCGGCCCTCACAGAGATGCAACGCACCGTCGTGTACCTGATCGAGGGCTGCGGTTGGGGCCTCACTGACACAGCTCGCTTGCTCGACATCTCGGTCTCGACCGTCCGCAACCACCTGCGCCGAGCTCTGGCTCACCTGCGCACAGCACTGGAGGTGGGGCCCGATGTCTGACGAGCTCTCGAGACAACTGCAGGATCTGGCCACGTGGGTCGACCAGCGGTGGGAGGCCCACGACCCCGCGGTCCTTCGCGCCGCACCGTCGGTCGACGCGGACGATCTGGCGCCGATGCCCGACCCGGCCACCGACGCCGACCAGCGGGGGCGAGGAACGCCGCCCGCGGGTCGCACCACGACGAACCGCGCCCTCGCGATCGCGGCGTGCCTCGTCATCCTCGCGGCCTTCGCTACGGTCGCACTCCAGCACCGCGACGCCGGGATGACCTCGACCGGCCCCGGGGCCTCCGCATGGACGCCCGCGGCCTCCTACTCGTTCACTGACCGCACCGTGGCCGAGGGCGCCCCCGCGCTGTGGACAGGCCACGAGGTCCTGCTCATGGGCGCCTTGACCCAACGGATCGATGGGGCGGGCACCACTTCGGCTGCACCGGTGCTCGAGACCCCCGCGTACGATCCGAGCACCGACACCTGGCGGACCCTCCCGGCTCCGCCGACCGTGGAGTCGGGGCCGCTCCAGGCCGTGTGGACCGGCACCGAGGCGATCACGTTCGCGTCTCCCAGGTTCACCAACCCCACGGTGGCCGCCCCGTGCGATCCGGTCCCGGCCACGAACGGTCCGATCACGGTGATGGGCCTGAACCCCGTGAACAGCGAGTGGCGCTCGCGGGCGGCGCCGCCTGACGGGAGTGCCCCTGTGCACAGCGCCTTTTGGACCGGCCGCACGGTGATCGTGGTCCTCGCCGATGGCTGCGTGCTCACCTACGACCCCCAGGCCGACCGCTACAGCCGCCCGGCGTCACCGCCCGATGTGCGCGCGGCGCAGCCGACGCCGGCCACCGATCCCAATCGCTCGACGAGCTCCCTCCGTCACCTCCAGAGTGCCGTGTGGACCGGCACCGAGATCATCGAGACGTTCGCCGACGGCGCCGACATCTACGCCTTCGATCCGGTCACGGGTGTGACCCGACGCCTGCCCGCCTCACCCTTGGGCATCGAGCTCAACAGCGGGGTCGCCTGGACCGGCACCTCGCTGGTCGCGCTGTCGATGAACGCAGACCGGGCCGCCACGCTCGACCCCGCCACCTCCACGTGGCGGGTCCTTCCCCCGTCACCGCTCAGCTCGCGCGGGCTGACGGAAGCGACCCGGGCGGGGGACCAGGTCGTGTTCTGGGGTGGTGAGCACCCCGACGTCGGGCAGGGCACGGTCTCGGCGAACTGGTTCGGCGATGGCGCGGCGTACGACCCCACACTCGATGGTTGGACACCGATCCCGCCGTGGCCGGGCCCGGGTTTCGGTTCTTCGGCCGCCGACGCCGGAGACCGGCTGTTCGTGTGGAGCGGCGGCAATGCAAAGGGATCGGCGAACGGCACGATCGTCGCGGCGACGTTCTCCTGGCCGCGGTGAACTCGTGCCGATCGCGCCGATCAGACCTTCCAGAAGTCCTTCACGAACACGAACGGGCCGCGGTAGGGCGGGGTGCCGGGCACCAGCGTCGCCGGCGAGCCGCCGCTGCGGTTGTCCGTGAACGTCGTGGTCTCCTCACCGTGGATCCACCCATACGGCGTCGCGTTCCCGGTGATGGCGGCGTCGTTGCCGGTCACGATGGTGTTGCGCACCGGGTGCGCCAGGGCGGAGGTGCGCCACGGCGTGCCGATCACGACGGCCTGGTTGCCCGCGGCCGACCCGCTGAACGAGTTCGCCGTGACGGTCGTGTCGTCATCTTCCACCCGCACGCCGTAGGTCGTGTACCGGAACGTGTTGGCCCGCACCGTGTTGCGTTCGGCGACGTCGAGCACGATCCGGCGGAGGTCCGCGCTGACGTAGGCCGGGTCGCTGCAGTCCATCAACAACAGGTTCTCGCCCATGCGCGAGCCGACCCACACCCCGGTCGGCTCGTTCGTGATCGTGTTGGCCTCGATCAGGTTGTCGTTCGCCCCGTACGGCCGCGTCCACCACTGGTCCGGCTTCTGCGTCGCGTACTCACCGCAGTTCTTGTAGAGGAAGACGCCACCAGCGGCGTTGCCGGTGATGGTGTTGCCCCGGATCACGTTGTCGCGCGACCCGTCCACCGCGATGCCCTCGCGCCCGGTGCCGTGGTAGCGGTAGTTCAAGGTGCCGATCGAGAACGGGACACCGTCAGGCTTCACATCCGCGAAGCCGTTGCGGGCGATCACACTCGACGCGATGGTGGTGCCCCGCGACCCCGCCTCGAGGTAGATGCCGACGCTGCCCGAACCCGTGATCTCGAGGTTCCGCAGGGTCACGCCGGTGACATACGCATCGACGAAGAGGCCCGAGCCCGCCGAGTCGTACAGGTAGCTGTTCTCGACGACGACATCGGCGTAGCCGGCGTCGTACTCGTGGCCGAGGGTGAGCGCCTTGAAGCCCGTTCGCGTGATGCGCAGGTTGTTGAGGAAGCCCTTCACCCAGCAGTTGCGCACGACGATGTGGCTCAAGGACACGTCGGCCGGCGCGGTGATCAGGATGCCGCGGCCCGACCCTGGGCCCTGCACGTGCGCGCCCCGGCAATCGAGCACGGTGTCAGAGGTCGAGATGGTGATCGGGCCGGCGTAGGTGCACGTGGGATCGAGGTGCGTGTTCGCGGTGACGGCCACGGGCTGCCCCGCGTCCGCGCAGGCGACCAGGTGGGAGTCCGGCGCGACCGTGCCGACGAGCTGATCGAGCTCACGTGGCGCGCCGATCGGTTGGCAGGCCGCCACCGCCAGCACGACGAGCACGGGCAGCCCCAGCTGCCACACGCGCTGACGGAACCGCCGCGCCGGCCCAGTGCTCACATCGATCCCCTTGTCCCCGAGACGTGGCGCCCGTCCGGTGGGATCGGGCGCTGGTTCAGCTGGGGTCCCGCGCCCCGGCGCCCAACAGGGTAAGGCACAGATCGGTGAGCTCGAGCGTCACCTCCATGTCCGACGGCAACGAGGTGGTGGTGAACCGCCCGAACAACAGCTCGTGATCGAGCGTGGCGCTGACGAGCTCGAACATCAGATCGGAGGCCCGGGCCGGATCGGCACAGATCAGCTCGTCCTGGCGGGACAGCAGGAACGCCTTTTGCTGCTCGGCGCAGAACTGCATCGTGGCGCGGCGGCGGGCCCGGAAGCGCTCGTCGGTCGCGGCGGCCACGACGGCCGCCCGGAACAGCGACGGCGCCCGGCGGTACGCCATGACGTTGAGCGAGATCGATTCGCCGACCCACTCCGCGACCGTCGCGTTCTCCCACCGCACCGGGTCACAGAACGCGTGGACCAGATCGCGGATCCGGTCGTCGAGCCGTTCGACGAGCACGTGGAGCACCGCGTACTTGTCGTCGAAGCGGGCGTAGAACGAACCGACCGTGCGTTCTGCCTTGCTCACGATGTCGGCCACCGTGATCTCCTCGAACGGCCGCTCCTGCAGCAGCTCGTTGGTTGCATCGACGAAGCGCTCGAGCGTCGCCTGGCTGCGTGCCTGGCGCGGCGCCCGCACCCATTCCGTGTCCGCCATGCGGTACCCCCTGTTCACCCGGATGACCTGCGGTGGGCCCTGTCATCGCACGCCGGAGATTACCGGACGAGACCTGGCCGCGCCGCGGTTTCGATAGATTCTTCGTTGTTCATGTCCATGCATTGCACTGGTGACCAGACGCGGTCGCCGGGCGGCGCGCCGTTCAGAGAACCGCGGTCCCCAGGTAGCTCGACTCGAGCAGGGCCCGTTCCGCGGCCAGTTCGGTGGCGGTCCCACTCACGACGAGCTCGCCGTGGTTGAGCACGTACGCGCGATCGGCCACCTCGAGGGCGAGGTGCACATGCTGCTCGACGAGGAGCACGCCGATGCCGGTGTCGGCCACGATCTGGCGCAGCACCGGCAACAGGCGAGCCACGATGATCGGGGCGAGGCCGAGGCTCATCTCGTCCACGAGCAACAGGCGAGGGCTGCTCGCCAGCGCCCGGCCCAGCGCCAGCATCTGCTGCTCCCCACCCGAGAGCACACCGGCGGGCCGATCCAGCAAGGGCTCGAGCGCGGGGAAGTACGCCAGCACGCGCTCGAGGTCAGCCTTGCGGCGGTGGGTGCCCAACCGCAGGTTCTCGCGGACGGTCAGCTCGTAGAACAGCGCCCGGTGCTCGGGCACGTGGGCCACGCCGCGACGCGCCACGGTCTCGGGTCGGCGGACCGACGGCGCCGCGCCCAGCACCTCGACCGAGCCCGCGATCACGGGGAGAAGCCCCGACACGGTCGCCAGGGTCGTGGTCTTGCCGGCCCCGTTCGGACCGAGCAGCGCCACGATCTCGCCGGCGTCGACGTGCAGGTCCAGGTTGCGGACGACCGCCACGCCGTCATATCCCGCTTGCAG
>JBBQHT010000093.1:0-16630 GCA_038324235.1 Acidimicrobiales bacterium
CGACGGCGCCGAACTGCGCGCGTTGGCGGCCGATGCTGCGCAGGCCGAGCCGGGCGCTGCCTCCGACGCGCCCGGCCGCGGCACCGACGGCCGCGACCGCCGCGGGCGCCGCCGCGACGGCGCCGCCGAGCACCAGCACCCCGCCGAGCACGGCCGTCGCGACCCATCCCGCCCGTACTGGGTATGAGCGGGTCGACGCGCTGGCCGCGCCCAACAACGCCAGCCCGACGATGCCGGTCACGACTCCCGCGGCCACCACCCGCATGGTCACCGCCCGCTGGGGCCGGCGACCAGCCAGGGCCTGCATCACGCTGACCTGGGCCGCTGAGCGCGCGGGCAGGTACGACGCGAGCGTCGCCGCCCCCACCCCGATCACGAGCACCGGTCCGAGATCACGAACCGACCAGATCCAGCCAGTGGGGCCCCAGTCGAGGACACGGCTGCGGACGGTCCAGAGTCCGGCAAGCGCGGCCGCCGCGAGCGCGACACCCGCCGCCGAGCCGACGACCCCGACCCAGACGCCCTGCCACACCACCGTGGCCCGCAGGGTGCGCGGCGATGCGCCGTTGGCGGCGAGCAACCCGAGGGTGTGGAGTTGTCGCCGGGCGCCCACCGCGAACGCGCAGGAGATGACGATGCCGAGCACGACGAGGGCCAGGGCGCCCGAGACCCAAGTCCACATGACGTACAGCTCGACGTCGGCGGGGGTGCCGCCGGACCAGCTGGACCAGGCGATGCCGAGCACGGGCTGCACTCCGGGGGCCAGGCTGAGGCGGGCGCCGCTCGTGTTGCTGATGCGCTGAAGCTCGGCGACGGCGCCGGGTCGCAGTTCACCGTCGCGACCGACGAAGAGGTTGGAGCTGATGCTGTCGGGTGCGAACGCGGCCAGGTCGGGCAAGAAGATCTGGGGGTTCCGCCGGTCCCCTTCGAACGCGGCCAGACCGACCACCGTAGCGCTCGTGCCCATCTCCGAAAGGTCCAGGTGGTCCCCGATGCGTGCGCCCCACTGGTCAGCGAAGGTCGGGCTGACCGCCAGCTCCCCGGGGGCGACCGGCAGGCGGCCGTCGAGCACGGCGACGCGCCCCTGGACGAGTGGATCGTCGAACGGGCCGGCCTGCACCTTCGCGAACCGGCTCGTCCCGTCCGGCGCGGTCAGGTACCCGCTCACCTCGGGGACCTCTGTGATCGCCACGCCTGGTTGGGCCCGGCGGAGGTTGTCGATCGCGAGGGGAGCCACCGACGACGGCAAGCTCAGCACGGCATCGGCGTTCCCGGTCGTCCCGAGCCGCGCGAGGTCGTCGGGTACCGGGCTCGTGCGGATCAGCACGGAGGCCACGAGCATCGTGGCGACGGGCAGCGCGATCAGCATCGCCACCAGCGCAGTGGTCACGGGCCGCCGGCGCAGCTCACGGCGCGCGACCCTCGCGGCGGCGACCGAACCACTCATGCTGAGCTCCCGGCGAGCACGTCGTCGAGCGCGGGGCCGGGCGGGGCCGCCCGGGTCTGGTCGGCGATCGAGCCGTCCCGGAGGAACACGACGCGGTCGGCCCACGCGGCGAACCGGGGTTCGTGGGTGACCAGGACGACCGCGGTGCCCTGCTCGGCGCTGATGGCGGCGAGCAGCTCGATGACGAGATCCGCGGAGATGGTGTCGAGCGCGCCGGTCGGCTCGTCGGCGAGGAGCAGCCGGCGCTCGCCGACGATCGCGCGGGCGATGGCGATGCGCTGCTGCTGGCCGCCTGAGAAGTCGTCGGGGTAGCGCTCCCACGGCTCGGGGAGCTCGACGCGACGCAACGCCGTGCGCGCGTGACCTCGAGCGTCCTTGGCCTTCATCCCCGCGACCTCGAGCGGCAACATCACGTTCTCGAGGGCGGTGAGGCTGACGAGCAGGTTGAGCCGTTGGAACACGAAGCCCACATCGGTGTGCCGCAACGCGGCACGAGCGCGCGCATCGAGGCTGTCGAGGTCGATGCCGTCGACTCGCACGTGTCCCGCGGTCGGCGATTCGAGCGCGCCTGCGAGGTGCAGGAGCGTCGACTTGCCGCATCCGCTCGGTCCCATCAGCGCCACGAACTCGCCCGGGGCGATCGCCAGGCTCACATCGGTGAGCGCCCGGACCTCGGTCGGGCCCTTGCCGAAGCACTTGGTGACTGCGTCGACTTCGAGGATGGGCGTCATGTCGCGTCCTTCAGCTGGGTGGGGTCGGCGTGGCGCCGGGTCGCCCGGGTCGCCCGGGTCGTCGGGATGGTGGGGGGTGTCGTCGCGGCCGTGGCCGCGTGGAGCACGCGGGCCTCGCACAGGTCGAGCCAGCGCAGGTCGGCCTCGGCCCGGACGACGAGCGCATCGTCGGCGAGCACCTGCGCGACCGACGCGCCGCGTTCGGTCGCGAGCCGTTGCTCGCGGCGGCGCTGTTGCAGGAGCTCGAGCACCGCGGTGCGCTGGGCGGTGATGACGCTGATCGCCTCGTCGGGCCGGGTGGCGATGGCGAGCAGCACCTTCACCATGAGCTCGTCGCGGGGTGGGGGATCCTCGTGGGGCAGCGCTCGCCACCACGCCCCGAGCGCGTCGTACCCGTCGAGCGTGAGGCGGTACTGCTTCTGGTCGGCATCGGCGCCGGGCGAGATCTCGACGCAGCCGTCGCGCACGAGCCTGTCGAGCGTCGTGTAGATCTGGCCGACGTTGACCGTCCACATGCCGCCCGTGGCCCGCTCGAACTCGGTCTTGAGCTGGTAGCCATGCTTGGGTTCGGAGCTCAGGAGGGCGAGCAGCCCGAGGCGGAGAGACACGCATACTAGATATGCATACTGAGTATGTGAATGTCAAGGGTCGATCGGCGGGCGGAGGGCCGGGTCCGACACGCGGGCTGGTTCGATACCGACCGGCGGCCGCGCGTAGGCTCGCCGCGTGACTGATCCTGCTGCCCTCGTCAACGAGCGGGTCGACCAGCTCCTCGAGCTCGATCCCCGTACCACCGACTCCGTCGAGTTCCGCGGTCGCCAGTACGACCTCGGTCTCGCGTGGGTCCACTTCCCTGAAGGGTGGGGCGGTCTCGACCTGCCGCCGAACTTCCAGAAGGAGATCGACCGACGGTTGAAGGAGGCAGGAGCGTCGTCGCCCGAGGCGAAGCACTTCTTCGGGCTCACGATGGCGGGTCCGACCGTGGTCACCCACGGCACCGACGAGATCCGCGTTCGCCTGCTGCGGCGCATGTTCACCGGCGAGGACGCCTGGTGTCAGCTCTTCAGCGAGCCGGGCGCCGGATCGGACCTCGCCGGCCTCGCGTGCAAGGCCGTGCGCGACGGCGACGAGTGGGTGCTCACCGGGCAGAAGGTGTGGAACACGCTCGCCCACATCGCGGACCGCGGCATGATCGTCGCCCGCACCAACCCCGATGCGCCCAAGCACAAGGGCATCACCTACTTCGGCCTCGACATGCACGCCCCCGGCGTCGAGGTGCGCCCGCTGCGCCAGATGACCGGCGAGGCCGAGTTCAACGAGGTGTACCTGACCGAGGTGCGCGTGCCCGACGCCGATCGCATCGGCGATGTGGGTGAGGGTTGGCGCGTCGCGATGACCACCCTCATGAACGAGCGCACGACCATCGGCGGCGGCTCGGCCCCTCCCGGGCGCGGCACCGGGGCCATCGCCGAAGCGGTGCGCATCTGGCAGGACGAGGTCGACGACAAGAACCCGGCCGTCAAGGATCACCTCATGCAGGTGTGGTGCGAGGCCGAGGTGCTGCGGCTGACCAACATCCGCGCCTCGCAGAAGCGCAAGGCCGGCAACCCCGGGCCGGAAGGTTCCATCGCCAAGCTCATGTTCGCCGAGGTCAACGAGCGCATCTACGAGCTGTGCGTCAACCTGCTCGGCGCGAACGCGCTGGTGGACTACGACTTCACCATGCGCCGGTCCGAGTCGCTCGGCCTGGTGGGTCCCCCCGGCTCGGCCCGCAAGATGTTCCTGCGGTCGCGGGCCAACTCGATCGAGGGCGGCACGTCGGAGATCCAGCGCAACATCCTCGGCGAGCGCGTGCTCGGCCTGCCGGGCGAGCCGCGTAACGACAAGGACGTCCCCTGGGTGACGGTCCCCCGCAACTGACGCCCCACCTCCCCGCGTTTTCGGCGATCGCGCCATCGGTGATCGACCGCGCGCCCGGACAGCACAGGGACCGATTCCCGCCGTTCTTTGACGGTCCGCGGTGGGCCTGACGCGGACGGTCCCCGTTGCCAGGAAGACGTCACGAGATGTCGCCGAGATCGACTCGGAACCCTTGCGAATTGGACATGTTTCGTGTCTATGTTGCGCCCACGGCGGGGCCATGGGCGCTCCGCGTGGTGGACCGGGAGTCTTTGTGGTGGCTTTGCGTCGAGGCGTCGGCACGGGTTTTGGCAGGGGCGTCCGTAGGGGCGTCGGCAAAGGGGTCGCGGCGGTGGTGCTGAGCGTGGCGATGGGCGCGGCCGGCGTCGCGGTCACGACGCCCTCGGGTGCCACCGCCGGCGCGGCGCCGACCGGCTGGCCCGTGATCTCGACCGCCGGCGACACGTTCGGCGCGCTGGTCACGTTCCGCACCCCCGACGGTCTGTACGCGTCGCCGATCCACGGCGCGGTCATGCCCGACGGCCGCCTGTTCCTCATGGGCCGCGTCCATGCCGACCGGCTCGAGATGATGCACGCGTCGTGGACCCAGCGCGTCGATGCCCCGGGCTCGACGCCGCCTGCGCAGGTCACGATCCAGGACATCATGGCGCCGACCGATCTGCACGACACCGCATACGGCGCCTACACGCTCGACGACAGCCTCGTGTGCGGCGGCCACACGTTCCTGAGCGACGGCCGCCTCATGATCGCCGGCGGCCCGCGCACCGTCAGCAACACGAGCACCGGCACGCTGGTCGCCGCCGTCGGGGTGGGTTACGGCAGCACCTTCGACGGCGCGGCGTGGAACCGCATCCCCGGCTTCATGGCGGGCAAGGGGGGCTACTTCAACACGCGCTGGTACCCGACCCTCACCCGCCTCGCGGACGGCCGCATCCTCGTGACGGGTGGGTTCGATGTGCTCACACCGATCTTCGACCCGAACGTGAGCGAGGAGATCTTCAACCCCGCCGACAACACCTGGACCCAGATCTCCAGCCAGCAGCAGACCCCGCCGCAGGCCCACGATGCGGATTACACCGCCGTGTTCACGTTGCCCCGGCCCGTCGGCGGATCCGATGTCGCCATGATCGGCGAGAGCGGCGTGCCGATCCTGATGAGCTCGGCCACCACGCCGGCGACGTGGCGGGTGAGCCCCCAGCCTCGGCCGGGCGCGACCAGCAGCGCGACCTACAGCTCCGGGGCGGCGACGGCACTGCTGCCCGTGCGGCTCAACGACGGCGAGTGGGGCTACCACAACGGCTCGTTCCTGACGGCCGGCGGTGCGCTCGGCTCGTCCGCGATGAGCCATGCCGATGTGTACGACCCGACGACCGACACGTGGCGGGCCACGATCGACACGGGGGTGGCTCGCCACTACCCGGCGACGGTCGATCTACCCGACGGTCGGGTGCTCGTGATGAACGGCCACGATTCGACGGCGACGCCCGGCGTGCTCTCACCCCAGTACATCGATCCCGCGAACGACTTCGCCGTCACCACCAGCCCCGCGGTCGCCACCGAGATCCGGGGGTACCACAACGTGGCGATGCTGGTGCCCGACGGCCGCGTGCTCGTGGCCGGTGGTCGCGATGTCAACCGGGACACGTCGCTCGAGAAGCCGGACTACACGTACTTCTCGCCGTCCTACATGACCAGGACGCGCCCGGCGATCGTCAACGCGCCCTTGAAGCTGGGTTACGGCCAGAACGCGTTCCTCGGCACGACCACCACCCCGGTGAGCGAGGCCGTGCTGATGGCCCTGCCGGCGATGACGCACTCGTTCGACCAGAACCAACGATCGGTGCAGATCAAGCTCCGTTCCGTCGTCACGGACGCGGCCAACAACCAGATCTCGGTGATCACCGGCCCGAGCGATGCCCAGGTGGCCCCGCCCGGCGACTACATGCTCTTCGTGCTGGACGCGAACCGGGTGCCGTCGGTCGCCCGCATCGTGCGCGTGGGCTGACGGGTCAGCTGCCCGCGAGCTTGAAGGCGACCGCCAGGATCGCGGCGGCCTGGTGCAGCGAGTTGAGCTGGTTGGGGCTCGGGTTCCCGTGGCGCTGGCGCGCCACGAGCAGGGCGCCGGGCGAAGGTCGGTCGGCGGTGAGGACCGGTTCGATCCACAGCGCCTCGTACCCGGCGGCGTGGGCGGCATCACGCCACGCGCCCGGCAGCGCGTCGAGGTCGGGGTGCAACACCCGCACGCCCGTGGCGATCGCCTGGCGGAGCGCCTCGGTGGCTTCGGCGATGATCGCGTCGGCGACCCGCGTGCTCGTGAACGCCACGAAGCGGTCGGCGGGGGCGCTGTGGATGACGAACGCGGCATCGGCGACCACGGGATGGCCCTGGAGCGAGCGGACCACCTTGGCGGCGATGGTGTGGAGGTCCTCGCCGCCCGCGACGGACTCGATGGCCTCACCGAGTCCCACGGCGGTGGTCTCCTCGGTGAGGAGGCAGACGATGCCGCCAATAGCGGGATCGTCGAGGCGGTTGCTCGCCCACAGGTCCACGTAACGGGCCTCACCGCCGGGGGTGATCAGGCTGACCCGGAGCGGGCCGGTGGTGACGGTGGGGTAGTCGGTGGCCATCGCCACCGCCGACGCGTACGCCCAGGCGGACTGCGCGTCCACGAAGGTGAGGACCGACGTGCCGATCACATCTTCGGCGTTGCGCCCGACGACGTGGGCCGCCTGCTCGGTCGCGTACAGGACCGTCCCGACCGCATCGATCACGAACGCGGCACCGGGCAGGGCGCGCAGCAGTCGCGCGGCGTACTGATCGTCCTCGGGGGTTCCGCCGAATCCCATCCGCGCAGCCTATCGCCCCGGGCCTGAGAGGCGACCGGCCGGCGTGTCCGAACGACCTGGGCCTACTTCCAGCCGTGCATGATGTGCTCGATCCACCAGGCCGGTGCCGCACCGAGCAGGGTCTGCAGGTCCCAGTAGTCGAACCAGCGCACGATCTGGCCGTCGTGCACCTCCTGCACCGACACGAACGGCAGCGTCACCGATTCGCCGGTGTGCCAGTGCCACGTCTCGGTGTGCTCGGTCACGACCGCGTCGCCGTCGGCCACCATCAGGCGCAGATCGTGCTCGTACGCGCTGATCGGTTCGATGCCGAGCCGCAGGCGCGCCACGATCTGCTCGGGGCCCACGGCGATGTCGTCCTCGGGCGACGGCACGTCGGTGTACTCGGCCTCGGGCGTGAAGAACGAGCCGATCCGATCCCAATCGCGCTCGTACAACGCCGCCCAGAAGGCTTCGACGGTGGCTCGGTTCTCGCTGGTGGACATCGGCTTCCTTCAAGGGTTGCGGGCCGCCCGGGGGCGACGTCGGGGGTGGTGGGGATCGATCGTCGGGATCACTCGGCGGCCAGGTACCACCGTCCCCGCCCGGCGGCCTTGGCGCGGTACAGCGCCCGATCGGCCCGGTCCACGAGGCGATCAGGATTGGACGCCACGTCCTCGACGGGTGACGAGGCGATGCCGATGCTGGCCCCGATCCGGATGCGGTGCCCGTCGACCTCGATCGGCTCGGACACCGCCGCGGTGATGCGATCGGCCACGCCCGTGACGTCGGTCTGGGACGCGGATTCGCGGCACAGCACCGCGAACTCGTCGCCCCCGAGCCGGGCGACGACGTCACTGGTGCGCAGGGCGTGGCTGATGCGCTGCGCCACGATCGCGAGCACATCGTCGCCGACGGTGTGGCCGTGCTCGTCGTTCACCGACTTGAAGCCGTCGAGGTCCACGTACAGCACGGCGATGGTGCCGTCCCGCCCCTCGGCGCCCGCGGCAGCCGCCCGGCGTTGCAACAGCTCGAAGAACCCGACGCGGTTCGCGATGCCGGTCAGCGGATCGGTGCGCGCCGCCTGTTCCAGCTCGGTGACCTGGGCGCGCCAGTGCAGGATGAGCCGGAGCGACTGCGCCATGACCTCGAGCGAGTACCGGTGCACCGAGGGCGCCGGCCCGTGGTCGCGCGACCAGGCGATGAGCACCGCCGGCTCGTCGTGGAGGGGGTCGGGTACCGCCACCGCCCAGCAGGCGGCCAGCGCGTCCGTCTCGGCCCGAGCGCGCAGGGAGTCGGTGAGATCGGCCGTGGCGATGAGCGTCTCGCCTCCGCGCGCCGCGGCGAGCGCCCAGGGCGAGTGTGCGTCGCCGGCCGCCAGGGCGACGAACTCGCTCGCCAGGTCGCTGCCGACGGTCAGGCGCTCGTCGCCGTCGAGGTAGTGCACGGCGTAGTACTCGTGGGGATGGCGCCAGTGCCCGAAGTCGGGGACGAGTGGGACGACGTCGGCGATCGCCACGCCGCTGGTGAGCATGGCGACGATGCGCTCCTGCAGGTGACGATCGCCCGAGTAGCGACCGACGATGAGCAGCCACTCAGCAGTGCCATCCGTGCTCGGGATGGCCGAACCGTTGATCTCGACCGGCCACAGCGACCCGTCCGCGTGCACGAGGCGGTACACCGCCGGCGTGACCGGGACGACCAGGCCGTCGTCGATCATGAGGGTCATGACCTCGAACGCGCGGACGAGATCGTCGGCCTGGATGAACTCCACGATGGACTGACCGGTCAGCTCCACGCCGTCGTACCCGAGGAAAGTTCGGGCGAAGGGGTTGGCGTAGGTGAGGTTGCCGAGCTCGTCGACGACGACGACCACGTCGGTCAACGTGGCAAAGATGGCAAAACGCGGATCGGCCGGTGGCCCCAGAGGCACTTCCACCGCCTCACTCTGCCAAACCCGCAGGCTCGCCGCGTCCCCCACCCGTCCGCCACCCGTCACCACCCCGGGCTTCTCGGCTCGGTGGCGGCCCCTGGGCGCGCGCGTTCTCGGCTCGGTGGCGGCCCCTGGTGGCCCGTGGTGGCGCGTTCTCGGCTCGGTGGTGGCCCCTGGGCGCGGGTTCTCGGCTCGGTGGTGGGCCCTCGGCGAGCGCGTTCTCGACTCGCAAGCCCTTTTCGCGGGACTCGCCTCAGCCGGGGTGGCCGAAGGTGTCCCAGTGCGTGACCGCCGCGGCGGGCAGCCGCGACGCCGGCTTGAAGTCCTCGCCGGTGTAGTACGCCACGGGCAGCAGCGCCGCCTGCGTGATGTGCTTGGGCACCTCGAGCACGTCGGCCGCCTCCTGCTCGAACATCAGGTGGAGCGTCGTCCACGCCGAGCCGAGACCGCGGGCCCGGGCAGCCAGCATGAAGGACCAGGCCGCGGGCAGGATCGATCCGTAGATCGAGGCCTGCGCCAGGACGCCGGCCTCCTCGACGCGGCCCTCGATGCAGGGGATCACGTGCACCGGCACCTCGTGGAGGTGATCGCGCAGGTACAGCGCGGAGCCTTGCACCGCGTCGCGCGCCTGGGCCCGCGGATCTTCGGGCTCCCAGGGCGGACTCGGCATCTGCGCGTAGATGTCGATCGCCTTGGCGTAGATGTCGGCGAGGGCCTTGCGCTTGGCCGGGTCGGTCACGACCAGGAACGACCACCCCTGCATGTTCGACCCCGTCGGCGCCTGCAGCGCAACGTCGATGCAGTCGAGGATCACCTGCCGGTCGACCGGGCGGGTCAGGTCGAGGCGCTTGCGCACCGAGCGGGTGGTCGTGAGCAGCTGGTCGGCCGCGGCGAGATCGATCATGCGCGCAGTCTGCCCGACAACGCGGCGATCCCGTCGGCTCGCGCCGCGATTGCGGCTCACCTCGGGGGCGCAACCAGGGAAGGGAAGCAGAAGCCGAAGCAGGGGCCGTCGCGGAGCCGAGCACGCCTCGAAGGGGCGCTCACCTGGCCGAGAACTCGCGAAGAGGGGCGCCCACGTGGCCGAGAACGCGCGATAGGGGGGCGCCCGCGTGGCCGAGAACCTGCGAAGAGGGGCGCCCACCTGGCCGAGAACGCGCAACCAGGGGCCACCACCGAGCCGAGAACGCGAGTGGGTGGGTGCGGTCAGATCGTGGCGGTGAGGAACTGGACCGGGATGCCGCCGTTGGACGCGCGCCAGCGCTCCTCGAAGCGAAACCGGGTGTGCGCCGCGAGCACCGGATCGGCGACGAGCAGGCCGATCTGCCAGCCGCGGAAGCGGCCGCGGGCGACATCGCCGAACCGGGCGTAGAGGTCTCGCAGGTCGGCGCCGCCCTGGATGCGCGCACCGTAGGGCGGGTTCGTGAGGATCCAGCCGGGCTCGGTGGTCGGGAGCACGATGTCGGCCAGGTCCGAGATCGAGGCCGCGGAGAACCCGACATCGGCGCTGACCCCGGCGCGGGCGGCGTTGCCTGCGCTCGCCTCGATCGCCCCCGCGTTGCGATCCCGGCCGAGGATGACCGGCGCATCCCACTCGCCATCGCCATCGCCGCCGCCATCGCCAGCGTCAGTCCCGCGGACGCCGGGCGTGGCGAGACCGCTGGCGTGGGCGGCGCCGGTGACGCTGGCCCAGGTGCCGGGCTCGAAGCTGGGCCAGGCCTGGAAGGCGAACGACCGACCCTGGCCCGCAGGGATCCCGCGAGCGGCGCGGGCCGCCTCGATCGGGATGGTGCCGGATCCGCACATCGGGTCGATGAGCGCGGCGGTGGCCGTCCAGCCCGACGACAGGACCATGGCCGCCGCCAAGGTCTCGCGCAGCGGTGCCTTCGCGGTGGCCTGACGCCAGCCTCGTTTGTAGAGCGCGTCGCCTGAGCTGTCGATGCTGATCGTGACCTCGTCGTGCACGATGCGGGCGATGACCAACTGCTCGGGCCCGACGACCGGCGCGTCCCGCCGCTTCGAGGTCGCGTTGGTGTCGCGCGCGCGGGGCTCGTCGGCATCGGTCGCGGGGCGGCCGCCGACGAAGCGCGCCACCCGTTCCTCGATCGCGCCCGTGTGGTACAGCGTCGAGCCGGTCGAGGTCGCGCGGACACGGACCTGAGCGCCGGGCCGGATCCAGCCTCGCCAATCGACCGCGCGCATCTCCTCCTCGAGGGTCGCGAAGCTCGCGGCGCGAAAACGGGCCGCGCGTATGACGATTCGTGTGGCGGTTCGTAACGAAAGGTTGGCCGCGTAGACCTGCCGCGTCGTGGCGTCGAAGGTCACGCCACCCGTTCGTTCCCGGGGGCGCCGCACGCCGAGCTCGTCGAGCTCGTGGTGCAGGAGCGGTTCGAGACCAGGGGCGCAAACGGCGAAGGCGAGGTGGCGCGGTGGGGGAGGCATCAGACCGCCATGTTGGCCTGTCACGACCCCGGCGTGGGCCGATGGCGCGCGCGAGTCGCGCAGAGAGCCCCAAAAACGGGGCCAAAACTGCGCTGCAGTAGGTGTGAAAGTAGTCACACGGACGCAGGCTGCCCGTCCCCTGCGCCGCGTCGAAGGTGGTCGGACGAGGCCTGGGTACGACGGATCACCCCCGGCTACACCCCTGCAAATGACAGGGGTGTAGGCCGCCCCAAGACGCTGCCGCGTCCGCCAACAAGCACTGGGGTGCCTCCGGATCCGGCCCGGGTGCGATGGGGTGCACCCTGGCTCGATCATTGCGGAGAAGTTGCGGTTTGATGACGAATCCCGCAACCCTTACCCGGCCTTGACCAACGAGGTGCCACCCCGGCACCAAGAAAGGGGCAACGTGCCTTCACCTTTGCAGACCCAGAATCCCTCGACGCGAGAACGTCGGGTCCGGCGCATGGCCGGACTTCTCGTCGGAGGGGCCATCGTGGCCACTGCGGCGATCGCCCTGCCTGCGCTCGCGCAGAACCAGGATGCCGGCGACACCGCCGGCGCCGGCCCCACCACCCCGAGCCTGGCCACCTCGATCGTTCCCTCGACCACCACCGAGCTCCCCACGACCACGACCACGCCGGCGCCCGTCGCCGAGACGGTGGCCGCAACACCCTCACCCGAAGAGCAGCTTCGCGCCCGCCTGGCGGCGATGACCCCAGCCGAGCAGCTGGCCTTCAAGCTCTTCGTCGCCTCGCCCGAGGAGCGGGCCGCGTTCGCTGCGTACATCTCGCCGCCGCCGCCCGCCCCCGTTGTTGCCCCCAAGCCGATCGTCAAGGCGCCCGCGCCGGCCGCGCCCGCCGCGCCCGCCGCGGCACCGGCGTCTTCCGGGGGCTCGCCGCCCAACTCGTTCCTGGCGTGCGTCCGCAACCGTGAGTCCCGTGGCAACTACCAGGCGCGCAACGCGTCGGGTGCCGCCGGTGCGTACCAGATGATGCCCAACACGTGGAACAACGTCGCCCGTCACGCGGGCCGTCCGGACCTCGTGGGCAAGAGCGCGTCGTCGGCCTCCCCGGCCGACCAGGACGCCATGGCCGCCTCGCTCTACGCGTGGCAGGGCCGGGCGCCGTGGGCGGGCCCGGGCTGCTGATGCCCGACCGGTGCTGAGCTGCGCACCGGCTGCCACGATGACGAACGTCCGCACGAGGGCGCCTTCTCCGGAGGGCGCCCTCGTCGGTTCTCGGACGAACCCGCCGGTAGCCTCCCGCCATGGAACCTGACCTGGCGCGCAAGATGTGGCGGACGCTCGAGCCGTACCACGGCATGATCTACTTCACGCCCCGTGCGACCGAGGCCTACGCGGACCTCGGCGTCACGGGTCGTGCGGGCTACTTCGCTTCCCGCGTGGCCGCCATGGGCGCCGTGCCGCCGGCGGTGGTCGTGGCCACCTTCTTCAACTTCAACCCGACGCTGATCGAGGCGGTCATGCCCGACGCGTGGGAGGCCACGACACCCGACGCGCTTGTCGCGGCCCGGTTCGGGGCGGCGGATGTGGCGCTGCGCGAGCTGCTCGGCGACGACGTCGTCTCGTCGGCCGAGATGGCGGAGGCGGCGGACCTGGCCCGCGCGGCCGCCGGCGCCTGCACCGCCGTTGGCCGCCCCCTCTACGCGGCGCACGCGTCGTTGACGTGGCCCATCGATCCTCACCTGGTGCTCTGGCACGCGCTGACGTTGCTGCGCGAGTACCGCGGCGACGGCCACATCGCCGCGCTGGTCGTCGAGGGTCTCGACGGGTGCGAGGCCCTGGTGACCCATGGGTCGTCGGGCGCGGTGCCGCCGGCCATCCTGCAGGCGACGCGGGCGTGGGACGATGCCGAGTGGGCGGCGGCGCAGGACCGTCTCGCGGCGCGCGGTTGGTGGGCCGACGGGGAGCCGACAGAGGCGGGGCGAGCAGGACGCGAGCGCATCGAACAGGTGACTGACGAGCAGTCGCTGGCGCCGTGGCGCGCCATCGGCGCCGAGTCGGCGGACCGCTTGCGCGAGCTCGTGCGGCCGTTCAGCCGGGCGATCGTCGCCAGCGGCGTCTTCTCGATGCCGACGACGTTGCAGGGCTGACCGGCGGCCGCTGCGATGGTGGTGACGGCGGGGCTGCGGCGGGCTTCGACGATCAGCGGACGTCGAAGCCGAGGGTGAACGAGCGCACACCGGTGGCGAAGATGTTGGCCTCGTCCTCGGTCTCGGTGATCGCGGTCAGGTTGGTGATCCTCTGGGTGAGCTGGGTGAACAGGACGCCGAGCTCGAACCGCGCCAGCGACGCCCCGAGGCAGAAGTGGGTGCCGAAGCCGAATCCGAGGTGCGGGTTCGGGTGGCGCGTCACGTCGAACTGGTCACCGTCGACGAACACCGCCTCGTCGCGGTTGGCCGACGGGTAGAGCAGGATGATCCGGTCGCCCGCCGCGACCGGCTGGTCGCCGATGTGCGTGTCGGCCACCGCCGTGCGGAAGAAGTTGTTGAGGGGTGTGACCCAGCGGATCATCTCGTCGACCGCCGCCGGGATCTTCGACGGATCCGCCGCCAGCGCATCCCACTGGTCCGGGTGATCGCAGAACGTGCGCAGGCCCCGAGAGATCACGGTCCGCGTGGTCTCGGCGCCGCCGGAGATGAACAGGCCGGTCTCGTGCATGATCGTCTCGGGCGTGAGGCCTTCACCGTCGATCTCGGCGTTGGCCCACACCGACGCGAGGTCGTCCATCGGGCAGCCCCGGCGCTCGGCCACCATGTCCTGCAGATCCGTGTTGAACTCGACGATCGCCATCATCATGTCCATCGCAACCTCGGCGTCGGTGGTGATGCGGTCGTAGCGCATCAGCCGCTCGGACCAGCGCTTGATGTCGGTCCAGCGCTCCTCCGGCCATCCGAGCAGCATCGCGGTGAGCCGACACGGGAGCGCGGCGGCGAGCGCGTGCACCACCTCGACGCCGTCACCGGTGGCGGCCTCCGCGACCAGACCGTCGATGAGCTCGGTGACCGTCGCGGTCATCCACGGTTCGTGCTCGCGCACGGCCTTGGGGGTGAAGCGGCGAGACACGAGCTTGCGCTGGTCGGCGTGGCGCGGGTCGTCCTGGGCGATCATGTTGGTCTCGTCGGGCGACTCGAACGAGCGGTAGCCCTGGCCGCTGACGAAGACCTCGTTGCGGCTCTCGACGTCGTACACGTCGCCGTGGCGGGTGACCGCCCAGAGCCCGTTCTTGTCGTCGCGGTACACCGGCTCGTTCGCGCGCATCCAGCGATAGGACGAGTGCGGATCATCGAGGTAGAACGCGGGATCGAGCAGGTCGTACGCGGGGCGGGCCGGGGCGGCGGAGGACGCGGTGACGGTCATCGCGCCAGCCTAAACCGCTGACGCTTACGGTGTATGTGGCCTCGGGCGGGCCGGGCGGGCCGGGTGGCCGGGTGGGTCTCAGCCAGCGAGCAGGGATCGCAGGTCCCGCTCGAACAGGCGGTCCACATCGAGGCCGAGGTCGTCGAAGTGGCCGCCGAGCTCGAGGCTGAGGAAGCCGTGCAGGCGCGCCCAGGTCAACACCGCGGCCTCGCGGGCGGCGAGGCTCTCCGGTCCGACGCCGCGATGGGCCGCCAGCAGCGCCGTCAGGCCGTCGAGCGCCGCGCGGGCGGTCTCGCGGGTGGCGTCCTCGGGGGCGGCATAGCCGGGGAGCGGTCGTCCGTAGAGCAGGTCGTAGCGCTCGGGATGTTCGAGGGCCCAGGCGCGCAGCGCTCGGGCGCCGGCCAGCAACTGGCGCTTGGGGGTACCGCCGACTCGTGCCGTGGCCACCCGGAACACCTCGCCCCACTCCTGGTAGGTCTCGGCCAGCAGGTCCGTGATCAGCTCGTCGCGGCCGGGGTAGTACCGGTAGAGGGCCGGGCCGGTCAGGCCCATGGTCCGCGCGATCGCGTTCAGCGACAGGGCGCCGAGGCCACCGTCAGCGATCTGGGCGTAGGCCGCACGCTTGATCTCGTCGCGGGTTTGCGCCCGCTGCCGATCGCGCCGGCTGACGGGCGGCGGCGACTGCCCGTCCGGCCCGGAGGCGCGGGCCAGAGCAGAGGCGGACGGTGTGGCGGATGGCTCCTTGACGTGGACCATGCGTGACAGGGTATAACAGTTAGAGGCTATAACACTCGTGATGGCGTAAAGCCTTCGGACAAGGAGCAGGCAGAATGGAACAGCGCGATGACAGATCCGAGGTGGCCGACGGTGTGCACCTCGTGCTCGGGGCCGGACCCGTCGGTCGCGCCGTGGCCGAGCACCTCGCCGGGCTCGACGCCAAGGTGCGGGTCGTGACGCGATCGGGCGGGGGGCCCGACGGTCCAGGAATCGAGCGAGTCGCCGCGGATCTGGCCGATCCCGAGCAACGCGAGCGCCTCGCGTCCGGTGTCGCCGTGGTCTACGCCTGCGCGCAACCTGAATACCACCGCTGGCCCGAGGAGTTCCCGGCGTTGCAGGACGCGATGCTCGGCCTCGCGACGGCGGCCGACGCCGTGTACGTCGCGATGGAGAACACGTACATGTACCCGCCGACGGCGGGTCCGCTCATCGAGGACCTGCCGTACACGGCGACGACCCGCAAGGGTCACGTCCGAGCGGTGCTCGCGCAGCAGGTGCTCGAAGCGCACGAGCAGGGCCGGGTGCGCACGGTCAGCGGGCGCGCCTCGGACTTCTTCGGGCCGCAGGTCACCGGATCCTCGGTGGGCGATCGCTTCTTCCCACCGATCCTGGCGGGCAAGTCCGTGTCGGTGCTCGGCGACCCCGGCGCCCTGCACACCTACACCTATGTCCCCGACATCGCTCGCGGGCTCGTCCGGCTGGGTGCCGAACCAGCCGCGTGGGGCCGGGCCTGGCACCTGCCGAGCGTGCCGGCCGTCAGCACTCGGGCGTTCGCCGAGGCCGCGTACGCCGCCGCCGGCACGATCGGCCGGGTCAAGACGGTGCCCGTCCTGGCGCTGCGGGCGCTCGGCCTGGTGGTGCCGCCGGTGCGAGAGATGATCGAGATGCGCTACGAGTTCGAGTCCGACTTCGTCGTGGACGACTCGGCGTACCGGACGGCGTTCGGCGACGAACCCACGCCACTCGCCGACGCGCTCGCCGCAACCGTTGCCTGGTACCGCGCGCACCCGTGATCCAAGCCGATCCTCCGGAACTCGCGCGATCCGACTCGATCCTGCTCGAATCCGTTCTCGGCCACTGCGGTGCCCCTCGGGTCGTGTGCACGCGCGGAGGGGGGGCCGCCAGGTGGCCGAAAACGCGGGGGGATGGGCGGCCGCGTGGCCGAGAATGCGGGGT
>JBBQHT010000094.1:0-16567 GCA_038324235.1 Acidimicrobiales bacterium
CTCGAGGCGCGCTTTGGTGAGTTCGTGCCCCTCGTGCAAGCCGAGACGGGCGCGACCATGCGAGTCGCCAAGACGATGCAGGTGCCCACGGCGGCCTCTCGGTTCCGCCGCTATGCCCACGGCATCGATCACGAGCTGCGCCTGCCCGTCGATCCCGCCGTCATGCCCACCACGGCCCTTGGTCCGGGCGGCATCATGGGCGGCGTCGCCCGCCGGGCTCCGGTCGGGGTCGTCACGTGCATCACGTCGTACAACTTCCCGATGACCAACATGGCCGGCAAGCTCGGCCCCGCGCTGGCCATGGGCAACACCGTGATCGTCAAGCCCGCGCCGCAGGATCCGCTGGCGATCGTGAAGCTCGGCGAGGTCTTCCAGGACGCCGGGTTCCCCGCGGGCGTGGTCAACATCATCGTGTCCGAGGGCCCCGATCCGGCCGAGGCGCTCGTGGCCTCCAAGCACGTCGACATGGTCAGCTTCACCGGCTCGACCGGGGTCGGTCAGCGCATCGGTTCGGTGGCGGGCCACGACATGAAGCGCCTGCTGCTCGAGCTGGGCGGCAAGGGCGCGGCGATCGTGTTCGACGACGCCGACCTGAAGACCGCGATCACGGGGATCTCGTCGGTGTGGGCGTTCCACTCCGGCCAGATCTGCACCGCACCCACCCGCGTGCTCGCCCAGCGTGGCATCTACGACCAGCTCGTCGAGGGTCTCAAGGCCGCGGCGGGACACCTCAAGGTGGGCGACCCGCTGGCGCGCGACACCGTGCTCGGCCCGGTCATCACCGGCGCCCATCGTCAACGCATCGCCGGGTACATCCAGGCCGGGCGCGACGAGGGCGGCACGATCGTCACCGGTGGCGAGCTGACCGACGTGGACGGCAAGGGCTTCTTCGTGCAACCCACACTGATCGCCGATGTCAAGCAGGGCATGACGGTCGTGCAGGAGGAGATCTTCGGCCCGGTCATCGTGGTGGTGCCCTTCGACGACGAGGACGAGGCGGCGGCGCTGGCCAACAGCACCGAGTTCGGGCTGTACGACTACGTCTTCTCCAAGGACCTCGCCAAGGCCTACGGCGTGGCGCAGCAGCTGCGCACCGGTAACGTCGGCATCAACTCGGTGCAGCGCAACCACGAGCTGCCCTTCGGCGGGTTCAAGATGAGCGGCGTGGGCCGCGACGGGGGCCGCTTCGGCTTCCATGCGTACAGCGAGTTCCAGTCCATCGTCTGGTAGTGCTGCAGTTCGGGATCGCGAGGCGTCGGACCCGGTCCGGCGCGACGGCGCGACGTTGACGTGATGAAGGGGAGTCATGCGAGGGATCGTTTTCGAAGAGGGCAAGATCAGCGCGGTCACCTCGCTCGAGCTGCGCGAGCTGCGGCCTGACGACGTGCGGGTCGAGCTCAAGGCCGCAGGCGTGTGCCACTCGGATGTGAGCGTGGTGGACGGCACCATCCCGTTCCCGACGCCGGTCGTGCTCGGCCATGAGGGCGCGGGCATCGTGGTCGAGGTCGGCCCTGCGGCCACTGGCGTCAAGGTCGGCGATCACGTGGTGATCTCGACCCTCGGCAACTGCGGCGCCTGCGCGGCGTGCGACAGCGGCCAGCCCACGCACTGCCGCACCTCGTTCGGCAAGCTCTCCTCGCCGTTCCTGCTCGACGGCCGCAAGACGTTCCAGTTCGCCAACATCGGCGCCTTCGCCGAGTACACCAACGTGAAGGCCCGCCAGGCCGTGCCGATCAGCAAGGACGTGCCGTTCGAGGTGGCATCGCTGCTCGGCTGCGGCGTCATCACCGGCGTGGGCGCGGTGTTCAACCGGGCCAAGGTCAGCCACGGCCAGAGCGCGCTCGTCGTGGGCGTCGGCGGCATCGGCCTCAACGTGATCCAGGGCCTGGCCCTGTCCGACGCGCTGCCGATCATCGCCGTGGACATGAACCCGCGCAAGGAGGCCCTGGCCCGCCAGTTCGGTGCCACGCACTTCATCGACGCCTCGTCGGTCGATGTCGCCGAAGCCGTGAAGGAGATCTGCCCCAACGGCGTCGACTTCTCGTTCGAGTGCGTCGGGCACCCGGCACTGATCCGCCAGGCGATCGACCTGCTCGACTGGGGTGGCACCTGCGTGATCCTCGGCGTGCCCAAGCTGGGCAGCGAGGCCAGCTTCATCGTCAACAGCATGTACAACGACAAGACGATCATGGGCTGTCGCTACGGCGCCGGCCGGCCGCACAAGGACATCCCGCTGTTCGTCGACCTCTACCAGGCCGGCCGGCTCAAGCTCGACGAGCTCGTCACCAAGACCTACCAGCTCGAAGACATCCAGACCACGCTCGACGACATGCACAACGGCGACCTCGCCCGCGGCGTCCTGGTCATCTGACGATGGCGTTGCCGGACGAGCTCGCGGAGCTGGCGCAGAAGGTCTCGAACTGGGGTCGATGGGGCGACCGTGACGAGCGCGGCACCCAGAACCTGATCGACGCCGACGCCACCCGCCGCGGCGTCGCGCTCGTGCGCGACGGACGCCACCGCTCGCTGGCGCTCCCGCTCGACCAGTCCAGCCCGCAGCAGGGCGGCGCCCCGGGGCGCATCGCGCCGCTGCGCACGATGCTCGCCGTGAACCAGACCTACACCGGCCAGGACGGCGACGCCGCCTTCAACGACGACACCGTGGTGATGGCGATGGCCGCCGGGACCCACATCGACGCGCTGGCGCACGTGACCTACGGCGGGTTCATGTACAACGGCTTCCCCGACACGAAGGTGACCGCGGCGGGTGGCGCCAAGCGGTGCGGCGCCGACAAGCTGGATCCGATCATGACCCGCGGCGTCCTGTTGGACCTGCCGTTGGTGCAGGGCCTCGACCGGCTCCCGGTCGGGTACTCGATCACCGCGGAGGACCTCGACGCCGCGGTCGAGCACGCCAAGGTCACCGTGGCGCCGGGCGACGTCGTGCTGGTGCGCACTGGGCAGATGAAGTTCTTCCACGAGGGCGACACGCTGGCGTACAACCACGATTCGCCCGGCCTGTCGACGCACACGATCGAGTGGATCCGCGACCGCGACCTGGGCGCGGTGTTCACCGACACCTACGTCTACGAGGTGTGGCCACCGCAGGACTGGGCGGCGATGATGGTCGTGCACATGATCCACTTGCGCGACATGGGCCAGATCCAGGGCCAGAACTTCGACCTCGAGGGTCTGGCGGCGGACTGCGTCGAGGACGGCCGCTACGAGTTCCTCTTCACGGCACACCCGGAACCGTTCACCGGTGCCCTCAGCGCCCCCGCGAACCCTGTCGTGACCAAGTAGCCGGGTCCCTTCTCCATCAACGAGCCGGGGAGCAGGTCGGGCTCGCCGTCATCTGCTCATCGGCCTGGACGGGGTCACGGCGATGCGATGATGGCGCCATGGCGCGCCCCTTCGAGGTCAACGAACTGATCCGCCGGCTCGAGCTCGAACCCCATCCCGAGGGCGGGCACTACCGCCGCACCTGGGTCCATCCCAAGGCGCACGACGGCCGGCCGCTTGCGTCCGCGATCATCTACCTGCTGGCAGCGGGGGAGCGCTCGCACTGGCATCGCATCGACGCGGCGGAGATGTGGCACCACTACGCCGGTGGTCCGCTCGAACTGCGCGTCGCGACGACGGTCACCGACGGGGATGGTCTCGAGGTTCGCAGCCACCGCCTCGGTGGCGACGTCCTCGTCGGAGAGGAGCCACAGGTCGTCGTGTCCCCCGGCTCGTGGCAGGCCGCGGCCGCCTTGGCGGAGTTCACGCTGGTGGGGTGCACGGTGACCCCGGCGTTCGAGTTCGAGGGCTTCGAGCTGGCGCCTCCTGGCTGGCAACCAGGCTGATGCGGACACCCGCGGCGGCCCGCGGTCACCTCGCGCGGAACCCGGTCACCCCTTCGGGCTGCTCCTCGAGGATCTCGATGCCGACGATCTCGGCGCGGGGCGGGCCGACCTGGGTCCAGTTGACCATCGTGAGCACCGCATCGGGATCACCTTCGAACACCGCCTCGACCCGGCCGTCGGCCAGGTTGCGGACCTCGCCGTGCACGCCGAGCCGACGTGCCTCTCGCTGGCAGCTATCCCGGAACCACACGCCCTGGACGCGACCGCGTACGAGCACTCGTCGCCGGATGACCGAGGGGGACGACGAAGGCTGTGGGCCGCGCGACGAGACCATGGCCGGCAGCTTCGCGCACGTCCCGGGGTGGCGTTACGCTGCCGGAGTCCTCGGCCGCTCCGGTCCGTCGCTCTCGAAAGGCCTCTCCCGATGTACATCCTCATCGATCTCGACATCGACGCAGTGCAACTGGCCGAGCCCGATGATCTGCACCGGTTCCACGTCGCCATCGCCAACGGCCACGACGACACCAAGGTCGACGAGGAACTGGCCGAGCGCAACGCCGGCCGCCTCGATCCCGAGGACGACGACCACATCTGGATCGCCGCCGCCCGCGTGCGCGAGCTGGCGACCGGCCGGGTCGGGCCGTCGTGGAACGACAACTTCGACAACATGTTGCACAAGGGCGCCAAGCACGGCTGGTACGACGAGACCAGCGGCGAGCTCAAGGCGCACGTCGAGTGGCTCAGCGACGAAGACGAGCTGAGCGACTGAGCTTCGCATGTGACCTGCCACACGGACCGTGGGTCACCTCAGCAGTCACTCGATCGTGCCGTCGATGCCGTCGTCGTCGAGCCACTCGTCGAGAAGCGGTAGGTCGTCTGCGCTCACCAGACGGACCGCCAACGCGTACTCGACAAGGCGGGCGCGCCGACCCGAGGCCAACTGGTCCTGCGAGCCCAGCAAGCCGCGCACGCCGGCTCGGTCGAGCTTCTGGCAGACCGCATCGAGTTGGCGGTTGAACTTGGTCAACTTCCAGCCGAGACGCTTCGCGGCCAGCGCCGATGACGGGATCGTCGTTGCCGTGTTCCCCGGGCCCAACAGCGCCGCTTCCGCCAGCGCCAGGACCAACTGCTTCTGGTTGAGGGTGAGGCTGACTGGTCGCAACGTCGTGAGCCCCGACCCCGACAGGACGGTTCCAGCGACGGCCATCGGCGCGCCTTCGACGTGAAGTGACAGTGCGTAGTTGGTGGGACCGGCGGTGAAGCGGACCTCGGTCGTGGCGAAGAGCAAGGGCAGGGTGGCGCCAGGAGCGAACCAGGAATGCATGATTCCGCCGCCATCGCTCAGGGTCGCGGCGAGTTGTGAGCCGATGTTGTCGAGCCACCAGAACTGATCCCAGCGGATGAGGAGGAACGTGCGATGGAGGTACGGGTTGTCGTCGATGGCGAGATCGCCTTCGCGTCCGAGGGTGAACGGTCCCGGTGCCTCGACGGAGGACCACATACCGCAGAACTCGATCCTCAGCGGTGCCGTCACGGCGTGGCCGCCACCGCGCAGACCTCGGCGCTGGGGTCGGACATGCGGTTCTCCGTGCGGGCGAGCACGGTGAAGCAGGGTTTCTCGGTCGGCTTCAGCCCGGTGACGATCACCGTGGTCGTCCCGCTTGCATCGGTCGATCCTGGCTGGTCGAGCAGCTTTCGGCCATCGGGCCACGACGCGGCGCGGTCGGTTCGGATGAGGCGGTAGAGGATCTCACCCGTGGCCCTGGTCGTGGCCGTCAGCCCACCAGGCGGGCCGTCGGGCGCCATGGTCACGGTCATCTGTCCGTCTGCTCCGATCGTGGCTGTCACCTTCGTGGGTGTCGGTGGGCGGTCGAGCACGAGCTCCGAGGTGACGGGCGCCGCGCTGGTATCGGGAGCTGCGACCGGGGGCGCGGCGTCCTTCGGTCGGGCGAGCAGCAGGCCGACCCCGGCCAGAACGAGAAGCGCCCCGGCGACCACCAGGAGGAGCACCGGGCGACGCCCGCCGGCAGGGGTCGGAGCCGGGGGCGGAGGGGCAGGGCGCCGGGCAACGGTCGACTCCGAGGCGATCTCGTCGGCCGAGACCGGCTTGGGCAGCGGTGCGGCCCATGGCGAAGGTGACGATGGGGACGGCGACGGTGACGGCGCCGCGGACACGATGGTGGTGCTCGGCGGCGGACCGTCGATGATGGTCGAGTGCGCTTTGGCCGGCTGCGCACCGGGCCGGGCCGACGTGGGGGCGTCGTGGCCGTCGGGATCGACGACCCGCGGTGCTCGACGAGTGCCGTCGTCGTCTTCGGAGGGCCCCGCGGAAGAAGACTCCGCAGACGAGTCGAGGGGGTCTGCGTCGCGGAGCTCGATCGGCGTGGGCGCGAGCGCGAGGTTCTGTTCGATGTCCTGCAGCTGCCGCGCGAAGGCGAGTGCCGTTGGCGGCCGGTCCGCGGGATCGATCGCCATGCCTTGACGGAGAAGGTGGTTGAGCGCGGGTGGGATGTCCGGTCGGTCGAGCCCGGGTGGGTTGCCGTTGAGCGCCCGGTCGAAGACGGCGTGGTCGGTGTTGTCGCCACCTGGAATCCAGAACGGCGACCGGCCGGCCAGCAGCGTGTACAGGGTCGCCGCCAACGAGTACAGGTCGGATGCCTCATTGCCGGCCGTGACATCGTCGCGCAGCGCCTCGGGGCTGGCGAACGCGACCGTGACGCCGGTGGCGGCCTCGACACGGTTGTCGAGTCGAACGCCCGAGATGCCGAAGTCGGTCAGGCCCGGCCGGCCGTACTCGCTGGTGAGGATGTTCGCTGGCTTGATGTCTCGATGCACGATTCCGGCGCGGTGCGCTGTCTCGACGGCCGAGGCCACCTGCACGCCGACGCGCAGGACCTCGGCCACACCGAGCTTGCCGCCACGGGCGCGCAGGCCGAAGTGATCTCGGGGGTAGAACTCCATGGCGATGTACGGCCGACCGTCCGTGGCGACTCCGGACGCGTAGATGGTCACGATGTACGGGTGAGCCGAGGTTCGGGCCATCACGTTGGCCTCCGTCTCGAACTGACGCAGGCTCGTGGCCGACAGGTGCTCCGCCCGGAGGATCTTGACCGCCACCTCTCTGTCGAGCCGGTCCTCCCGGTAAAGGAACACGTCCGCGAAGCCACCCCCGCCGATGCCCCGCAGAAGCGTGAAGCCCGGCAACTCGGCGGGTGCGCTTCGAGGCCCGCTCACGAGCCGACCTTGTACGTGAACGACGCGGCATCGCCCAGACGCACGATCGTGCCGGGCGGGATCGGGAAGGGTTCGGCCGGTCGCAGCTGGGTCGGGGGTTTTCCAGGGAGCGCGACGAACGTGTGGTTCATCGAGTCCCGATCGACGATCTGGACCTGCCAGTCGACGAGACGGACCTCGAGGTGGGTTCGCGACAAGAGGCTGTCGGGATCGGACAAGCGCACGGCTCGGGCCGTTTCGCCGCCCACGAGCGCGCCCGCCGCCGGCTTGCGCCCGACGACGACAGGTCGGTCGAGCGGAACGATCTGCCCGTCGTCGAACGAGAGCTCGCCGAGGCTTGGTCGACTGATCCTGCGCACGGAGTGGTCGAGGATCTGAGCCGCGCAGCTTCGACACCGATCGGAGTGCGGCGGATTCGGGTGCATCGCGGCGCAGTGGACAGCCTGCACCGTCGCCCCGGTGGGCGGAGCGCTGGCGGCCTGTCGTGCTCGTAGATCGGCAACGCTGATCGTGTGGCTATCGGGCTCCTGGTCGTCCGGCTCGACCGGCTCGACCGACGTCGGCGGCAAGGGCATCGATGCGGTGGGCACCGCTGTCGAGAACGTCGATGTCGAGCCGAGGGAACCGCTCGGCTCGGTCGAGGAGGCGGGCGAACGTACGGGACCGGGGTGGGGATCGGCAGACACCATCGGGCTCGTCACGGGAGTGAATCGCTCGCCCTGCTCCGCTCGAGTCGCCGCCATCCCGGGCACGGCGCTGATGAGACCGCTCGCCGGGTCGGGCGTGGCGGGGAGCGGCGGGTCGATCGCGTCGTAGACGCGCGTCTCGAAGCTCGTAGGTGGCTCTTCTGGATCGAGAGCCTCGTCGAAGCGAGGCTCGTCGGGTGCACTGATGGGGTCCAATGCCGTTGGCTCCTCGACGTCGTTCGCGTCGGTGGCCTCGTCACGGCGCTCCGGGCCAGGCGCCTCGTCGACCTCGTCGACCTCATCGTCTGGTCGGACCGCGGCGGCCTCGACCGTTCGATAGACAGTCGCGCCGAGCAGATGGCCGAAGTCGATGTCTTCGGAGACGAGGCCCGTGGCGGGCGCGTCAGGCGGGACCGGTGGATTCACCGCCAAACGGTTGGTGACCGGGGCGCGTCGAGGCGCGACAGGTGCAACGGGCGCCGCCGACGCGAACGGCGCCGCTGGTCGGCGAACGACCGGATCGCCCGGAGTGGCATCGTCCGTATCGCCTGCTTCGGGATCGCCTGGTTCGGGATCGTCTGGTTCGGGATCGAAGTGTTCGCGACCGACGGGGTTGGGATCGACCGGTTCGAGAACGCCCAGTTCGGCAACGGCCGGCGGGGCCGTCCCGGTCGGGTCGGATGGTGGTGGTGAAGGTACGGGCCGCGGAGACCGCGGCGATGGAGGCCCGGCGGGTGTTGTAGCCGCATCGAAGTCGATGACCGACGCCGGGGCCGATCCGGCCACCAGCACGAACGTCGCCCGCTCGGCTGTCGGCCCCGGTATGCGCATGGTCAGGGGACCCGAGTCGACGACGGTCTCGAACCATGACGTTGCGCCCGCACCCGTGAACGTCGCATCCGCGGCATGCCCGACATGGGCCGTCGCCGCACCCCGGATGAGGAGGCGCACATCCTGGCCCTCGACGAACGCGATCGCGAAGCCCGGCAGGGACCGTATGCCCAGGGCGGCCAAGCAATCGAGCAGGTCGTCGATGTCCGCGCCGGACAACAACGCGTCGACGATGGCCGACACCGCCGGGTCGTCGGGTGTGCCTTGTACCAAGCCGACCGAGGCGGGTCCGGCTACTGCTGTACCTTCGCCCGGGCCATACCGGACCCTCGTCGGGGTCGGTGGGTCGGTCGAAGGTGGCGTCCCGGTCATGTTGACGCTCCTGGTGCGCGGTGGGTGGGCGATACGTGTTCTGCGCCGTGCCGCGGGTTCGTGTCGGCATCGATATCGATCACATCGAGCGGGTCGGTGGCGGCGGTTGCGTCGGGTCTGGTGGCGTTCGGGGTGGTGTCGGCGTCGACGGGATCGGACCCGATCAGCACGGCTGCGGTGTCATCGATCGATGTCACCTCGACGATCACGACAGTGATGTTGTCTCGTCCACCGCTCGCCAGCGCTTCGTCGACGAGAAGTCGGGCGCCCTCGTCGGGTGTGGCGGCGTCGATCAGGATGCGGGCGATCAGGGGTGCCTCGAGTTCCTTCGTGAGGCCGTCCGAGGCGAGCAGGTATCGATCGCCAACCGCGGGCTCGAGTGTCCACCAGTCGATGTCGAGGAGGTGGCCGGCGCCGAGCGAGCGCGTGATGACGTTCCGATCGGGATGGCGCTCGGCCTCGTCCGTCGAGATCTCGCCGCGGTCGATCAGTTCCTGCACGACCGAGTGGTCCTGGGTGAGCTGCACCAATGAGCCCATGCGCAACCGGTAGGCCCGCGAGTCACCGACGTTGAACACGATGAGGCGGTCTGCTCCCGAAGACGAGGTGACCGCAAGGCCGCACAAGGTCGTACCCATACCCGTGGTCTCGTCGGTCGCTTCTCGCGCGATCGTGGCGTCCGCCGCCCGGACCGCATCGAGGACGTCGGTCCGTGTGAGGTTCTCATGGGCGGCCAGGGCGGCCAAGGTCTCGACCGTGAGGGTGGACGCGATCTCGCCGCCCGCGTGTCCTCCCATCCCGTCTGCCACGGCGAAGAGCGGCGGCGACGCCAGCATGGCGTCCTCGTTGTGTTGGCGAACCCGACCGACGTGCGTGCGCTCACCCCAACTCAGTGTCAGCATGCCCCGTCCTTCGCCAGTCGTCACCCTCACCACCCGTGTCCAAAGGACTCGGTCCACCGAACCGGGCTGATGATAGACGCTCGATCCGGCTGATCTTCGCGTGCTGCGGGCGACCGTGCGGCCCATCTCCCGAGTTGCTGTCCGTGGAGGTGATGTACTCGCGTACATGTCCTGAGGGGCATCATAAGCCCTGGTCAGGGGGCCAGATGGCCCCTACCGGAGGCGACGAGGAGTTGCTAACGTGCGCCGCATTCCGGTGCGGGGGTGCGAAAGCGCGACGGCTTGGAACTGATTGACGCAGGCAAGTGAGAGGGCGTTTGGGTGGCACGTCGGTTGGACAACCGCTGGTCGGCATTGGTCGTTCTCGCCGCGTTCCTGGTGCCGTTGGTCGTGCTCGCCATGCGATCGGAGGGGTATCACGCGACCCAGTTGGATCTGAACGACGCAGGCATCTGGACCGTCAACGCGAGCCTCGGGTCGATCGGTCGCATCAACACCCAGATCAGTGACATCGAGGTGCGCCTGCCCTCACCCGATGCCCAGGACTTCGACGTCAGCCAGGTGGACGACACGGTGCTGCTGCACCTCCCGTCACGCAAGCAGGTCGTACCGATCGACGTCGCGCTGGCCAAGCAGGGAGACCCGATCACGCTCCCGGACAACGGTCAGATGCAGATCGACGGCGCGAGCGCCGCCGTGTTCGACCCGGCGTCGGGCAAGGCGTGGCGGATGCCGCGCTCCACGATCCACGCAGTGTCACCGGCGACCGACCCAGCGCAGATCGAAGCGGGCCCCAACGCGAAGATGGTCGTCGGAGTCGATGGATCGGTCGCGGTCTACGCCGCTTCGACCACGGTCGTGCACACGCTCTCGGTCGACGGCCGATCCGGGACCGTGAACCTGTCCGACAGCGTCGGTGATCCCCTCATCACCGCGGTCGGGTCGACCCCTGTGGTGCTCGACCGCAAGAGCGCCAAGCTCGAGATCCCCGGCCAACCCACGGTTGATCTGTCCTCCTTCGGCGCCGATCCGGTGCTGCAGCAGCCCGGCCCCGTGAGTGCGGATGTCCTGGTCGCCACCGACACCTCACTGCTCGCGGTGCCGCTGGGAGGGGGCGCAGTCCGCACCCTGACCGCCGCCGGCACTCGCTCACCGACGGCCCCCGTTTGGCTCGACGGGTGCGCGCGCGGCGCCTGGGCTGGTCGCCCGACCTACGTGCAGCAGTGCGCCGGAGGTGCTGCCGAGGTCAAGGTGATCGACAACATGGGCACCGAGCCCCGATTGGAGTTCCGTCGGAACCGGGGCAGGGTCATCCTCAACGACATGGCCACCGGGGCCAACTTGCTCTTCACACCCCAGGATCCGATCAAGGTCGACAACTGGAACGACGCGCTCAACCGGGATGATCACCAGGACAACTCCAACGACCAGACCGTGGCGAAGCCGAAGAACTTCGACTGCGGCTCCGACGCGAAGGTCCCCGAGCTCAAGTCCGACACCGTCGGAACTCGTCCAGGCCGTCCCGTCATCGTCAAGGTGCTCAACAACGACACGATCCCGGACTGCATCGTCCCGCAGGTGGGACTCGTCGAGGCGAGCTTGCCGCCGACAACGGACGCGACGGTCACCGTCGTCAACGCGGGCCGGGACATCCAAGTCACGCCCGCCGCCGCCGACGCCCAGGCGATCACGTTCGACTACCAACTCACCGGCACAAACGCCGACGCCCACGCCTCGGTGACGGTCGACGTCGTGCCGGTGGATGCGAACCACCCGCCCATTCCCGCAGACGACACGACCACTGTGCAGGCCGGTAAGGCAGTGCGCATCAACGTGCTCGACAACGACATCGACCCTGACGGCGACGCGTTGACGTTACGGGAGATCAAAGCGACCGACGGCACGGTGTCGTTCCGCTCCAACGGTGAGGTTACCTACACGCCGGGCGGAACCGCCGTCGGAGACAAGGTCCTCCAGTACAAGGTGGCCGATGAGCAGGGGCTCGTCGCAGACAACGGGAAGTTGACGGTGACGGTCCTCGCGCCGAATGCGGCGCCGACCCTCACCGCCGCGCCGGATCAACTGAACGCCTTCGTCGGTCGCGAGACATTGGTCAAGGTGCTCGCCAACGATTCCGACACGAGCGAGAAGCCGCTGACGGTCTCCGAGGTCGACCAGCCTGCGGGCCTCGGCGTCACCTGGAACGAGCAGGGCGAGGTGCGCGTGCACCCCACCGAACCCGGGTCGACCACGTTCAGCTACCAGATGACCGACGGCGACAAGTCGGCGACCGGGCGCATCCGCGTGGACGCCGTGGCCCCAGGCGTCAATCACCCGCCGGTGGCGGTGCGCGACGACCTGGTGGTGCGGCCCGGACTGCCCGCGCTGGTCGATCTGGCGGCCAACGACATCGACATCGACGGGGACGTGCTGGCGGTCACCACCGTGTCGCCGCCGGTGGACTCCGGCTTGTCCGTCGAGCTGCTCGACATGCACGTCGTCCGCGTGACGGCCTCGGCGAGCTTCACCAACCCGGTCGCCGTCGCGTACACCGTGAGCGATGGGGCGGCGACCTCTTCGGGCCAGTTGATCGTGCGGCCGTTCCGCACCGCCGGTATCGATCAGCCGCCGACCGCCGGCGCGGATGAGCTGAACGTGCGGGCCGGGAACATCACTGCCATCCGGGCGCTCGACAACGACATCGATCCGGAGGGGGACCGATTGACGATCATCAGCGCCGGTGGCTTCGGTCCCGACGGCGGGCCCACCGATGGCGAGACGCCGTTGCCCCCGGAGCAGGGTCGCTTGTTCATCGAAGGTGAGGAGCTGAGGTACCAGGCTCCGGCCTCCGGGCCACTCACGATCAACACGGGTTACACGGTGCAGGACCCGGCGGGGAACAAGGCAGGGGGTGTCCTCACGATCCACGTGAGCCCGGCCGATCCTGCCCAGAACCGGCCTCCCACGGCGCCGCTGATCGACGCTCGCGTCTTCGCGGGGCAACCTGTCACCATCAAGGTTCCGCTCGTCGGCCTCGATCCCGATGGCGACCCGGTCGGGCTCATCGGAGTCGTCGATCCGCCGGCGATGGGCCAGACCGCGCTCACCGCGGACAGCTTCGTGTACACCGCCGATGCGGGCGCGGCGGGCACCGACACCTTCACGTTCACGGTTCGCGACTCGTTCGGTCTCGAGGCCACTGGCCGCATCCGGGTTGCGGTGGTGGCCAAAGCAAGCACGAACAGCGACCCCGTGGCGGTTCCCGACCAGTCGGTGGTTCGCGTCGGCGAGACCGTATCGATACCGGTCCTGGCGAACGACAGCGATCCCGATGGTGACCCCGTCAGCCTGCTCACCACCGGCAAGGACGCTCCCACCAAGCCCCGCATCGGCTCGGTCGTGATCGACCCCGATGGCCAGCGTCTCGACTACACCGCGCCTGCCGATGCCGGCGACACCGCCGTGTCGTTCTCGTACTCCGTGTCGGACGGCCGAGGTGGGTCCTCGCGTGGCGTCGTGACCGTGCAGATCACCGTGGCGGCGCCGCCCAACGCCCCACCGATCGTGCGTGATGACTTCGTGAAGCCGCAGAAGCCGGGGAGCACGGTCGAGGTCGACGTGCTCGCGAACGACCGGGATCCCGACGGTGACATCGGCCAGGCAAAGATCACGGTCCTGGATCAGCCCGCGGCCACGGTCGTCGGTGGCAAGATCCGGGTGCAGCTCGCGGACACCTCGCTCGTGTTCTTGTACGAGGTCACCGACGTCGGGGGCGCGAAGGCCGAAGCGGTCGTGTCGATACCCGTCGTCAAGGACCTGCCGCCCGTGTGCACGACGCAGGCCGGGTCGGTCAAGGCCGGAGCCACGATCACCGTCGACGTGCTCAAGTCGTGCTCGGATCCGATGGGCGGGCAGCTCCAGCTGGTCAAGGTGTCCGACGGATCCGCCCGCGGCGGCACCGCGACCCAGGCGGGCCAGGAAGTGTCCTTCGCCGCGGCGCCGCAGGTGCTCGGCGACGCCGGGTTCAGCTTCGTCGTCTCCAACGGGACGTCGGTCGGCGTCGGCGGCGTGCGCCTGACGGTGACCGGCCAGGACTTCCCGCCCACGTTCGACGACGGCACGGTGACGATTTCAGCGGGCGGTGAGCGCACGATCGACCTCACCGTGTTGACCCACGACCTGAATCCCGAGGACAAGCACACCTACGAAGGCCTCGCGGGCGCGACGGACAAGGTGAAGGCGGAGCTGTCGGGGACCAGTTTGCACATCACGGCCACCGACGATGCCAAAGGCGTGAACGTGGCGCTGACGTTCAAGGTCAGCGACCAGGTGAACCCGGCCGTCGACGCGCGGCTCACCGTCCAGGTGCAGGCCTACGACGGCGCACCGCCGACCGCGGTGGATGACACCGCCGAGACCAACCAGGGCGAACCGAAGACCGTGAACGTCACGGCGAACGACAGCGACCCCCTCGGCAAGGGCCTCACCGTGATGGAGATCACCGACCAGCAGGGTGGGACGGCGCAGATCACCGATCCCAAGGGCACGATCGAGTTCCGCCCCGATCCGGAGTTCTTCGGCACGGCGACGGTCACGTACAAGGTCGGGGACGACGCCAAGGACTCGGCCCGCACCAGCACCGCGACGTTGCGGGTCACGGTGATCGGTATCCCGGCCAAGGTCTCGTCGCCGACGAGCACCTCGCAGGAATCTCGCAAGATCACGTTGCAATGGGCCGCCCCCGCGGCGAACGGTTCACCGATCACCGGCTACGTGGTGAAGAACAACGTGGGCGTGACGAAGGAATGCCCCTCGACGCTGTGCGTGATCGACAACCTTGAAAACGCCACGCCCTACACGTTCCAGGTGGCGGCCCGGAACAAGGCCGTCGACCAAGACAGCAAGCTGCCCTTTGGTGACCAGTCCCTGCCGTACACCCCAGACGAGCTGCCATCGGCGCCGGCGACGCCCACGCTCAAGTTCGGCGACAGCAAGATCACCGTGTCCTGGGTGGCTCCCAAGGATAACGGCAGCCCGATCACGACATACCTGCTGAAGAAGTCCGGACCCACCAACGACATTCAGCCGATCCCCGCCACGTCGAGCACCGCGACCGAAGGAGCGATCGTGACCTATGTGTGGACCGGGCTGCAGAATGGAGTGGCGTACGACTTCTCCGTCGTGGCCAAGAACGCGGCGCAGAGTAACAACGGCGAGAGTCCCCCGAGCCCGTGGGCGCACGACGCGACGAACGGCACCCCCGCGACCGTTCCGGGTCGTCCGCAGAACGTGAACGCGGTGCGGTCCAACCAGGACAACGCCCACGGCGGTTTCATCACCGTGTCGTGGGACGCGCCAGCTGACTTCGGTGGCGACAGCAACCTCACGTACGTCATCACGCCCAGTCCGGCGGATGTGGCCCCGATCACGATCCGCGACGCCGTGCCCAAGCCCCAGATCATCGGCGGGTTCACCAATGGCACGGCCTACACGTTCTCGATCACGGCGAAGAACAAGGCCGGCACCGGCGACGCACAGTCGTCACCGGCTGCGATTCCTGTCCGGGTCCCCGACGCGGTGACGGGGATCACGGTCGCTCCTGGCGACCGGCAGGCCACGTTGACGTTCAGCCCACCGAACGCCTACGGGGGCACCATCATCGGCTGGGACGTGAGTACGAACGGAGGGGCCGTTCAGCGCTATCCCGCTTCTGCCTTGCCGATGGTGGTCCAGTCGCTCACCAACAACGCCTCCTACCGCTTCACGGTGACCGCCTGCAGCAACGATGCCGTCGGCGTCTTCGTCGGTTGCGGGCAGGCCAGTGCGGTCACGAGCCCGGATGTCATTCCCTTTGGGACGCCCGTCGCGCCATCCGTGACGGCCACGATCAACACAACGACCATCACGTGGGACTGGTCGAATCCCGCGACCAACGGCAACGGTCGGGCCATCACGTCCTACAGCCTCGTCCTCGACGGCACTCTCATCGACGGCGCCTACAAGGCGACGAGCTTTAGCCGCACCTTCTCCCAGGATGGGCAGTCGCACACGCTCGCAGTCACTGCAACGAACGCCGGCGGGCTCACCGGGCCTGCCGGGTCCGCGCAGATGACCGATCCGCCGCTGCCTCCGCCGCCGCCAACGCCCACAGTCTCGGTCGACTTCGGCAACACCGCGTCGAACTGTGGGTTCTCGCCTTGCAACTACATGGTGGTCACGTGGGCCAATTTCGGCGCTGGTGCGCACACGATCCATTGCCACTCCGGGCACGGCGATGGGGGATTCTTCGCCATGCCGATCAATGGCGCATCCGGCACGACCCAGACGGCCACCGATGTGAAGCACCAGTACTGCTACGTGGGGACCGGATTCGGGTACTGGGTCGACGTCGACGGCGTTCTTTCCAACACGATCAATCGCTGATCAGATCGCAACGCAACCGAACTGCGGCGCCGGAGCGTCCGCATCCTCGAAGGAGCATCGTGTCCATCACCCCCGAACAATCTGCGTGGTTTGCCGAGACGTTTCGTAGTCTCGTCGCCAACGTCGAGATCGCTGTGCTCGGCAAGCGCGACACCGTCGAGCTGGCGGTCATGTGCCTGCTGGCGGAGGGGCACCTGCTGCTCCACGACGTGCCCGGCACCGGCAAGACGTCGTTGGCCAAGGCCCTGGCGAACACCGTGCACGGCAGTTC
>JBBQHT010000095.1:0-16466 GCA_038324235.1 Acidimicrobiales bacterium
GGGCGAGCCGGGTGATGGTGGCCGCGTCGAGGCCCGTGGCGCTGGCCACGCGGTCGGGGGTGAACGCGACGCTCAGAGCCCGGACGTCGTCGAGCCCGGTCGTGTGGGCGGCCACGGTGCCCAGGTCGACGAGGTCGTCGGCGAAGAGCACGTTGATGATCCCCACGAGCAGGAGCGCATCGGTGCCCGGGCGGATGAAGAGGTGCTCGTCGGCCTCGCGGGCCGTGCGCGTGAACCGCGGATCGACCACGACGAACCGACCGCCGCGGGCCTGGATCGCTTCCAGGCGCCCCGGGAAGTCGGGTGCGGTGCACAGGCTGCCGTTGGATTCGTAGGGGTTCGCCCCGAGCATCAACAAGTAGTCGGTGCGGTCCAGATCCGGCACGGGGATCGAGTCGGGGCTGCCGAACAGCAGGCCGCTCGACACGTGCTTGGGCATCTGGTCGACCGTGCTCGCGGAGAACAGGTTGCGCGATCCGATCGCCTGCAACAGGGCCCGGTTGTAGAGCGTGCCCGCCAGGTTGTGGACGTTGGGGTTGCCCAGGTAGATCGCCACCGAGTCGCGACCGTGCGCCTCGATGACCGGGAGCAGACCGCGCTCGATCTCGGCGAAGGCCTCGTCCCAGGTGACCTCTTCCCACGTGGCCGTGTCGGGATCGTCACCGCGGCGGATCACCGGCCGGGTCAGCCGATCAGGGTCCTCGTGGAGCTGCTTGAGCGTCGAGCCCTTGGGGCAGATGAACCCGTGGCTGAACACGTCGTCCTGATCGCCGCGGATGCGGCCGATCTGGATCTGCTCGCCCTCGTGGCGCAAGGTGATCTCCAGGCCGCACGTGGCCTCGCACAACGGGCAGGTCCGAAAATGCGTACTGGTCGTGTCGCTCACGATGATCCCCCTGTCTCGCGGCACGCGGCGGCGCGCCAGCCCGGTCGATGCTACTGGCCCGGAGGCCGGGGGCGAGCGGGTCGGACCGGGGACGGATCCGGGGGGTTCAGGCCTTCGCCAACGCCTTGAGCGTGCGGTAGGCGCTGATCACGTCACGCATCTTGGCGGCGTGGAACTCCTGGATCTCGGGCTCGGCATCGAGGTAGTGATCAGGGTGGTGGGCCTTGGCCAGCCGCCGGTACGCCTCGGCGATCGTGGTGGTGTCGGGTTCGCCCCGCAGGTCGAGCACCGCGAGCAGCTCCTGGACGCGCCACGGGTTGGGTCGGGTGTCGAGCTCGTCGTCCTGGATGCGTCGGCTCTCCTCGAACAGCGCGTCGGTGGTCCAGTAGCTCGGGGCGGGTTCGCCGGCTTGTTCCTGGCGCACGCGGATGCGCTTCTGGCGCATGCGCTCGGCCCAGTCGTTGTAGCGATCGGCGCGGGCATCGTCGTGGTCGTCGTGGAGCGTGGGGAACGTCGTGCTCAGGGTGGAGAGCGGATGGTCGGTCTCGTCCCACGGGTTCTCGGCGGGCGTGCGCGGTGGCGTGGCGTGCTTGCCGCCTTCCTCCCGCATCTTCTTCCAAGCACGAATGGCCACGTGGTGTCCCCGTCAAAACCCCGGTCGAGTGTCGGGAGTCAACCCCGGCACCGTCTTCGCACCGTACGACACCTGGATCGTTCGGTCCACCGATGGTCGTCCGGATCGGCCATCGACTTGAGAAAGAGCCGTCCGGCCCACTCGAAGACTTTCGGCCCGTTCCCGTCCATCTGGTGCTCCGACTGATGAGGGGCGTGATGGGCTTCTTGGCCCCCGACGGCCGTCGTCAGGCGCGCAGACCCGAATCCGGGGTGAGCGGGGGCTCGCCCTCATCGGCCCAGAGGCGCAGCGACGAGAACGGGAAGATGCCCGCGCTGTGGCCGTCGTTCCACGTGATCGACAGGCCCCACGCCCCGACCAGCTCGGCGCCCCGCACCGACAGCGGCAGCGGGCTCGACGCCTTGGGCCACGGGACCTGGCCTCGTTCGCGCTCGTTGCGACAGCCCGCACAGGGGCAGTGCACCCGCAGCTCGACGAGCTCGAAGCGGCCGACCTCGTCGTCGCCGAACGTGATGGTCATCTTCGTGTCGCGCTCGATCGTGATGTCGCGCACCTCGTCCCGATCGCTCATGGCGCGATGGTCCCACGCCCACCACCCCGGAGACGAAGCGAGCATCCGGCAGGCGTCAGGGTGGGACCGGTTCGGGGAGGGTCCGGCCGGGGATGGGGTCCGGCCGGGGGAGGGGTCGGGTCGGCGGAGGGGTCGGGTCGGCGGTCGGGTCGGCGGGGGAGCGCGGGGGTTCGCCTGCGGGCATCGGCGCTCCGTACGCTGGCGCCGTGGAGTTCAACCTGGGGGATCTGTTCGAAGGCGTGGTCGATGCCGTCGCCGATCGCGAAGCGCTGGTGCTCGGCGAGCACGGCAGGGCCCAGCGGCGGTTCACCTTCGGCGAGCTCGAGGCACGGGTCAACCGATTGGCCCACGTGTTCGTCGCCATGGGCATCGGCGCCGGCGATCACGTCGGGCTGCACCTGCACAACGGGCTCGAGTACCTCGAAGGGATGCTGGCGCTCTACAAGCTGCGGGCCACGCCCGTGAACGTGAACTACCGCTACGTCGCCGAAGAGCTCGCCTACCTGTTCGCGGACGCGGACCTGCGGGCGGTGGTGACCGAGCCCGACCTCGCGCCCATGGTCGAGTCGGTGCGCGACGGGCTGCCGCTGCTGACCGATGTGCTGGTCCGCGGGGAGGGGTACGAGGCGTTGGTGGCGGCGGCGTCACCCGCGCGGATCGACGTGGGCCCGCGGTCGGCCGACGACCTGTACCTGCTCTACACCGGTGGCACGACGGGCATGCCCAAGGGGGTCATGTGGCGCCACGAGGACATCTACTTCGCGTCCCTCGGCGGGCGGGGCACGCCGAGCAAGGGGATCCCGGCGCTCGCCTCGCCCGACGAGATCGGGGCGCGGGCGATCGCCGGTGACCCGATCACCCGACGGTTGCCGCTCTGCCCGCTGATGCACGGCGGGGCGATGTGGGTCGCGTTGCAGTCGCTGCTCAACGGGGGAGCCCTGGTGATCGCCACCGATCGCCACTTCGATCCCGCCGACGCGCTGGGGCTGCTCGCCTCGGAGGGGGTGGAGCTCACGATGGTGATCGGCGATGCCACGGCCCGCCCGCTCGCGGACACGCTCGCCGCGGCGCCCGACCGGTTCGATCTGCGCGCCCTGCAGGTGATCGCATCGGGGGGTGCGATCCTGTCGCCGTCGGTCAAGGCGCAGCTCGCCGACCTGCTGCCCCACACCAAGGTGGTCGACACGTTCGGGGCGTCCGAGACCGGCGGCCAGGGACGGCTCGCGCCGGCCCGTCGGGGCGTGGCGAGCGGACCGCCGCGCCTGCTCACCGATCCCGACACGGCGGTGCTCGACGACGATGATCGACCGGTCCTCCCGGGCTCCGGCGCGATCGGCCGGCTGGCCCGCACCGGCAACATCCCATTCGGCTACTACAAGGACCCGGCCAAGTCGGCGGCCACGTTCCCGGTCATCGACGGCCGGCGGTGGTCGGTGCCCGGCGATCTGGCGATGGTCGAGGCCGATGGTTCGATCACCCTGCTGGGGCGCGGCGTGATGTGCATCAACACCGGCGGCGAGAAGGTCTTCCCCGAGGAGGTCGAAGGCGCGATCAAGAGCCACCCCGCGGTGTTCGATGCACTCGTGGTCGGCGTGCCCGACGAGCGGTTCGGCCAGCGGGTGACCGCGGTCATCTCGATCCGCCCCGAACATCGCGCCGCGCCCCCCGCCCCCGAGGACCTGGCCCGCCACGCGCACACCCACGTGTCGGGCTACAAGGTGCCCCGCGAGTGGGTCGTCGTCGACGAGTGCCGGCGCTCACCCACCGGCAAACCGGACTACGCCTGGGCCACCGCCACCGCGATCGCCACCCTCCAGACCCCGAGCGCCTGATACGCCCGCCCACCCCCGAGCGTTCTCGGCCGTCCCTGTCCTGGCCCTTGTTCAGGCCGCGTCGGTCGCCCGCGAGAACGCGCGGATCAGGTCGGCTGGGCCGACGACGATCGCCTCGTCGCCGGGCTCCATCGCGCGGGTGACCGCGGTGGTCGGCGTCTCGACCGATCCGTCGGCATGCTCGACCGCGAGGACCCGCAGACCCTTGCTGACCCACCCGTCGATCTCATCGGGCGTCAGCACCGTCGTCGGTGTGAAGCGGAAGGCCAGCAGCTCGATGTCGTCCAGCGCGATCGGGCGCATCGCCAGGCTGTCGGTCGCGGCGCCCACGAACGCCGCCGCCGCGGTGCCGGTCGAACTGAGCGCCACGTCAACGCGGAAGGCCTGGCTCAGGCGCTGCGCCAGTTGATCGTCGAACGCCCGCGTGACCGTGCGGATGGACGGGTTGGCGCGCTTGGCCGCCAGGCACACCGCCAGGTTGGCCAGATCGTCGGTGGTGCAGGCGATCACGCAGCGGGCCCGGGTGATGCCCGCGCGGTCGAGGTTCTCGGGAAGCTGCCCATCGCCGGTGAGCACGACGGTCCGCTCGCCGGCGGCTTCGGAGAAGCGTGAGTCGACGGCGTGCTCGATCACGACCGTCGGCACGTCGAGCTCGGCGAGCAACTGCACGATGCGGTAGCCGACCCGGCCCAACCCCACGATGACGACATGATCCTTGACGCGCCGGGCGCGCCGGATCATGCGCTGGTCGAAGCGCTCCGCCAGGACGAGGGCCGTGATGTGGGAAAGGAGCACCCACAACAGGACGAACGCGCCGATCATCGCCACGAGGTTGAACACCTGCACCCACTTCGACGTGGTTGACGGGGTGCCGTTGCCGAGCGCGGCGGCCACGGCGGTGGCCACCGAATCGCTCGCGTCCAGGTCGAACACGAAGTGGTTCACCATGGCGGTCAGGACGAAGAGCGCGGCGAAGAGCCCGGCGCTGATCGGCAGCAGGTTGCTCGTCCGACGACGCGATGGACGTCGGCGACCGTGGGCCCGCACGACGTCTGGTCCGAGCCCGGGATCGTTGCGCACGGCCAGGCGCAGCACATCCGCACGGCGACCGCCGGCGAGCACCTGGTCGCCGCGCTCGAGCGGGGGACTCGAAGGATCGGCGGGTTCCCACTCGCGGCCGGCGCGTTGCACGGCCACGATCGCGCAGGACGTGTCGGCCCGGACGGCGTCGAGATCGCCACCGAGCAACGGCGAGCCGTCGTGCACGTCGAGCACGCACAACGGGATCTCGTCATCGGCGAGCCGCAGGGTCTCGACCACGCGCTCGGAGAACGATGCCGCCACGAAGGCCGGCGCGGCGAGGCCGGCGACCGAGAACGCGCGCCGGATGTTGAGGCTCTCCGCGAGGTGCTCGCCCAGCTCGGGCTGGAAGGTGCGCAACACGAGGGGCACATCGGGCGCGAGCTCGTGCGCGTCGGCCGCCCAGCGCAGGTTCTCGATGTCCGCATCGGCGACCGCCAGCAGACCATCGGCCTCGAGCAGACCGGCCGCGGTGAGCGCTTTGTCGTGATCGCGCGTGGGGACGATCACGCGCACCGATTCGTCGAGCAGCGCGGTCACCTCGTGCGCGTCGCGGTCGGCGTCGGGGTGGCCGATGACGTTGACGGTCGCCCCGCGCTCGACCAGGGCGCCGGCGACGCGGACGGTCAGGTGGCTCAAGCCGGTCATGACGAAGGTCCGGCCGGTGAGGGCCATCGGCTGGGTCTTGGTCACCGGTCCAGTTTGGCCGATGGCTGGTCGGGGTGTCGGGGACCCGCGGTAGGGTCAGCGCCGCGCGCGCCTGCGGCCCGAGGAGACGAACGATGCGAGCAGTGGTGTTGGAGAGCTATGGCGGCGTCGACGTGCTGCAGGTGCGCGACGTGCCGGACCCGGTGCCCGGCCCCGAAGAGGTCGTGGTGAAGGTCGTGGCCACCGCGCTCAACCGGGCCGATCTGCTGCAGCGCCGCGGCTTCTATCCCGGCCCACCGATGCCGCACGAGATCCCGGGCATGGAGCTCGCTGGTCACATCATCGAGCTCGGCGAGCGGGTGCAGGGCGTGGCCGTCGGCACGGCGGTCATGGCGATCGTGGGCGGCGGCGCGTACGCCGAGCGGATCGCCGTGCACGAGCGTCAGTTGCTGGCGGTGCCCGAATCCGTGCCGGTGGCGGACGCGGCGGCGATTCCCGAGGTGTTCATCACCGCCTACGACGCACTCGTCGTGCAGGGCGGCCTCACCGCCGGGCGCACCGCGCTGGTGCACGCCGGCGGCTCCGGCGTGGGCACCGCGGCGATCCAGATCGCGAAGGCCATCGGCGCCACGGTCATCGTGACGGCGTCCGCGGGCAAGGTCGATCGGTGCCTCGAGCTGGGCGCGGACGTGGCGGTCGACTACGCCGCCGATGACTTCGTGGTGGCGGCGCAGACCTTCACCGGCGGCCGCGGCGTCGACGTCGTGCTCGATGTCATCGGCGGCGACTACATCAACCGCAACATCGAGGCGGTCATGGTCGGCGGCCGGATCATCCAGGTGGGCGTCATGGGTGGCGGCCTCACGCCGGTGAACGTCGGCATGTTGCTGCCCAAGCGCGCGGCGCTGATCGGCACCGTCCTGCGGGCCCGACCGATCGAGGAGAAGATCGCGATCACGCGCCGCTTCGCCCGCGAGATCCTGCCGCTGTTCGACGCCGGCGAGCTCGGTCCCGTGATCGACTCCCGCTACCCGCTCGATCAGATCGCCGCGGCGCACACCTACATGGAGTCCAACGCGAACGTCGGCAAGATCCTCATCGACGTCACGTCCGCCTGACGCCGTCCGGATCATCGGCCCGCACCGCGTTCTCGGCCACGTGGGCGCCCCTAATCCCGCGTTCTCGGCTACCTGGGCGCCCCTGTTCTGGCGTTCTCGGCCATGTGGGCGCCCGTGTATCGCCTTCTCGGCTACGTGGGCGCCCGTGTTCTGGCGTTCTCGGCACCTGGGCGCCCCTGTTGTGGCGTTCTGGGCCATGTGTGCGCCCCTGTATCGCCTTCTCGGCTACCTGGGCGCCCCTAATCTCGCGTTCTCGGCTACGTGGGTGCCCCTGTTGTGGCGTTCTCGGCTATGTGGGCGCCCGTGTTCTCGCGTTCTCGGCTACCTGGGGGCCCGTGTTTCGCGTCATCGGTGCGCCTCACACCCGGGCGGACGGGCCATCACGCCAGCGTCGCGCGCATGACGGTGACCGCGTGACCGGCGAGGTGGACGCGTTCGCCGTCGACCCGTACCCGCAGCACGCCGCCCCGCGCCGACGCCTGATGGGCGAGCAGGTCGCGGCGTCCGAGCCGGGTGGCCCAGAACGGACCGAGCAGGCAATGCGCGGACCCCGTGACCGGGTCCTCGTCGATGCCCGACCCGGGGGCGAAGAACCGTGACTCGATGTCGTAGGCGCCATCGCTGCGAGCGGTCACCATCACGCCGCGCGCCCCGATGTCGCGCAGCCGGCGGTGGTCGGGATCGCAGGACCGGACCGCCGCGGCGTCGCGCAGTTCGATCAGCCAGTCGAGACGACCGCGGACCACGGTGACGGCGTCATCGAGCCCGGCACCGAGGGCCTGCAGGAGCCCGGGGGGTGGGGAGGCGATCACGGGCGTGTCGGCGGGGAAGTCGAGCTCGATCCAGCCGTCGGTGGTGGTCGTGGCTGATAGCCAACCGGATGCGGTCGAGAACGCCAGTGCCGGATCGCGGTGGCCACGTTCGGTGCGCAGCACGTGGGCGGCGGCGAGCGTCGCGTGCCCACAGAGGGTGACCTCGACCGTCGGGGTGAACCATCGCAGGCTCCATCCTCGGTCGACCGGCCAGACGAACGCGGTCTCGGAGAGTTGCATCTCCGCGGCGATGGCCTGCATCCAGCGTGGATCCGCCGCGCCGGGGAGCACGACGACGGCGGCCGGGTTGCCGGCGAAAGGCTGATCGGTGAAGGCATCCACCTGGGTCAGCGGGATCTCGCCGGCGGGGCGGAGATCATGGGGTGGCGGTGGCATCCACCCACCTTGCCCGATGGCGTCGTGGCGCTCGCCGGCATTCACCCCCGATCGGAACCGATGTGGCCCGAGGGAGGGGCCGCAGCGGAGCCGAGAACGCAGGGTTGGTCAGGTGCGGTCGGCGGCCGGGACGTAGTCGCGGACCGGGGCACCGTCGTAGAGCTGGCGCGGGCGGGCGATGCGGGAATCGCGGTCGAGCAGCTCGAGCCAGTGCGCCAGCCAGCCCGACGTGCGGGGGATCGCGAACAGCACCGGGAACATCTCGATCGGAAATCCCATCGCCTGGTAGATGAGGCCCGAGTAGAAGTCGACGTTGGGGTACAACCGGCGGCTCAGGAAGTACTCGTCGGCGAGCGCGACCTCTTCGAGCTTGAGGGCGATGTCGAGCAACGGGTTCTTGCCGGTGACGGTGAAGACCTCGTCGGCCGTCTTCTTGATGATCGTCGCCCGCGGGTCGTAGTTCTTGTAGACCCGGTGCCCGAAGCCCTGCAGGCGCACCTCGCCGGCCTTGACCCGCCGGATGTACTCGTCGACGTTGTTGATCGAGCCGATCTCGGTGAGCATGCGGATGACCGCTTCGTTGGCGCCGCCGTGGCGCGGGCCGTACAGCGCGGCGGCGGCTGCGGCGGTGGCCGAGTACGGGTCGGCGTGCGAGCTGCCGACGGTCCGCATGGCGGTGGTCGAGCAGTTCTGCTCGTGGTCCGCGTGCAGGATGAACAGCACCTCGAGCGCCTTGGCCAGGATGGGGTCGGCCTCGTAGCGGGGCTCGGCGACCTTCCACATCATCGACAAGAAGTTGGCGCAGAAGTCGAGGCTGTTGTCGGGATACACGAACGGCATGCCCACGCTGTGGCGGTGCGCCCCCGCGGCGAGGGTCGGCATCTTGGCGATGAGGCGCGTGACCTGCTTGCTGCGCGACTCGGGATCGCTGATGTTCTTGGCCTCGGGGTAGAAGGTGGAGAGCGCGGCGATGGTGGAGACGAGCATGCCCATCGGGTGGGCGTCGTGGTGGAAGCCCTCCATGAAGCGCTTGCGCACGTTCTCGTGGATGAACGTGTGGTAGGTGATGTCGTGCACCCACGCCTCGTACTCCGCCGGGGTGGGGAGCTCGCCGTGGATGAGCAGGTACGACACCTCGAGGTAGGTCGACGACTCGGCGAGCTGCTCGATGGGGTAGCCGCGGTAGCGCAGGATGCCGGCATCGCCGTCGAGCTCGGTGATCGAGCTGGTGGCACCCGCGGTCGTGCCGAACGACGGGTCGCTGAACCAGATGTTGGGCATGAACTTGGCCCATTCCGCCGCGTCGACGCCGCCGTTGAGGATCGGGATCTCGATCGACTCGCCGGTGCGATTGTCGGTGATCGTGATGCTTTCGGTCAACGCGTTCTCCCACGCAGAGGGTTCGGCGCCCACAGGTCGGGGACGCGTCACAGCGACTGGAAACCGACGGCCCGCGGGCGGCATCGGCGGCAGTGACGATCCCCATTGATCGGCCGCTGCAGGCGCCTCGAATGGAGCCCCAGCGGCGTGCCGGGGGTGATCCTATCGGGCCGGCAAGGCCGAGGAATCACGCTGCGTCCCGATCTCGCTCGGTCCGGTGAACGCTCGGTGAACCCGCCCCCGGGTCCCGCGCAACATGACCAAGAATTCGGACATATGTCCGATTAGTCGGTTATCCTGCCCGCGAACCAGGGGAGCCTTCGCATGAACCTTCGCAAACCGATTCGGAGCGTGATCCCGGGAGTGCAAGGCCTCGTGCTCGGTGTCCTGGCGAACACCACGACGCCGGTCACCGGGCGGACTGTCGCCGGTTTGCTCGACGGCGACGCCACCACATCTGGTGTGAGTCGGGTGCTCGGCCAACTCGTCGAGGCCGGGCTGGTCACCTGCGAGCCAGCCGGAAGGGCGAACCTCTACGCGCTGAATCGTGACCACGTCGCCGCACCGGCAATCGAGGCGCTGGCCGGCCTGCGCGGTGAGCTGCTGACCAGGATCCGCTCGACCCTGGCCACCTGGACGCAACCGCCGGTCGCGGCCTGGCTCTTCGGCTCTGCTGCTCGCGGCGAAGGCACGAGCGTGAGCGACGTCGACATCCTCCTCGTCCGCCCGGACGGCAGCGATCGTGACGACATCTGGACCACGCAGACGATGAGGTTGGTCGATCAGGTCCGGGCGTGGTCAGGCAACGCTTGTGAGATCGTCGACTACACGGTTCGAGAGCTTCGCGAGCTCGTCGAAGGCGCAGACCCCCTCGTCACCTCGCTGCGCTCCGATGCCGTTGAGTTGGCGGGCGAGGGCCCCCGTTCGCTGCTGCGGCTGAAGCCGGCCACATGAGCGCCCTCTCCGCCTGAAGCGACCGACATGTCGGGAGTTTGCCCGGCTGCCGGGGGTGCTCATTCGTCGACGTGGGCTTCTTCGAGCAGGTCGCGGTCGGCCAGCGAGTAGAGCAGGATGATCGACGGGACCAAGAGCACGAGGCCCAGGGTGGCCACGATGGCCACGGCGGTCAGCGTCGCCGTCGGAGCGGCGGCCTGCTCGAGGGTCAGGCTGCCTTCGAGCAGGTACGGGTACTGCGCGACGCCCCAGCCCCAGATCACCGCCGCCACGGCGACGACCGCGGCGATGCGGGCCCGGCTCACGTGGTCCCGCTGGATCAGCACGATGGTGCCCACCCCGCCCGCCGCGGACAGGAGCACGAGGGGCAACGCGGGGCCGGTGAGGCCGTCGAACAGGGCGGGCGCGTCGGCCTTGAGGATGAAGATGCCCGCGAACGCGATCACGCCGGTCACGACGGCCGTGGCCAGCGCTCGGACCCGGAAGTCGTGGACGAGCTCGTCGCGGTGCTCGGTGACGAGCGGGATGTCCTCGCGGGCCGCTCGCCCGGTGTCGCTCGGGGCGGGATCGTCGCCGCCCGGGTCGAGGCGGACGGCGTCGTGCAGCAGGAACACCGCCGAGGAGAACGCGCACACCGCGACCGCGAGGGTGCCGCCGAGCAACGAGGTCGGGTTCCACCAGCTGCTGATCGGATCGCCCACGGCGTTGCCCACGGGCACGCGGCCAGTGGCGACCGCCCCGGCGACGCACCCCAGGAAGAACGGTGTCAGCACCGATGACACGGCGAACGCAGCGCCGAACAGCCGCTGGCTCGGGACCTCCGACACGGTGTGGCGGAAGGCGAAGCCCGCCCCACGGAAGATGATCCCGACCGCGACCAGCGTGAGCGGGATGTACAGCGTCGACATGATGGATGAGAAGGCGATCGGGAAGCAGGTCCACACCAGGACGAGGACGAAGATCAGCCACACGTGGTTGGTCTCCCACACGGCGCCGATGGAGTGATCGATCAGGGCGCGGCGGGCGCGTCCCTGGCGGGGCCCGCCCGCGGTCAGGTCCCAGAACCCGGCGCCGAAGTCGGCGCCGCCGAAGACCGCGTAGGCGGTCACGGCGACCCACAGGAGGGCGAGCACCAGGCGGGCCGCGGTCATGGCGCCGGCACCGCCGCCGTCTGGTCATCGGACGTGGCGCCGGGCTCGCCGACCTGGTCGCCGTCGTCGTCGCCGATGTTTTCGCCGGCGGGATCAGGCCGGTCCTCGGGCCGCGCCGACAACGGCAACGGTGCCTGCCCGAGGCGACGCAGGGCGTAGATCGTCGCCACCGTCAACCCGGTGTAGACGACGAGCAGCAGGTAGTAGCCGTAGCGGATGCCCTGGGCCGCGGTCACCGCGTCGGTGACCAGCATCGTGTTGTAGACGATCCACGGTTGCCGCCCGACCTCGGTGGTCACCCATCCCGCCTCGAGGCAGAGCACGGCGAGTGGTCCGGCGGCCATGCCCAACCACAGGAACAGCCGCGGCTTGGGCAGGCGTCGCTTGCGCCACCACACGAACCCGAACCACGCGGCCGGCAACAGCAAGAACGTGCCGGACACGACCATCAGGTCGAAGGCCCAGTGCACGACGGTGAGTGGCGGCCAATCCGAGGGCGCCACCGAGTCGAGGCCGGGCACCACCGTGTCGGGCGAGCCGCCGGTGAGGATCGAGAGGCCATCGGGGATGACGATGCCCCACTTCACGGTGCCGTCGGGCTGGGGGAAGCCGAAGAGGATCTCGGGCGCGTGCGACTCGGTGGGGAAGTGGGCTTCGGCCGCGGCTTCCTTGATCGGCTGGTTGGCGCCGACCCAGCGCACGGACAGATCGCCGACGAACAGCTGCACCGGCAGGCACACCGCCGCCATGGTGAACGGGATCATGAACGCGAGGCGGTGGTAGCGCAGCTTCGAGCCCTTGAGCAGCGGCCGCGTGTAGACCATCGCGGTCAGGAAGCCGGCGACGATGAACGCCGCCAGCAGCATGTGGGCGAACTGGATCCACACGCCCGAGTTGGTCACCGCCGCCCACGGATCGGTCACCGTGACCACGCCGTTGGCGTCGACGGTGAAGCCGTCCGGGTGGTTCATCCACGAGTTCGCCATGATGATGAACATCGCGGCGAGGATGCCCGAGACGATGATCGGGATGCCGCAGAGCATGTGCAGCTTCGGGGCCAGGCGGCCCCAGCCGTAGATGTAGATGCCGATGAAGATGGCCTCGATGAAGAATGCGAAGCCTTCCATCGCGAACGGGATGCCGAACACATCGCCGAACGTGCCCATGAGCCCGGGCCAGAGGATGCCGAACTCGAACGACAGGATCGTGCCCGACACCGCGCCGACCGGGAAGAGCACGGCGAGGGCGCGTGACCAGCGGCGGGCGAGCGCCAGCATGACCTCGTCGTCACGGCGACGCGCCAGCCACTCGGTGAACACGACCATCGAGGCGAAGCCGATGCCGAGGCACGACAGCACGATGTGCCAGCCGAGGGAGAGCGCCATCTGCTGGCGGGCGGACCACAGATCGGGTTGCGCGACGGCGGCGCCGGTCGTACCGGATCCGGCCTGGGCGAGCACGCCCACGAAGGGAAGGGAGAGCGCGAACATCGTGATGCGCGAACCCTACCGGTCAGCCTGGTCGGCGACGCCTTTCACCTCGCACGATCCCGAGGCCACAGGGGCCGCCATGGAGCCGAGAACGCGGGGAGGGGCCGCCGGGGAGCCGAGAACGCGGGGAAGGGGCCCCAGGGGAGCCGAGAACGCGGGGGGAGGGGCCCCAGGGGAGCCGAGAACGCGGGGGGAGGGGCCGCCGGGTAGCCGAGAACGCGGGGGAGGGGGTCAGGCGGCGTCGACCGGGGCGGACGTCGCCTCGGTCGCGGGTGCCGAGATCTTGCGGAGCAGGTCGCGCAGGGTGCGTTGCTCGGTCGCGTCGAGCCCGTCGAGCGACGCCGGTGGCGCGTACAGCACGTCGAGGGCCTGGGCCTTGGCGCGCACGCCGGCGGGCGTCAGCACGATCGAGCGGACCCGCCGATCGGTGGGGTGGGGCTGGCGCTCCGCGAAGCCCCGCTCCTCGAGCCCGTCGACGAGGGTGGTGACGTACGACGCGTCGCAGCGGAAGTGCTGGGCGATGTCGCGCATGGGCACGCCTGCATCGGGGTCGAGCTGCAGCAGGCCCTTCAGGATCCCGGGCGACAGGCCGATGGCGGTGCTCGCCGCGTGGAAGCGGTCCTGCATCTCCCCGTTGAAGAAGAGGTCGCTGAGCAGCTGCCAGGCCTCGCGACCCGCCTTGGTGGACACGCTGCCATGGTAGGACGATTTCTGCAGTGTTGCCAACCATTGACCAGTTTGAATACTTGACAATTCTCAACCATGTTGGAACGATGGGACGTATGAATTCCACGACTGCGGGCTCCGCGCCCGTCATCACGGTCGAGGGTCTCGGGAAGAAGTTCGGTGACGTCGTTGCCGTCGACGGCATCGATCTCGAGGTGCCGGCCGGTACCGTCCTCGGCCTGTTGGGGCCCAACGGCGCCGGCAAGACGACCACCATCCGGGTACTCACCACCATCATCCAACCCGACGTGGGTCGCGCCCATGTGCTCGGCATCGACGTCGCTCAGGACCCCCAGTCGGTGCGCGAGCGCATCGGCCTGGCGGGTCAGTACGCCGCGGTGGACGAGAACCTCACCGGCCGCGAGAACCTGCGCATGGTCGGCCTGCTCACGCACCTGCCCAAGAAGTTGGTGCGCGAGCGCTCCGACGAGCTGCTCGGCCGCTTCGGCCTGGACCACGCGGCCGATCGGCCGGTGCGCACCTACTCGGGCGGCATGCGTCGTCGCCTGGATCTGGGAGCCGCCCTGGTGCACCGCCCGCCGGTGCTGTTCCTCGACGAGCCCACCACCGGCCTCGATCCGCAGAGCCGCAACGACCTGTGGACCGTGATCCAGGAGCTCGTCGACGATGGCACCACCGTGCTGCTCACCACGCAGTACCTCGAGGAGGCCGACCGGCTCGCCGACAACATCGTCGTGATCGACCACGGCCGCAAGATCGCCGAGGGCACGTCGGCGGAGCTGAAAGCCACGCTCGGGGCCACGGTCGTCGAGATCGTGTTCGCCGATCCGGCCGCCGCGCAGGCCGGCCAGCAGATCGGTGCGCAGGTCGGCACGACCGAGGTCGAGAGCGACGGCCGCACCGTCAAGATCAACGTGAACGACAGCGGCAAATCCGTGCTCCAGCTCGTCCGCCTGCTCGATGCCGCCAACGCCAACCCCGAATCCATCGCCGTGCGCGAGCCCACGCTCGACGACGTGTTCCTGTCCCTCACCGGGCACACCGCCGAGGTCGAGGTCAAGGCCGACGAAGAAGCCGACGATTTCGACGCCAGCCGCCGCAGTCGGCGCGACAAGAAGAAGGAGGCGGACGCATGACCGCCATCGCCGTCCCCGCCGACACCGGCCACATCGCCCCCGCCCAGAAGAGCGCGCTCTACTGGGCGTTCAGCGACACGATGGCGGTGGCCAACCGCAACCTCATCACGTTGCGCCGCGTGCCCCAGTTGCTGATCTTCTCCACGGTGCAGCCGGTCATCTTCGTGCTGCTGTTCCGCTACGTGTTCGGTGGGGCGATCAGCACGGGTCCGATCCCCTATGTCGACTACCTCATGCCGGGCATCTTCGTGCAGACCGTCACCTTCGGCGCGACCAACACCGCGGTCGGTCTGGCCGACGACCTGTTGAAGGGCTTCATCGAACGCTTCCGGTCGTTGCCGATGGCCCGATCGGCGGTGCTCGCCGGTCGCACACTCGCCGACCTGGTCCGCGACACGCTCGTGGTGCTGCTGATGTTGGTCGTGGGCATCATGGTTGGCTTCCGCATCCACACCAACGTGTTCGCCCTGGTCGCGGCGTTGGTCATCCTGCTGCTGTTCGCGTTCGCGCTGGCGTGGGTGTTCGCCCTCATCGGCCTCGGGGCGTCCAACGGCGAGGCGGCGCAGGCCGCCTCGTTCCCGATCGTCGCGGTGCTGGTGTTCGCGTCGCCGGCGTTCGTCCCGGTCGACACGATGCCGAGCTGGCTCCAGGGCTTCGCCAACCACCAGCCCGTCGGCGCCACGGTCAACGCGGTGCGGGCGTTGTGCATCGGCGGCGACACCGCCACCTGGGTCATCCAATCGATCCTGTGGAGCATCGCCATCGTCGCCGTGTTCGCGCCGCTGGCGGTGCGGGCCTACAAGAGGGCCTGACCAAGGCGTCCGCCACCGGCTGCGGCCCGCCCGCATCTGTCGGCTCTGACTGCGTCATGCGGCATCAGATCCGTGCAGATCTGGGAGGGCGGCGCCGGGACGCGCCGCCAGTCACCAGCGGCGGCTGAGCTTCCAGGTCTGATAGGTGACCCAGCAGGTGAGCACGGCGGTGGGGACCATGATCCCCAGGCACGCCGCGCCGGTGCCGGCGAAGGACACCCAGCCGAGCAGGTACAGCGTCGGATACACCACGCCGCCGGCGGTGAACGCCACCACGGGCACCGCCCAGGTCGCCCGCCGGTCGATGGCATACGCGCTCGCCAGGGAGCCGACGACCACCACGAGGATGTCGGCGAACACGAACGCGTCCATCACCCGGTGATATTGGGGCATGAGCTCGAACCACGAGCGCACGGTGGTCGAGGTGGCGAAGAGGATCCACAGCGCCACGCCGCACGCGGCCTGCGCGACCAGGAACCCGGCGTAGAGCCGTTCGGGTCGCAGTGTGGTCTCCGACGTCGTCGTCACCGTGCTCCTCGAGGCTGGGGCGAGGGGCGCCGGGCCGGCCCCCCCCAACCGTGTCGTTCGAACGCAGATCGAGGGTAGTGCGCCGCGCCGATGGACTGGCGCGCCGATCAGCTCAGGTGGACCGCGATGAGCGACGGCCCGGTGCCGATGACGACATCGGCGCGGCTGGGGCCGCTGAACGTCGGCGCGTGGCGCCACCAGACCGGGGCAAACGTGGCGGACTGATCCACGACGTGCACGTGGTACGTGCCCGGGGCCAGCCCGCCGACGCGGAACCGCCCGTTGCCGTCGCTGACGGTGCCGGCCACGAAGCCGGTGTCGTCGATCACCTGCACCCACGCTCGGGCCACG
>JBBQHT010000096.1:0-16440 GCA_038324235.1 Acidimicrobiales bacterium
CAGATCCGTTGGCCGACGAGTTCGATGATCACGGCGTGGGGCCTGAGGTGCGCGTAGCCGCCGCCTGCGGGCTCGAAGGTGATGTCGAGCTCCCCGCCGTCGCACACCAGGTTCCACATCGCGGCCTTGGCCAGAGATTCCACATCGTGCGAGAACGGCAGTCCCCCGTCGACTGACTCGGTCCTGATGAGGGCATGGAGGTCGGTGAGCGCAGAGGACAGGCGCTCGAGGTTTGAGAGCTCGGTGCTCGGACACACGTCGATGTCGCGGGTCGGCGGTAGGCCCGCGACCTCGTGGAGCTCAGCGGCGTAGCCGCCGATGATCACGTAGTCGACCTTGTGCCGGTTGAGAGCCTCAGCGATGAGGGCCGCGTCGACGTTCTCGTTCATCGCTGCCGCGTCTTCGCCTTGTGCCCTGACCGTCGATCATCGATGGCTGCGAGACGCTCTCGCTGGCGTCGCTCCCACGCTTCCCGCTCGGCTTTGGGTCGGTGTCGCTCCCGGGCCGCCAGGACGTCATCGTGATCGTCATACGGTTCGAGATGCATCCGCAATTCGAACCCCGCGGCCTTCAACAACCTCGACAAGGTCGGCAAGGTCGGTTGGCGACGATCGTGCTCGTAGGCCGACACCATCGAACGATCGACGCCGGCGCGGTCCGCGAGCTCCTGCTGGCTGAGCCCGGACCGCAGACGGGCAACCTGCAACAACCCCGCAGCCGGCGAGGGCAGCACGTCGTACACACTTCCAGGCATGTGAACGATCGTACCCGTATACAATCGTTCACACAACAACCGGTGCAATAGCGTCGAGCCCGTTGCCCGTCGGCCCCCGACTTCGACGCCCCTCGACGACTTCGATCGTCTGATGTTCGCGTCGTGGCCTCCGTTTTTTGTGTCCTGTGTGTGTCCTGGCGCGCTCTCGGTCTGACAGTACAACGCTCTGACCAGCACTTTTGCGGCGTAATTTCAAGTAAACGGGAGGGTTCGATTCCCTCCAGCTCCACTCTGAGTGGTCAGATGGAAATGGGCAAAATAGTCTCTGACCAGCCCTTCCATCTGACCGTTGGTGACCGAGAGGCAACAGCCCAGGCGTCCCGGTTCGTTCCACAAAGTGGAGTACATCTTCTGATTTGAGTGGTGTTCCTGGGTTCTCGTGCCGGCTCGCAGCCGAGGGCCTCACCCGCTCCGGCGTCTTGGTGCCCCTCTCGTTCGGACGGTCGAAGCGGCTGATCTGAGACCTTCCTCTTGCCTTGTCCATCACGATCCCCTACCTTGGACGTATGTCCAAGACAACTGACCTAGACACCGGATCGGACGGCTGGTGATGGCTCGAGCAGGGCAGCAGCACAAGAAGCGAGAGTCGTCGGGCGGGTCGGACGTCCGAGAACGTCTCTTGGCGGCCGGCGAGGCGACGCTGCGCGAGCAGGGCTTCTTCGATGCCAGCGCCCGAGCGATCGCCGAACGCGCCGGCGTGGCCGTGGGTGGGATCCACTATCACTTCGACTCGGTCGAGGATCTGCTCCTGCAATCCTTCGATCGGGCCAGTGGCGAACGGCTGGACGAGTACCGCACCGTCGCCGACGAGGCCGAGGGCCTGTCGGAGCTCGTGTCGAAGACGGCGGCGTTCTTCGCGCAGGACCGCGAGGATGGAAGGTTCCGGATGCTTGCGGAGATGATGGCCGGCGCTGCGGGCGGGGGCACGCTCGCCGACGCGGTCGCGGATCGGACCGAGCCGTGGGTCGAGCTCACCGAACACGCGGTCCGTCGCTTCGTCGGCGATCAACCCTTCGGGGTCCTCGAGGCCCGCGACGTGGCCATCGGCGTGGTGGCGTTGTTCGTCGGGCTCGAGTTGCTCGACGAGCTCGACGCCTCACGGTTCGACACCTCCGGGTTCCTTGATCGCTCCAGCCAACTCATCGCCGTGCTCACCGCCGCCCTGACTGGGACAACTCCCGATGGGACCTGAGAACCTCGCGCGCGTGGCGCGGCCACGGCTCGCCGACGTGCTCCCGAACGCGCTTCGCATCAGTGCCGTGCAGGTCGTGGTCGCGCTGATGCGGCCGTGGCCCGCCGTGGTGGTCTTCTTCGTCGCCGCCGCCCAGGGGTGGTGGCCCCTCGTGGCCGTGGCGGTTGCGTTTCTGTTCGCCGCAGACGTCGTGGTCATCCACGACCTGTTCCACCGCAACCTCGGCCTCCGGCCGCACACCAACGATGTGCTGACCGCCGTCTACGGCTGCGTGCTCCTCAACAGCGGTCACGCGCTCGCGGCGAGCCACCGTCACCACCACCGCGTCTACCCGGCCGACGGTGACCCCGAGGCGTACGTCGACGGCTGGCCCATATGGCGCGTCGTGCTCGAAGGCCCGCGCTACCGGTTTCGTGTGTGGCGCTGGGCGCTCAGCAACAACCGGCCAGCCCGACCGTTGCTGATCGCGGAGATGACCGTCTGGCCCGCCGCATGGGCTGCGGCCATCGCCATCGGACAAACCCATCCCGCGATGCGCGCCTACGTGATCTGCGCCGAGATCGGATCCTGGACCTTCCCGCTCATCTCCGTCACCGGCGTCCACGACAAACACGCCCGCGGTCCCCTCCAACAGACCCGCACGCTGCGCGCCCCGCTCATCGGCCCGCTCCTGCTCGGCATGCAGTACCACCTCGAACACCACCTCTACCCGCAGGTCCCTGCCTGCCGCCTGCCCGAACTCGCGAACGCGCTCGACCCGTGGCTCACCCAGAACAACGCCGCGATCTGGGGCCGGCCACACGCCGCCCCGCTCACCGGGCAGGGTCACACCAACACGGCTGTCACAACAAGGGACTGCACGGCCCGAAGCTAGTTGGACCAGGCAGCAGCCATCCCGGACTCGAACGCGTTGTGGGTCGCCCGCCGCGACCCACGCTGCGCCTCCGGCACCGCTAGCTCGACTCGAGGTCGCGAGGCCGCCAGGTGACACCGTCCAGGCCCGGCCCCACAAGCGCGCCCGCAGCGACAGCAGCACCCGGTCGACATCGAGCTCGTGGCCGGCGCCGTCCGCCGCACGGTGATCATCGCGGACGTCTGATCCGCCCCGGCGGTCCGCCGCCGACGTGAACCGCGGTTCGCCTACGCTCGCCCAGGTGCCGCGCCGCCACGTCGTTCCCGTGCTGTTGGTCGCCTTGGCCGCCCTGTCGTTCGCGTGCACGTCATCTCCACCGCCGGGCGGCCGGACGAGCTCGAGCGCAGGGACGGCGACACCCGCGCCGCCGACCACGGTCGTGCCTCTCACCTTCTACCGCCCGCCCACGGTCCTGGCGCAAGGCACCCCCGGGGCGGTCCTCGATCGAGAACCGACCGCAGTCGCGCCCGATCTGCCCGCCACTGGCGAGCGCATCACCTACGTCTCGACGACCCCCGCCGGCGACCCCGTGCCCGTGACCGGCGTCCTGCTCAAACCTCTCACGGCACCGCCACCGAGCGGGTACCCGATCGCGGTGTGGGCCCACGGCACGACGGGTCTGGGCGACTCGTGCGCGCCGTCGAAGTTCACGCCGTTCGCTCTCAGCGGGGCCGGGGAGCTCCTCACCGCCGGCGTGGCCGTCGTCGCCCCGGACTACGAAGGTCTCGGCACCGACGAGCTCCACCCCTACCTGGTGGGTGAGGCGACCGGTCGCAACGTGCTCGACGCGGCTCGGGCCGCGTCCACCATCGGCGGCGGCCACACCGTCGTTGCCTGGGGCCACTCCCAGGGGGGCCACGCAGTGCTTTTCGCCCACATGATCGCCGCCGCGTACGCCCCGGATCTTGACCTGCGCGGTGTCGCCGCGGCAGCGCCGGTGACCGACCCGAAGGTGTTCCTGCTCCCCGGCACCACGAACCCAGTGGTGTTCCCGTTCACGGCGGAGGCGATCCTGGCGTGGAGCGTGGTGTACCAGCAGCCCGCCCTCACCGACCTCGTCGACGAAGAGGCCGCGGCCAACGCGCGGCTGCTCGTCCAGTCCTGCACCGGCGACATCGCCGACGCCCCAACCCGACCTCTCGAGGACATCTTCCTCGCTGACCCGGCGAACCAACCGGCCTGGAACGCGGCGGCCGCGCTCAACACCCCGGTCGCGGGTACATCAACGGTCCCGGTGCTGATGACCCACGGCGACGCCGACACGCTGGTGCCCGTGGCCGGCACCGTCACCCTCGCCGAATCGATGTGCGCGGCCGGCGTCCTCGTCGACTTGCTACGGGATCCGACGTGGAACCACACCACCGCGTGGCTGGCCACCCTCCCGACGGTTGACCGCTGGCTGCTCGACCGCCTCGCGGGCCTGCCGGCCCCTACGACGTGCCCGGCCAGCGCCGCAACGGCGGCGCAGTAGTGCCGTGACCGGCAACATCGGGAAGGGTGCGGGCGGTTCAGGACCCGAGGATCTTCGCCTTCTGCGTGGCGAACTCCTCATCGGTCAAGATGCCCTGGGTGTGCAGGTCACCGAGCTGCTGGAGCTGACCGAGGACATCGGGGGCCGGAGCTGCGGGTGGCGGCGGGGCCGCGGCAGGCGGTGCGTAGGCAGGAGCCGCCTGCTGTTCGTACGCCTGTTCACGATCCGCGTAGATCTGGGCATCCCGACCGGCGAACTTCTCGGCCTGACGGCGCTGCACGCGCCCGCTGACGGCGGTCGCGGTTCCGGCGATGGCCGCAGTGCGGGCCACTCCTCTGAGCAAACCTGGCATGGTCTGTCCTTCCTCTGGATCTCGTGGTGTGTCGCTGAACTGGGTGGGTGGCTTGGCGGGTCGTGGTCGGCGCGGGCTCGGTGCGCCGACAAGGCAGAGCCGGAGCGCTACGTCGACAGGTGCGACGCCGCCGGCGACCATGGCCGGCGAGCGCCGCCGGGTCACGTTCGTGACGGACTAGGCGTCGGCGGCGTCGAGCTCGTCGAGCACCGCCGAAATCTCGTCGGACGTCAGCCGGGCACTCGCCACGACCTGGCCATCGGCCGCACGGGCCGCGGCGATGAACGGGATCGCCCAGGTGTTCTCGTACACGAACAGCGCCGCGGCCCGGCCCGGCCCGAGCGCCGCTCCTGCCTCGGCGATGTCGTCATCGCCGAGCAGACCCGACCGCGCCCCGCCGAAGATCCCGAAGTCGCCCAGGTCGGTCACCTCGAGCGCGGTCACCACGCCGTCCGTGCCCTTCACGATGACCAAGAAGTCGTAGAGGCGGATGATGGCTCGGTCGACGAGATCTTGCAGCGCAGCGGCCGCGGATCCGTCGGTCTTCGTGGGATCGAACTCCAACAACAGGAAGTCGATCGGACCAACGACATCTGAAACGCTCACGGGGGCTCCTACGGCAGAAGGCTCGACGGACGGGACGCTGGCGAGGCCGAGTGCCGCATCACACACGGCACGGCACGGCACGGACCACGACGGCACCCTAACGAAAAGCCGTCGATCCATCAATCAACGTCGGCCAGATCGCCGGCCCGCGCTCGAGGCGGCGAGCCACTCGACGCGGGTCATGCGGTAGACCCGATGACGACCGGTCTCGGCTGGAGCGAGCACCGGTACGGCGATGCTCCCGACGTAGGTGAACCCGAGCTTCGATGGAACCCCGGCGCTGGCGGTGTTCGCCTCGTCGCAGTGGATCTCGACGTGGGTGATGCCCGGCACGGTGAACGCACCAGTGGTGAGCAGTCGGGAGACGCGGCCGGCCAGGCCACGACGGAGGTGGCAGTGGTCGATCCAGTAGCCGATCTCCAAACCCGCAGGACCGATGCGGCGATGCAGGCCGGTGCTCCCCACCACCGCGCCCTCCTGGAAGGCGCCCAGCACGACGTCGCCGCCCGCCTCCCACACGCGATCCCAGCCGTCGATCAGCGCAACGCGCTGATCGACCGTCTGTGGTTCGAAGGCGATCCACGGCATCCAGGGACGCAGGTGGTCCACGTTCGCAACGATGGCCTCGTGCAGCGCGGGCGCGTCAGCTACGGTCCACCGCCGCACGACGAGGCGGCCGCCGTCTTCCACGAACGCGTCGGGGAGCGACTCATCGGGCATCGGCGCATTGTGGCCGGGATCGCGTCCCGACCCGACGGCAATTCTGGGCGGAGCCGGCGGGTGGCGAGCGACACACCCGCACCCAGCGATCCGCAGCCGACGATCCGCCAGCTGGGTGCCGATGACCAGGACGCCGTGGCAGCCCTGAAAGCCGCACTCGCCAAGCTCGGCGCCCCCACGGGCTGAGTGGCCCCGGGCGGGTCCTCGTTGCGTCGCGGAGTCCGCGGCCGCGACCCGGCGAGCCGTAGGCTGCCGCGCGCACGTCCGCCGACCATTGCGAGGAACCCATGACCAAGACCGTGATGATCACCGGGGCCGGATCGGGGTTCGGCCGCCAGGCCAGCATCGCCCTCGCGGCACGCGGCCACAACGTGATCGCGACCACCGAGACCGACGAGCAGGCCGAGGCCTTGCGCGCCGAAGCCCCTGAGCTCACCGTCGAGCGAGTCGACATCACGAACGCCGACGACGTGGCTCGCGTCGGTGCGTGGGAGGTCGACGTGCTCATCAACAACGCGGGGGCCGGCCAGACCGGGCCGATGGCCGACGTCCCGATCGACCGGGTCCGGCGGTTGTTCGACGTCAACGTGTTCGGGACCCTCGCGGTGACCCAGGAGGTGCTCAAGGGCATGGTGGCGCGCGGGAGCGGCCGCGTGATCATCATGTCGTCGATCGCGGGCGTGATGGTGGGACCGACGTTCGGTCCCTACGCGATGACCAAGCACGCGCTCGAAGCGATGGGCAAGGCGATGCGCGGGGAGCTGGCGCCGTTGGGCATCGACGTGACGCTGCTCAACCCGGGGCCGTACCAGACCGGCTTCAACGACCGCATGGCCGACTCGATGTGGGAGTGGTTCGGCGACGGGTCGCTCACGGCGCCGGCGAGCGATGTCTTCCACATGATCGGTGATCTGATCACCGCCGACCAGCTGGATCCCGTCGAGGTGGTCGACAAGATGGTCGAGCTCACCGAGGCCGAGGCGACCGCCGAGAACAACTTCGTCCCCCCCGACATCGAGGCGCAGATCACCGGCCGCGTGGCGGGCTGACCGGACCGAGACCGGGCTCAGCCCAGCCGTGGTCAGCCCGGATCGACAGGAACCGCCGTTCCCACGTTGATCGAGGCCAGCGTCGCCTCCATCGCGGGGGTGACCGGGACGACCAGCTCGGCGTTGTACGCACACGACGGCAGCAGGCCGATCGGGTTGTCGAAGATCTGTTGGGCGCCCACCGCGTAGGTCCGGGAGCGGGCGGCCGGCGAGTCGTCCTCGACGACGGGATCGACGTCCGTCGTGAAGACCGAGGCGGTACCGTCGGCGTTGGCCACGATCTCGAAGGTGCGGAACTGCTGGGGGAAGTCCCGCAGCGACGCCGTCTCGATCTCCCAGAAGCCGTGCACAGCCGGGAGACCGTCTGGAGCAGGCAACGCCGTCACGATGTTGCGATGCCGGTGCCCGGCGAGCCACAAGATGAGGTTCGGGCAGCTGTGCAGCTTGCCCAGGAGCTCCGCCTCGGTCACCGCCGCCGCCGAGCTCCATCCCATCGGGGATGCCTCGTCCTCGACGCCGATCGGGATGTGCGCGGCGATCACCAGCAGCATCCCGTCGGCCTCGCCCCGATCGAGCTCCCGCACGAGCCAGTCCCATCGGGCCTGGTCCAGGGATCCGTGCCCATAGCCGTTGTCGTAGGGCTCCTCGTCGGCCTGGGTGTCATCGAGCACCAGGATCCGGATCGGGACGTCGGCCTTCGGCTCGAACGTGTAGCAGGCGAACCCCGCCTCGACATCGGCCGGATCGAAGCCGTGGCCCTTCGGGGTCGTCGTCGTCTCGAAGAACTCCTGCATCCACTCGCTGCGGGTGAGCGAGCGCCGATCAGGGTCCGCCGCGAGCACCGTGGGCGGCGTGGCGAAGTCCGCGACGGGTCCCAGACCGAAGATCTCGCCGAGCTCGGTACGCCCGTCGAGGCAGCCCATGTAGAAGCCCCGGCTGTCAGGTCCGAGCGGATCCTCGAAGATGTTGCCGAGGTCCAGGATCTGATCGCCGACGTACGTCTCGCGCAGGTAGTCGTTCACCTTCAGGAAGCCTGTCCAGAAGTGATCGTGGTTCCCTCTCGCCTGGTACCAAGGGATCGACGGGTCGAGCCCGACCGCGTCGTAGCTCTCGAGGAACGCGCCCCGAGCCTCGGGATCACCGCGTCCACCGCCTTGACCGTCTGGCGTCTGGCCGGAGTCCGGATCGATGTGCCGGCCGTCGAGCACGTCGACGTACCAGCGCAGCTCGTTGTACTGGGTGTTGTTGCACGTGTCGCCCAGCGAGATGCCGAAGTCGATCGGCGCCTCCCGGTGCATGGCGTTGACCGTCCGCACCGCGGCGTCGAGCACGTGGTGGGTGTAGAGCATCACGCCGGAGTACGCCGACGACAAGAAGCCCTCGTAGCCGAACAGGATCGCCTGCGCGGGCGACTGCACATCGGTGATGTGGATGTCGGTGATGGCGAAGAAGCGCAGCAGCGTGGCGGCGCCGGGGGCGGCGATCACCCCGAGGTGATCCGCCGGCATGAGGTCGAGGCGGCGCACATGATCGAGACCAGGCCCGTAGCTCCACCCGCCGTAGCCGTTCGGCGCGTACTTCGCGAGCTCGTGGGGCAGGACCTTGGTGGTCCCCGCCGGAATCACATCGGGCACGATCGTCTGCGCGCCGGTCGTGGCGACAGGTGGTACAGATTGCGAGGGCGACTCGGCCGAATCGGCCGCATCCGCCGTGGGGTTGGCGCTCATCGAGATCCTCCAGGGTTCGGGACACCTCCGCACCGAGGGCTCGGTGCGGTCAGTGGATCAGGGCCCCCGAGAGACGATGATTCGCTGTGTGCTCCTCCCCCATCGGCGGGCCGTCATCGGGGGTTGAGCCGCACCGAGGGGGCCGAAGGTCACCTTCTGCCCCGCGTCCGGCGGCGCGACGACGTGGCGACGGCGCTCGCGCGCGAGGATGCGCCGATGTTCACCAACCGCGTGACCGAGCTGCTCGGCGTCGAGATCCCCATCATCCAGGCCCCGATGGGGTGGATCGCCAGGGCGCCGCTGGCGTCGGCCGTGTCCAACGCGGGGGCGATGGGCATCATCGAGACATCCTCGGGCGAGCTCGACGTCATCCGCGACGAGATACGCCGGATGCGCGACCTCACCACCAAGCCGTTCGGGGTCAACATCGCCCAGGCGTTCGTGCGCGATCCGGCCATCGTGGACTTCGTGGTCGACCAGGGCGTCACGTTCGTCACGACCTCGGCGGGCAGCCCCACCCGCTACACCGCGCAGCTCAAAGCTGCCGGCCTCACGGTGTTCCACGTGGTGCCGACCCTGCGCGCCGCCCAGAAGGCCGCCGATGCCGGCGTCGACGGCCTCATCGTCGAAGGTGGTGAGGGTGGCGGCTTCAAGAACCCTCGGCCCGTGTCGACCATGGTGCTGCTCCCACTGGTCGCCTCGAAGATCGATCTGCCCATCGTCGCGGCCGGTGGCTTCCTCGACGGGGCCACGATGGCGGCCGCGCTCGCCCTGGGCGCCGAGGGCATCCAACTCGGGACCCGGATGGTGTCGGCGACCGAGTCCCCTGTCCACGCCAACTGGAAGCAGGCGATCGTCGACGCGGGCGAGACCGACACGGTGTTCCTCAACCGCCATGCATCACCGGCCCTGCGGGCGTTGCGCACCGGCGTGACCAGTGAGCTCGAGTTCGACAACGAGCAGAACGCGATGGCCCGGTTCGGCAACGCCACCGATCTCTACTTCGGCGGTGACCTCGAGGCGGGCATCGCGCTCACCGGTGAGGTCGCCGGGCGCATCGACGCCGTACGACCGGTAGCCGACATCATCCACGAGTGCGCCACCGACTGCCTCTCGGTGATCGCCGACCTGCACGCCCGCTATCCCGGCGGCGATCGCCGGGCCTGACGCCTTGACGACTTCACGTCTTCACGCCTTCACGCCAGTGACGCGCTGAGGTCGGCGTCGCCGGCGGAGCCGGGTACGCTCGCCCCGTCGGCCATCGCCCCGCGCCGACGCGGGCCCTGCTTCGGTCGTGGCTCGTGTCACGGGGCCCGGCCGAGCGAGCACGGGCCAGTGCACAACGACGGAGGACGGACGCGAGCGTGGGCGGAAACGCGACGGACACCCCGCGACGAGGCGGCGTGACGACCATTTCGGGGCCGACGACGGCCCAGGCGCGCTGGCGCGCCTCGCTGTGCGGCCGCGTGACCCTCTCGACAGCCGACGGCCGCACGCAGGTCGTGCCCGGCGCGCAGGCCCAACTCGTCCTGGCGTTCCTGCTGCTCGAGAGCCGACCGGTGCAGCGGGACGAGCTCGCCGACCTGCTGTGGGACGGCCCGCTCCCCGACCACTGGGCGGGTGCCGTGCGGGGTCTCGTGGCCAAGGTGCGCGCCGCCCTGGTCCAGGTGGATCTCCCCGAAGGTTGCCTCACGACCGAGCGGGGGATCCTGCGGCTGGATCAACCGGCGGGGTTGGTGGTGGATGTGGCCGAGGCGGCGTCGCTCGTCGAGCGGGCCGGGGTCGCGCTGTCGCGCCACGAGCCCGAGCAGGCGGTGATGCTCGCGCGGCTGGCGACGCCGACGTTGCGGTCGCTGTTCCTGCCCCGCAACGACGGGTCCTGGGTGCGCCACACACGGGACCGCCTCGACGATCTCGCTCACCTCGCCGCGCACCGCGAGATCGAAGGGCACCTGGCCCTCGGCGACACCGGCGCGGCGATCCAGCGCGCCGAGGATGCCCTCACCGACGACACGCTCGACGAGACCGCCCACCACCTGCTGCTCACGGCGTTGATCGAGCAGGGTGCGCAGGTGCGGGCGCTCGAGGCGTACGAGCGACTGCGCCGTCAGCTCGCCACCGAGCACGGCATCCGCCCGGCCGAGGCAACCGAGGCGCTCTACCGCAGGCTGGTCGCCGATGGCCCGGCCCGGCCCGAGGCTCCGAGCCGGACCGCGGTCGCGACGCGCGGTGCGGATCGGGCCGTGCCCGGTGGCGCCCCCGATGGCGGTCGCCGCGAGGCCCCGGCCACGTCGGGCCCACGCCTCCGTGCCGTCCCGGACGCAGCCGGCCCCCACGGCGGCCCGTTCGTCGGGCGGGCCCACGAGCTCGCCGTGCTCGAAGCCGCGCAGGCCGGCGCCACCGCGACCGCGCGGCCGCACGTCGTGGTGATCGCCGGCGAAGCCGGCATCGGCAAGACCCGCCTGGCGCTGGAGTTCGCCCGTCTCGGTGCGCGAGACCACGACCCGCTCTGGGGCCGGTGCCGGGTCGACGCGGGCTTGCCCTACGAACCGATCGCGGAGGCGCTGCTCGAGCGCCTCGCGGCCGATGACGGCGAGTCCCTGCACCGGGCCGGGTCGGCGGCCACCGGACTCTTCCACCTGTTGCCCGAGCTGGTACCACAGGCCGAGGCGACGGGGTCCCGCTCCCCGTCGCCCGACGCAGGCGTCGTCGGCACGACCGACACCGTCCCCACCCCGCGAACCACCGGCACGAGTGGCCCGAGCGACTCGGCCGTCGCCCGAGCGCACCTGTTCCGCAGCGTCGCCGCCGTCCTCGCCGAGGTCTGCGCCGAACCAACCCTGTGGGTCATCGACGATCTGCAATGGGCGTCGCAGGACACGCTGACGCTGCTGGAGTTCATCGTCGACGAGCTGGCGGCGCCGCTCCTGCTGGTCGTCACCGCCCGCGAGACCTCACCCGAGATCGAAGGGCTGCTCGCGCGGCTCCAACGACGGGTGCCCGTCGACACGATCACCCTCGACGGCCTCGCCGCCGACGAGCTCGCGCCCCTCGTCACCGACCTCGCCCGCGACGCTGGCCAGGATCCCCAGACCGTGGCTCGCACCATCGCGTTCCGCACCGGGGGAAACCCGTTCTTCATCCACGAGATCGCGAAGGACGCCGCCCGCCCCGGCACGATCGCCGACCCCCTGGGGGTACCGACGGCGGTCCGGGACTGGATCGAACGGCGTGCCGCGTCGCTGCCACCGGAAGCCGCCGCGGTGCTCGACCTCGCCTCGGTCATCGGCCTCGATCTCGACTTCGATGTGCTCGTCGCGTGCAGCCCGCTCGACGAAGCGGCGCTGCTCGATCGGTGCGACGAACTGGTGGCCGCCGGCCTGCTCGCCGAGATCGGTGCCGGCCGCTTCACCTTTCCCCATGCCATCACGCGCGATGCGATGTACGAGCGCCAGCGCGCCACCCGGCGCACCCTGCTGCACCGCCATGTGGGCCAGGCGCTCACGGCGCTCGGGCCGGCGAGCGGGCGGGACTCCTTGCTGGCCCACCACTTCGCCCGGGCCGGCGCGTCCTTCCGCGCCGATGCGTTCACGCACTCGATGGCGGCCGGACTCGAGAGCCTCGACCAGGCCGCGTGGAGCCTGGCCGCCGAGCAGCTCCAGGCCGCGGTGGACCTCGCCGGCGACGTCGGCGGCGTTGGCAGCGTGATCGGCGGCGGCGATGACGCCGCCCGCGCCCGAGCCCTCGCCCACCTGGGTCGGGCCCGCCACGGCGCCGGCGACGCCGACGGCGCGCGGCGCGTGCTCGAAGTCGCGATCTCCATCGCCCGCGAGGCGAAGCTGCCGACCGAGCTCGCGACGGCCGTGCTGTTCCTCGTCGGTGGAGGCGGGCGCGGGGTCGCCCTCGGCCTCCCCGACGCCGAACGGGCCGCCCTGATCCAGGAGGCGCTCGACGGCCTGGCCGACGGCCCGATCGAGCTCGGCGACAGCCACGACCTCGACGATGGCCTCGACGGCGCGCACCACGAGCTCGCCGGGGCCTTGGAAGGCGAGCTCGCGCTGGCGCTGTTGCTGACCGATCGGGTCGACGACCGTGAGGCACTGGCCCGCCGCTCCCTCGCCCGGGCGCGGCAACGCCCGCCCGGCCCGGCACTGGCCCAGGCGTTGCTCAACGTGCGCCTGGCGAAGCTCGGTCCCCGCGACGTCGAGGCGCGCCTGTCCGATGGCGGCGAGTTGCTCGCGCTGGCACCCGCGCACCGCTCGCCCGAACAGACCCTGGCCGCCCTCGTCAACCGGCACGAGGACCTGTTGCTCGTCGGCGACCGTGCGGCGGCGCAGGGCGCGCTCGATCACGCGATCGCGCTCGCCGACCAGTACGCCCACCCGTACTGGCGCTGGGTCTGCGCCACCTGGACCACGCTCGGCGCCATCATCGACGGCCGCCTCGACGAGGCCGAGATGCTCGCCTTCGAGGCCACGACCCGTCAGGTCGGTGACCACCCGGAGGCGCTCGCGTGTCTCGGCGTGAACCTGATCGACATCCGGCTCTACCAGGGGCGCGCCGGCGAGCTGCTCGAGCTGATCGCCGAGGCGGCCGACGCCAACCCGCACATCCCGTGCTACCGAGCGGTGCTCGCCATGTGCGCCGCCGAATCCGGCGACCTCGACCAGGCCCGCCGCGCGTACGCCCACTTCGCCTGCGACCACTTCACGACGATCCCCGCCGACACCAACCGGCTGCTCACCCTCGGGGTCCTGGCCCACACCGCCGTCGCCCTCGACGATCGGGCGGCGGCGCCGCGCCTCGACGAGCTCCTGGGCCCCTACGCCGGCCAGCAGATCCTCCTCAACTGCTTCGGTGGTGGCGGTTCCTACTGGGGACCCGTCAGCCACCAACTCGCGCGCTTGGCGATGCTCGACGGTCGCGACGCAGACGCCGAGGGCCTCGTCACCCAAGCCGCAGCCTCGGCCACCACCTTCGGCGCCCCGCTCGCCGCACAACGGATCGCCGACGACCGCTCCCGTTGGAGCTGACTCGTCCGTCCCGCGCGGTCCCCAGGGCCGCACCAACAACGCCGCGTCCAGGTCGAGGGGCAGAGGTCACCGGCACTGACATCGCGCCTTCGACACGTCGGCGTCGCGTACCATTCGCGCAGCTGATGGAGGGCGCGGGAGCTGATGAGATGAGGCCGAGGTCGAGGAGCGTGTTGTCGGCCGAGACGTTCGGGTTGATGGCGCGCATCGTGCACGGGACGTCGCAGGAGGCGTCGGCGATCTTGCGTCGGGAGGGGCTCAACCCCGCGCAGTTCCAGCTCCTGTTGGCCGTCGGCCGCCGTCCGGGCGGATACCAGCGACGCTTCGGCGAACAGGCGGGCGTGACGCAAGGCAACATCTCGATGCTCGTCACCAAGCTCGAGGAGGCGGGTCTGCTGACCCGGACGCCGGACGGCGCCGCCAATCAGCTGTGGCTCACCGACGCGGGTCAACTGATCGTCGAACGCCTCGAGCCCCAGCAGGACCAGTTCATGCACGCGAGGTTCGCGGCCTTGGCCCGCGAGGATCTGGCCGACCTGCACCGGCTGCTCGGCCTGGCGGCGGAGGGGTTGCCAGACAACGAGGGCTGACCCCCGTCGACCCATGTTCAGCACTGACGATAGGGGGCTGGTCATCGTCGGGCGACGATCGCCGCCGTGGGTCTGCGACACTGAGGACGGAGCGACCGCGAACGAACGGCCGCCGTGCGCAGGGGGAACCATGGACGTCTTCGAAGCGATCGCCACCACCCGGGCGATGCGGCGCCTCGACCCGGACCAGGCGGTGTCGGACGAGGACGTCCTCACCGTGATCGAAGCGGCGACGAAGGCGGCCAGCGGCGGCAACTCGCAGCCGGTGCGGTGGCTGGTGGTGCGCGACGCCGACAAGCGGCGCCAACTCGGCGAGATCTACCGAGCGTGCTGGCTGCCGGTCCGCGAGATCTACGCGTCCGCCGAGCCCCGGCCCAACACGACCAGGATGCTGAGCTCGGCGGATCACCTCGGCGACCACATGGGCGACGCGCCGGTGATCATCCTGCCGTGCTCCAAAGGGGCCCCGGGCGAGGCCGAGTCGTCGGTGTTCCCGGGCGTGCAGAACCTGTTCCTCGCGGCACGGGCGCTGGGTCTCGGGACCACGTTGACCACCGTGCACCGGTTGCAAGAGGACAAGGTGCGCGCCGTGCTCGAGATCCCCGCCGATGTGAACACGTGGGCGATGATCCCCATGGGCCATCCGACGGGCACCTGGGGCGAAGCCAAGCGCCGCCCCGTGCGCGACGTCACCTACTGGGACACGTGGCGCAACCCGCCCCCGACGTGACCCGCGGGGAGCTGAGTCAGCCGGACCAGGTAGGCCTCGAGGTCGAGAACGAAGACATCGGGGTCGAACAGGGTCTCGTAGAGCCGTTGGCTGGCGTCGCTCGGCGGGACGCCGAGCTCGACCTCGAACGCATCACCGTGGCCCGCCGCCGGTTCGATCCCGTCGGCCACGACGCGCGACCCGACGTCTTCGACCTCCACGTCGACAACCGCCCGCGCGCCGCCGTCACCTTCGACCGCTCCTTACCCCCGCGAAGCCGTTCTCGGCCCCCCATGGGTGTTGACTGTCAGGGAACCAACCAGTCGCGACGACGAGGAGCAGGCCATGGCCAAGGGACAGGACAAGAAGAAGGAAACGAAGAAGCCGAAGTCGGACAAGGCGCCGAAGCGGAACAAGTAGGCGCGACGAGCGCCAACACCGTGGGAGCAGGGCGGCCGGCGGGCCGCCCTACTTCGTGGACTTCCCCTTGCGCCACGTCGGCACGCTCGGGGCGGTCGGCTCGAGCGAGCGGATGTAGGTCGTCAGCTGCTGCACCTGCTGCTCGGTGAGCGTCCCCCCGAAGTCGAGGCTCCACGCCGGCATGTCCGTGCCTGACACGCCGCCGGCCACGAGGTTCTTGATCTGCGGGTCGGTGGTGTTCTTGAGGAACTCCTTGGCGTTCAGCGTCGGCGCGCTGCCACCGTCGCCGCCCTTGCCGTGGCACGACGCGCACTTCTTGTCGAACAGGTCGTGACCCAGGTCCGTGTACTGGGTGGCCTGCGTGGCCTTCGCATCCGCGCGCAGATCGGGTTCACGCACCGTGTAGGTCACGAAGCCCGCGATCAGCACGAACATGAAGACCAGCCCGGCGGTGAGGTAGCGGTTGAGGCTGCGGTCCAGCGCTTCGGGCTCGAACGGGGGTGGGGTGGGACGCTCCTTGGGCATGGGCTCAACCCTTCTCGAGGCAGCTCGGGCCCTTGGGCTCGGTGAAGTACACCGCGGCACCACGATCGGGCCCGGCGACGATGGTGGAGGTGTCGGCGGACAGCACGCCGTCCTGCTCGGTGACCGCGTAGCTGTCCATCCCCCGCGGGGCCGGACCCTTGATCCACTCGCCACCGATGTCGAACACCGAGCCGTGGCAGGCGCACTCGAAGCGTCCCGACGACTCGCAGAACGGCACGCGGCATCCGAGGTGGGGACACTTCTGGGACAGGGCCAGCACCTGGTCCTGTGCGTTGACCACGTAGAACCGCCCCTGGGTGACGTAGGTGGCGGTGTCCGCCGGGTAGTTGGCCGCGGT